>NZ_BAAAOS010000038.1:0-88978 GCF_039530625.1 Kribbella sancticallisti | reverse complement strand
GATCAGGCCAGCGCGGCCACCAACGTGCTCGCCGAGATGTTGCCGCCACACGACACGATCGCCACCCGCCGGCCTTCCAGCTCGGTACGCCGGGCGCGCGCGGCCGCGAACGCCATCGCGGCCGATCCCTCGATCAGCTGGTGCTCGGTGTCGATCACCATCCGCAGTGCGGCGCTGATCGCGTCCTCGCTGACCAGGATCCAGTCGTCGACCAGCTCCCGGCACAGCTCGAAGGTGATGCTGCCGGGCTCGACGCTGCCGGCCGTCCCGTCGGACAGGGTCTCCTGCGCGTCGACCTGGACGATCTTGCCGGCCTCGATCGACGCCACCATCGGGGCGTCGCGCACCGGCGAGGCGCCGTACACGCGGATTCCCGGACGGTGCTGCTTGAGCACCGAGGCGACCCCGCTGACCAGGCCGCCACCACCCACGGCCACGAAGACCGCGTCCAGGTCCTGCCCGGCCAGCTGTTCGAGGATCTCCACCCCGACCGTGCCCTGACCCGCGACGATGTCCGGGTCGTTGTACGGCGGTACGTAGGTGAGGTCGTTCTCGGCGGCGTACTCGCGGGCGACCAGCTCGAGCGCACCGGAATCGGTGCCCTGGGCCCGTACCTCCACCCCGAGGCGCTTGATCGCCGCGACCTTGGTGACGGAGGCGTTCTCCGGGACGTAGACGATGCCGCGCCCGCCGAGCGTGGCCAGCGCGTTGCTGACCCCGAGCCCGTGGTTGCCGGTCGAGGCCGTCACCACCCCGCGCCGGCGCTGCTCGTCGGTCAGGGTCAGGATCTTCGACATCGAGCCGCGCGCCTTGAAGGAACCGGTGCGCTGCAGGTGCTCGGACTTGACCAGCACCTCCGCATTGAGCTCCTCGCTGAACGCGCCGTACGGCACCAGCGGCGTGACCGGCAGGTGTTCGCGCAGCCGCGGCGCGACCCGCTTCGATCGAGCCGCGATCGCCGCGGGTGTGAACTGTTCCGTCATGCCTTACCGCCCCTTCGCCGGGTTCATCCGGTCGCCACTGCCAGATTGGCACGGTCCCGCAGTCCGGCCCGGATCGGGATGCACATCGGCTTGCCGCTGACCGGATGCGGAACCACCTTCGACTCCACTCCGAAGACGTCGCGGATGATGTCGCAGGTGAACACCTCCTCCGGCGGCCCCTCCGTGACCAGGGCGCCGGACTTCATCACGAACACGTGGTCGGCGTACTCCGCCGCCATGTTGAAGTCGTGCAGCACCATCGCGACCGTCTTACCCTGCTCCTGGTTGAGCTGGTGCAGCAGGTCCAGCACCTCCAACTGGTACGCGACGTCGAGGTACGTCGTGGGCTCGTCCAGCAGGATCAGGTCGGTCCCCTGCGCCAGGCAGAGCGCGATCCATACCCGCTGCCGCTGACCACCGGAGAGTTGGTCGACGTGCTGGTGCCGCAACTCCGCGGTACTGGTCACCTTCAAGGCCCACTCGACGGCTTCCTTGTCGGCCTCGCTCGGCACCTTCAGAGAGGTCCGGTGCGGGTGGCGGCCGAACCAGACCAGGTCCTCGACCGAGATGGACTCCGGCGCGACCAGAACCTGCGGCAGGATCGCCAGCAGCCGGGCCACCTCCTTCGTCGGGGTGTCGTGGATCGACTTGCCGTCCAGGACCACGCTGCCCTTGGCCGGTGGCAGCAGCCGGGCCAGAGCCCGCAGCGCGGTGCTCTTGCCGCAGCCGTTGGGACCGATCAGCACGCTGACCTTGCCGTCCGGGATGGTCAGCGTCAGGTCGTTGGCGATGACGGTCTTGTCATAGGCCAGTTGAACGCCTTGTGCCTGCAGACGCATGGCGGATCTCCTACTTTCCGGTCTTCACGAGCAGGTACAGGAAGTACGGGCCACCGACGACGGCTGTCACCAGGCCGGCGGGGATTTCGAGCGGCGGGGCCAGACCACGGCCGAGCATGTCGGCGATCAGCATCAGCAGGACACCGAACAGCGCGGCGGCCGGGATCGACGCCAGGTGCTTGCCGCCGAAGACCCGGCGGGCCATGTGCGGCGCGATCAGGCCGACGAAGCCGATCGTGCCGGACACCGCCACAGCGGCGCCCGCGAGCGCGACGGCGAAGAACAGCAGCATCCGGCGGGTCTTCTCGACCGGCTCGCCGAGGCCGGCGGCCAGGTCGTCGCCGAGCCCGAGGACGTCGAGCTTGCGGTTCCAGATCATGATCAACGGGACCAGGACCAGCACCCACGGCAGGATCTCGAGCACCGATCGCATCGACCGGCCGAACAGGCTGCCGGTCAGCCAGATCAGTGCCGCACTGACGTCCAGCGGGTTGCGGACCAGCAGGAACCGGATGCCCGCCTCGAACGCGGCACTGACCGCGATACCGACCAGCGCGATCCGGACCGGTGTGGCTCCCCGCTTGTAGGCGAAGAGGTACACCATGCCCGCGGCCAGCAGACCACCGATGAAGGCGGCCGGCACGACCGCGAACACCGGCAGGCCGGGAATCGCGAGCAGCAGCACCATGCCGGCGAAGCCCGAGCCCTTGGTGACACCGATGATGTCCGGTGCCGCCAGCGGGTTGCGGATCACGCCTTGCATGACCGCACCCGAGATCGCGAGCGCGGTACCGACCAGCCAGCAGAGCAGGACGCGCGGCAACTGGAAGTCGAGCACGATCTGCGAGGCCTGCGTCGACGTGTCGCCGACCAGCGCCCGGAACACGTCACCCATCGAGACCTCGGTGGCGCCGACGCTGAGACCGTAGAAGCTCAGCACCAGCGCGAGCACGCCGAGCGACGCCATCAGGATCCTGGGATACCGCTGCGCCACCGACGTACGGCGGACATGCTGCGCGACGATGGTTGTCGTGCTCATCGACGTCCTCGCTTCGCTCCGGGCGCCGACGAGACACGAGTCGGACGGTGTTTGATGATGAACTCGCTTCGCTCGTTCATGAGGTCACCTTCTGTCGACGCGCGAGGTAGACGAAGATCGGTGCGCCGATCAACGCCGTGACAACACCGGCCGGTACCTCGAACGGCGGCTTCACGTAGCGGGACACGACGTCCGCGTAGAGCACCAGCACACCGCCGCCGAGAGCGCACAACGGCAGCAGGACCGCGTAGTTGGAGCCCACCAGTTTGCGGATGATGTGCGGCACGATCAGCCCGATGAACGCGACCGGACCGGCCACGGACACGGCCGCGCCGCAGAGCACGATCACCAGCGTCGACCCGAGCAGCCGGGTCCGCTCGACGTTCTGGCCCAGCCCGCGGGCCATGTCGTCACCGAGCGCCAGCAGGTTCAGCGGCCGGGCCATCGCGAACGAGCCGATCAGCCCGAGTACGAGCCAGGGCAGCAGGTTGCGGATGTCGTGCCAGCCGGCGTAGTTCACGCCGCCGACCAGCCAGAACAGCACGCTGTCGGTGGAGTTCTCGTCGAAGATGATCAGCACCTGCGTCAGCGAGATCAGCAGACTGCTGGCCGTCACGCCGGCCAGCGCGAGGCGGACCGGACTGACCCGGCCCCGCCCCGATCCGGCGAGAAGCATCACCGAGACACCGGCCGCGGCCGCGCCTCCGAAGGCCAGCAGGATGGTCGGCGCACCGGACAGCGACGGGACGATCGTGACCGCCAGGACGACGACCAGGACCGCACCCGCGTTGACGCCCATGATCTCGGGCGCCGCCAGCGGGTTCGCCGCGACGGCCTGCATCAGCGCGCCGGCCACCGCCAGGGCGGCGCCGACGCAGAGCGCCAGCACCACCCGGGGCAGCCGGATCGACTGGATGATCATCTCGTCGGGTTCGTCGGCCTTGAAGATGGCGCCGGGCAACCGGGTCAGCGAGATCTGCTGACTGCCGATCGAGAGGGCCCAGACCAGACCGACGACGACGATCACCAGCAGCGCCAGCGTCACCCAGGTGACCCGCTGCTTGTTCGTGGTGACCTTCGGCCGCCGATGGGAGGTCTCCTCGGCGGGTCTGGGCGCAGTGTCTACAGGGACGGACATGTCACTTCCCGTAGAGCAGTTCGACGGCTTCCTTGGCGACCACTTCGGCGGAGATCAGACCACGCGACCGGGACCAGGTGTCCGGGTTGACCGTGTACGTCCGGTTCTCCTTCACCGCGTCCAACTGCTTCCACAGCGGGCTCTTCTCCCACTGGTCGGTCAGCGTCGGGCCGGTGTTCGGGGCGATGAACATCACCTCGGGGTTCGTGGTGGTCAGCGTCTCCAGCGTGAGCGAGACCGACGCGTCGCCGTTCTCGTCCGGCAACGCGGTGCCGATGCCGACGGCCGCCAGTACGCCCGGGGTGTAGGCCTTCGGCGGGAAGCCGGTGAAGCCCTTCTCCGAGGCCCGGACGAACAACGCCTTGCGCTGCTCACCGGCCGGCACCTTGGCCTTCAGCTCGGTCAGGACCTTGTCGTGCTCGGCCAGCCGGGCCTTCATCTCGTCGCACTTGTTCAGCCCGATCGCCGCCGACATCTCACTGTCCAGCACCTGCTGGTAGTTGCCGTTCAGGCTGGGGTAGGCGATCGTCGGCGCGATCTTGGCCAGTTGGGCGTAGATCGCCTTGTGCCGGCCGCTGTCGGCGATGATCAGGTCCGGCTTCAGCGAGGTGATCACCTGGATGTTCGGGGTGGCCCGCAGCCCGACCGAGGTGTACTTGCCGGTCTTGGCCCGGATCGGCTCGATGATCCGTTCCGGGTGGTCGTCGTCGGCGACGCCGATCGCGCCCATCCCGACCGCGGCCAGCGCGTCGACGAAGGAGTACTCCAGCGCGACCACCTTCTGCGGGTTGCCGGTGATGGTGGTGGTGCCGAGGTCGTGCTTGACCTCACGGGTCTGCTTTCCGCACTCACCCAGGTTGACGTCCGAGCTGATGCCCTTGGCGGCAGCGGCGCGGTCGGCGTTCGGTGCGGCACCGGTCGCGGGGGAGGAAGAGCCGCCGCAGCCGGACAGGGCGACCGCGGCGACAGTCAGGGCGAGCGCGGCGACGGGGCGCCGCATTCTCGTGATGGGGTGGGACATGGCATTCGCTCCTCGAGTCGAAGATGCCTGGCAAGGGATGTGGGGATCACCTGGTGGCGGCGAGGGACTGCGCCGGGCCAGGGACGTGCGGACGGTCCTCGGAACCGGGACCGTCGTAAAGGTTCCAGGGGGCCGCCTGGTAGCTGTTGCCGCAGGGCAGGCCCGGAGTGAGCCGATACGTACCAGTGGTCAGATCGACCAGGCTGGACACGATCGTGGAATAGCGGTCGAGCTCGTGCCGGCGCGGGTCGACGTGCTGGCAGACGGCGTTGGGGTGGCCGAAGTGGTCACTCATCGTGGTCTGCACGATGGTCTGGACCGCTTCCTCGGTGGTGCCGTCGACGCGGGCCCGGGACAGGCCCTCCTCGACACGCGGCGTCCGGTAGAGCGAATCCACCGAGAAGGGCTTGTAGGACTGGTCGATCTGCGGCGGGATGAAGGACTGGAAGTGGTTGCCGTGCACCAGCAGACCGTCAGTCGGATACATCCAGCCGTGCCGGCCGGGAGTGGTTTCGACGTCGATGGCGAAACCGTCGGCATGAGTGAGCAACAGGTTGCTGGACAGGCTCTGCCGGACGCCGAAGATGGCGTCCAGCGCGTCGTGCATGTCCCAGCTCTCGAGCACCTTGCGGCGCACGAAGGTTCCGGGGACCCCCAGTCCCGTTCCGAAGCCGGCGCCCAGCCCGTTGGCGTTCAGGGCCAGACCGGCGGAGTTCGCGCCGTGCCGGCCGACCTGGCCCGCCTCGACGTGGCAGATGATGGTCGGCTTGCCGGGCTGCGCGATCCGCAGTACGACGACCGTGTCGGCGATGCCGTCCCACAGGTCCCAGTTCTGGCCGGCCCAGACCCGGCCGAGCGCGTTGGCCTGCTGCAGCATCGCGAACGACGTACAGCCCTCGTCGTCGGTACTGCGGTCCGCGGCCTGCTCGGCGAACGGGTTGCCGCGGGTGAGCTCACCGCGGCTGTTCAGGACCAGGATCTCCTCGAAGCTGCGTCCGGATCCGTCCGCGATGCCACGCAGTTCGTCCAGGATCTCCGGCAGGTAGCCGTCGATCACCGGGATCCAGGCGGGAGCGCGATCGAGGATGTCCTGCCAGGGAAGGCCCGTCGCGCGGGCCACCGACTCGGCGTAGAAGGCCACCGAGCGGGCGATCGGCTCGCGCGCGGCCTCGCCGTACTGGCGGCCGCGGTCACGCGGGTCGGCGCCGGAGACGTCGATGGTGAGCAACTCGGTCACGGAATCTCCTGTGTGGATACGGAAGAAATCAACTATTCGTTGTGTTCACTACGAATATTCATCTGACGGTAGTGATTGCTACAGTGGCTGTCAACGGGCCGGCCGATCGTTTACCTGTCGGTGATCTGGGCCCGGCGGATGACATGATCGCTACGTACCGGTAGCGAAACTGCTAGGCGAAGGAGCCGTCGTGACTGTTGCGGAATCCAAGCCGCCCACCTTGCAGGAGCGGGTCGCAGCCCGGATCGGGACGCTCACCGTGACCGAACGCAGGGTGGCGGAGTATCTGTCCGCCCATCCCCAGGAGGCGGCGTTCTCTTCGGCCGAGGAGCTCGGCCGTGCTACCGGCACCAGCGACGCCAGCGTCGTCCGGACCGCCAAAGCCCTCGGTTTCGACGGACTGCCCGGCCTGAAGCGTTCGCTCCAGGGCCATCTGCAGAGCCTGCTGACGCCGGCCAACCGGCTGAGCGCCAGCCTGGAGTCCGTCGGTGAGGGCCCCGAAGGCGTCCTGAGCGCCACCTTGCGGGATCACATCGAGCGGCTGACCGAAGCCGAGCGGACGATCGACTCCGACGAGTTCCGCAAGGCGGTCGAGCTGATCGAGGCGGCCCGCGAGACGGTGATCTGCGGATTCGCCGGCCTGGGCGGCGTCTCGGAGTACATCGCCACCCACCTGACCCGGATCGGGCACCGGGCCCGGGCCGCGTCCGACACCGGCTACCGGCTGGCCGACCGGTTGCTGCTGGTCGAGCCCGAGGACGTGGTGATCGTGATCGGGCACAACCGGATCAACCGGGAGAGCCGGATCATCCTGGACTACTGCACCGCGACCGGCATCCCGGTGATCCTGCTGACCGACACCCTCGGCGAGGCACTGCGCGACGAGGTCGCCGTCGTGCTGTCCGCACCGATGAGCCGGCCCGGCACGTTCACCAGCCAGGCCACCGTGCTCATCCTGCTGGAGGCGCTGACGATCGCCGTGGCCGCGCACGACCGCGACCGGGCGCTCGGCTACACCGAACGGATGAACCAGCTCCGCGAGGAACTGAACGGCTACTCGCTGGCCGACGAGGGACTGCTGACCCTGCCGAAGGCGAAGCGCAAACCGCCCCGCCACAAGTAGCCCGCGCCGAGGTCAGCGCCTGCCGTCGGACCCTCGCCGTCAGACCTTGCCCTCGGTGCGTTCGTACACGTCCGCCTCGAACTCCTCCAGCAGCCGTTCGCAGTCGGCCACCTTCGCCCTGGCAAGTTCCTTGCCATCGGCATCCATCCAGTCCCGGTCCTCCACCTTGGCCAGCCAGCGCCGCAGCTTCTCCAGATCCTGGCGGATCTCCTCGGCCTCCTCGAACGTGTAGTTCTCCCGGAACCGCTCGAACTCGATCTCCTTGACGAACTTGGTCTCGCACTCCTCGACGATCTCGGCGTACTCCTTCGCGGACTGGGTCCGGAAGCCCTCCACGAACTGGTCCTGAGCGTCGTCGCCGACATCGGTCAGGGTGAGGAAGACGCTCGAGCCGCCAAGCTCGGTCACCTTCTCCCGCACCTTCTCCATGCCGGCCCGCAGCTCCTCCCGGTCCGGGAGAACGCACACCGCCTGCTGGACGTAGAACCCGCCAAGCCGCTTCAGCTCGCGCCACACCGCCACCCGGGCCCGTGAGGATTCACTGGGCACCTTGTAGATCAGCAGCAGCCAGCCGTCCTGAGCGGGACTCTTGGCCTTGGTACGTCGGGTCGCCATGCCGGACAGGTTATCCGGCCGTTGACCCGGCTCTTGGTCCGACGCCGACTCAGTCGGCCGTCGCACCGCGGTCCCGCAGTCCGTCGACGAGACTGAGTCCATCGACCAAGTACGGCATCACCTCCTGCCAGTCCGCGACCAGCCCGACGTCGCAGTGCGCGAAGATCTCGGCCGCGGGGTCGGTGTTGATCGCCAGCACGGTCCCGGCCCGGCTCGCGCCGACCAGGTGGTTCTGGTTGCCGGACAGGCCGACCGCGAAGTACATCCGCGGGGCGACGCTCCGGCCGGTGATACCGAGCTGGCGTCCGTGCGGCAGCCAGCCCTGGTCCGTCACCTTGCGGGTGGCGGCGAGCTCGGCGCCGAGGAGCACGCGCACTGGTTCGAGTTCGGCGTACTGCGTGGGGTCGACGCCGCGGCCGACGCCGATCACGACCTCGGCCCGATCGAGCGCGTCGCCTTCACCCCCGGTACGCCGGTCCGCCCGCTGGATCGCGTCGTCCGGCTTGACCTCCAGTACCGAGTGCGGCGGGCGTCCCGCGGAGCGCGGCCGGCGCAGGGGAAGCAGGCCGGTCCGCAGGGTGGCGATCTGCGGGGATCCGTAGCTGACGATCTCGGCGAGCGTGCCACCACCCGAAGGCTTCAGGCCGATCAGCCGATCGCCGTCCACGGTCAGGCTGACCAGGTCCGACATCAGGCCGGCACCGAACGCGACGGCCAGCCGAGCCAGTACTTCGCGGTCCCACGGCAGGGCGGCACCGAGTACGGCCCAGGGTGAGCGTGCGGCCAGCCACTCGCTGAGGGCCGCGGCCGCGGGGCGAGGCTCGTCGCCGGTCAGGGTGACAACAGCGTCGGCGCCCCAGCGGGACAACTCAGGCGCATCCGTGCCGCCGTCAGTCCGAACGGCGGTCACGGACCCACCAGCACCAGCCGCCAGTACTGCGGCCGCACCGACCAGCGCGCGCGTACCTTCCTCAGGTCCGGCGCCTACCAGCACCACGACCTCGGGTCGCTCGGCGTCGCCGACCCGCTGGAGCGGAACGAACTCTTCGGACTCGGCCTGCAGGTCCAGTTGGTCGAGGCAACCGCGGGCTAGCAGTTCGGCGATCGCCCGGGACGCCTGCACCTGCGGACTGCCACGGAAGATGACCGGTTCGCGAGTCAACGCGACCGGACGCACGCCGGCCACCTTGGTCGGACTACCAGCCAGCCCCCACCGCCCGGCCTCTCGGTCGGCAACCGGCGTAGAGGCGGACAGCGGCGACACCGAAGGAGCCGCGGCGGGCGCCAGGTCGGCGGTGGTCAGGCGACGGATCGCGTCGGCGGTCGGCCAGGTCTCGGCCGGGGCCTTGCAGGGCGGGCAGGAGCGCTCGGCGACGGCGACGACGGCCGGCAGGTCGACGAGGACGGACTCGGTCCAGTCATCGTGCTGCACGGTCGCCCGCAGCCGGACCGCCGGACCGTCCTGCTCGGGTTCGATCTCGAGGACGGGACCGACGTACGGCAGGCCGAGGAGCTCGGCGATCATCGCGCCGACCGCGCCGGTGCTGCCGTCGACCGAGCTCGCGCCGACCAGGATCAGGTCCGCCTGGCTGTCGACGGTGACGGTGGCCGCCAGCGCGCGAGCAGTGACCAGGCAGTCCGATCCAGCCAGCGCCGGATCACTCAGGTGCACGGCGTCGTCGATCCCCCAGGCCAGCGCCTCCAGCAGTACGTCGGTCGCGGTGGGCGGACCCATCGTCACCACAGTGCTGCGACCGCCGGACTCACCGGCCAGGCGGACGGCCTGGGCCACGGCACGGCGGCACCACGGATTCATCTCCGCGACCGCGCCGGCCCGTTCGAGCCGGCCGTCGGCGTCCAGGCGACCACTGTGGTCGCCCTTCGGTACCTGCTTCACCAGCGCGGTGAGGTTCAGCGGTCGCGTGGTCATGACAGCCCGGTTCCGACCAGCAGACCGATCGCGTACGTCACGGCCGCGGACAGGCCGCCCAGCAGCAACTGGCGCCCGCCGCCGTACCAGAACGGCCGGGCGGTGATCTTGGCGACGATGCCGCCGGTGACGACCAGGCCGACCACGCTCAGCAGCAACGCCGGCAGCACGCTCGCCGCACCGAACAGGAACGGCAGCAGCGGGATCACCGCACCGAACGCGAAGGCGGCGAACGAGGACCCGGCAGCCAGCCACGGCGACGGCAGGTCGTTGGGGTCGACGCCGAGCTCCTCGCGCACGTGCACGTCCAGCGCGACCTCGGGGTCGGCTGTCAGTTCCTTCGCCACCTGGGCGGCGAGCTCGGGGCGCAGGCCCTTCGCCTCGTACATCATCGTGAGCTCTTTCAGCTCTTCCTCGGGGTGCTTGGCCAGCTCGCGCCGCTCCACCTCGATCTCGGCCTTCATCAGTTCGGTCTGCGAGGACACCGAGGTGAACTCGCCCGAGGCCATCGAGCAGGCGCCGGCGACCAGTCCGGCCAGGCCGGTGACGATCACCACCTTGCCGCTCGCGCCGCCGCCGACCACACCGGCCACCAGGGCGAAGTTCGACACCAGTCCGTCCATCACGCCGAACGTGGCCGGCCGCAGCCAGCCGCCGGTCACGTCCCGGTGCGAGTGGTGCAGTTCCGCCGGGCTCTCCGCAACTTCCGCGGTCATGTCGCGTTCTTCCTTCCAGCAGGGATAGGTGAGCGTAACCTTAGTTAAATTGCATCACCTGTTACATAAGCTTACTAGTTACTTTCCAAGTCAGGCAACGCTTCGCTCGCCGTCAGCCTGCTGAGCACGTAGGGCAGCACGCCGCCGTGCCGGTAGTAGTCGTGCTCGCGCGGGGTGTCGAGCCGGATCCGCAGCCGGTAGGTCCGGCCCGCCGACGCGACCGTCGCGAAACCGTCGGCGCCGAGGGTGATGTCGATGGGCTCCTCGCCGGTGAGGTCGTCGCCCTCCCCCGGCCTGAACTCCAGCGGCAGGATGCCCATTCCGACCAGGTTCGACCGGTGGATCCGCTCGAACGACTGCGCCAGTACTGCCCTGACCCCCAGCAGGGCAGGACCTTTGGCGGCCCAGTCGCGGGACGAGCCGGTGCCGTAGTTCTTGCCCGCGACAACGACCACCGGTACGTCGTCCTGGCGGTACGACATCGCCGCCTCGAAGATCGACAACTGGACGCCGTCCTTGCGGGTCACGCCGCCTTCGACGCCCTCGGCCAGGGCGTTCCTGAGCCGGAGGTTGGCGAAGGCGCCTCGCATCATCACGAGGTGGTTGCCGCGGCGGGAGGCGTAGGTGTTCAGCTCGGTCCTGGAAACGCCCTGTTCCTGCAGGTACCGTCCGGCGACACTGTCGGGCGGGATGGCGCCGGCCGGTGAGAGGTGGTCCGTGGTGACCGAGTCGCCGAGTCTGACCAGGGCTCGTGCCCCGTGGAGATCGCCGGGCTCGGCGGGCAGTTCGAAGTACGGGGGGCGGCGGAGGTAGGTGGATTCCTCGGCCCAGGCGAAGGTGTCGCCGCTGGCCGGATCGGCGAGCCGCTGCCAGCGCTCATCGCCCGCGAAGATGTCCGCGTAGGCGTCGGCGAACATCTGCGGCCGCAGCGTGGCGTGGACCACCGCGTCGATCTCGCTCGGCTTGGGCCAGAGGTCGTGCAGGTAGACAGGTCGGCCGTCGTGGTCGAGGCCGAGTGGTTCGGTGACGAGGTCGACGTCCATCCGGCCGGTCAGCGCGTAGGCGATCACCAGCGGCGGCGAGGCGAGGTAGTTCGATCGCACGTCGGGCTGGATGCGGCCTTCGAAATTCCGGTTGCCGGACAGCACGGCAGCCACCGACAGGCCTTGCTCGCGGACTTGCTGCCCGACCTCGTCGATCAACGCCCCCGACGCACCGATACAGGTCATGCACCCGAAGCCGGCCAGATGAAACCCGAGCTTCTCCAGGTACGGCGTCAGCCCCGCTTCACCCAGGTAGTCCATCACCACCCGCGACCCTGGCGACAGGGTCGTCTTAACCCACGGCTTGCTCGACAGCCCCCGCTCAACCGCAGCCTTAGCCACCAACCCCGCAGCCACCATCACGGCTGGGTTGGAGGTGTTGGTGCAAGAGGTGATCGCCGCCACGACAACCGCCCCATCCGACAGCCCGTCTGTGTTGGACGCGCCCTCGGGGGAGACTGCTTTTTTCACATCACCAAGAGCAATGCGCTGGTCGGGGCGGCTGGGGCCGGCTATTGATGGTGCGACCTCGGCGAGGTCGAAGTGGACTTCTTCGTCGAAGACGAGTTCGACGGCCGGGTCGTGCCAAAGGCCTTGTTCTTTTGCGTAGTCCTCTACCAGGGTGAGCTGCGCGGCGGGGCGGCCGGTGAACTTCAAGTAGGTGAGGGTCTGCTCGTCGATCGGGAACCACGCGGCGGTGGAGCCGAACTCCGGGCTCATGTTGGCGATCGTCGCGCGGTCCGCCACCGGCAGATCAGCCAGGCCGGGACCGTGGAACTCGACCAGCTTGCCGACCACCCCGTGCGCCCGCAGGCGTTCGGTGATCGTCAGCACCAGATCGGTCGCCGTCGCACCGGCCGGGAGCGACCCGCTCAGCCGTACGCCGACCACCGGCGGCAGCACCATCGACACCGACTGGCCGAGCATCGCCGCCTCGGCCTCGATCCCGCCGATCCCCCAGCCCAGCACGCCGAGCCCGTTCACCATCGTGGTGTGCGAATCCGTGCCCAGGCAGAGATCCGGGAAGACCACGCCGTCGCGTTCCTCGACCACGCGGGCCAGATACTCCAGGTTGACCTGATGCATGATGCCCGCGCCGGGCGGGACCACCTTCAGCTGCTCGAAGGCCTGCTGACCCCAGTGCAGGAAGCGGTACCGCTCGGCGTTGCGGTGATACTCCAGTTCCACGTTCAGCTGCAGCGCGTCCGGTCGGCCGAACACGTCCGCGATCACCGAGTGGTCGATCACCAGCTCCGCCGGAACCAGCGGATCCACCGTCGACACGTTACCACCCGCCGCCGCCACGGCGTCCCGCATCGCCGCGAGATCCGCCAGTACCGGCACCCCGTTGGTGTCGTGCAGGAACACCCGCGACGCAAAGACCTCGATCTCCCCGGTCGCGCCCGGCTTCCAGTTGCTCAGCACCTCGTACTGCGTCCCGTGCCGAAGCGCGTTCTCCAGCAGAATCCGGAGCGTCCGAGGCAGATACGCGGGCGCGATGCCGCGCAGGCGGAACATGCTCATGCGGAACCGATCGTGGCGGCCACGGCGGCGGCGAAGTCCGTAGTACTGGCGGTGCCGCCGAGGTCCGTGGTTCGGGTGCCGGCGCGGACCGTTGTCACCAGACCGTTCTCGATCAGGGCGGCGGCCTTGCGGGCGCCGGCGTCGTCGTGGCGAGTGCCGAGCCAGTCGAGCAGCATCGCGCCGGAGTTGATCATCGCGATCGGGTTGGCCAGGTTCCGCCCGGCGATGTCGGGCGCCGAGCCGTGCGCGGCCTGCGCCATCGCCCGGTCGAGCGAGGCGTTGATCGACGGCGCGATGCCGAGCGACCCGGCCAGCTCGCCGGTCAGGTCGGACAGGATGTCGCCGAACATGTTCTCGGTCACCAGCACGTCGAAGTCGGCGGCCCGGCGGACCAGGTGCACCGTCATCGCGTCGATGTGGAAGTCGTCCAGCTCGACCTCGGGGTACTCCGCGCCGATCTCCCGGCAGATGTCCAGGAAGAACCCGGTCGTCAGGCGCAGCACGTTCGCCTTGTGCACGACGGTGACGTGCTTGCGCCGCCCCCGGGCCAGCTCGAACGCCTGCCGCGCGATCCGCTCGATCGCGGGCCGGGTGAAGATGCCCATCGCGATCGCGACGTCGGGGGTCGGCATGTACTCGCCGGTGCCCTTGTACGTACTGCGGTCCGCGTAGAAGCCCTCGGTGTTCTCCCGCACCACGACCAGGTCGATCCCCGGCAGCAGTGCGGGCGTGCCCTCGAAGGCCTTGGCGGGCCGGATGTTCGCGAACAGGTCGAAGTGCTTGCGGAGCATGCCGCTCGGGTTCAGCTGGGCGCGGTGCTCGGCCGGGTACGACGCGCTGTCGTGCGGGCCGAGCAGCCAGCCGTCGAGCTCGGGCAGCACCGCCATCGTCTCCGTCGGCAGCGCGCTGCCGTGCGTCTCGATCGCGGCGGCTCCGAGCGGCAGCGGCACCCAGTCGATCGGCTTCGCGCCGGCCGCGGCGACGGCCGCGTCCATCACCTCGACGGCCGCGGGCACGATCTCCGGCCCGATGCCGTCGCCGAGCAGGATGCCGAGGCGGTAGGTCTGCTGGTGGTCGGTCGGCACGGGGAGTCCCTTCGTCGGCGTCCGGATCAGAATGCTCGTTATAATCTGTGTCGTCAAGCGGTCAGTGGGCGACGTCTCAGGCCTTGAAACAGACGGATACAGCGTGAATCGGCGTTATAACCACCTCGAACCGGTCGATCCGCGGACCGGATCGAGCACTCCACGCCGGCCCCGGAGCTGCGGTAGGTTATAGCCTCGGCGCCGCTCGGGAGGAGGACCGATGGAGGACCACAACGGGCATCGCCCGACCAAGGCGGAGCTCGCCTACGAGCTCGTCCGGCAGCAGATCCTGCGCGGTGAGCTCGAGCCCGGCGCGGTCATCCAGCAGGGCTCGCTCGCCCGCGAGCTGGGCATCAGTACGACGCCCCTGCGGGAGGCGATGCGGCGGCTGATGAGCGACGGTTTGGTCGAACTCGACGCGCACCGCGACGCACGGGTCAGCGCCCTGAACGCGGAGGAGGCTCGCGACCTCGTCGAACTACGCCGCTCGCTGGATCCGCTCGCCGCCGGGCTCGCGGCCGAGCGCCGGACCAGGGCCGACCTCGAGGTGATCCGCTCGACCGCGGCCGAGTTGGCTCCGCTGCGCAGCGACCCGAAGGCCGAGGAGCTCGGCACGCACCGGCTCTTCCACCACGCGATCTACTCGGCCTCGCACAACGACCTGCTCGTGCAGACGCTCGACGGGCTCTGGGACAAGGCGGACCGGTACCGCCGGCTGGCGCTGAAGGTCGAGCGCAGCCAGGAGGACCTCGACCGCACCCACGCCGAGCACCTCGCGCTGGTCGAAGCAGTCGCGGCCGGGGATGCCCTCGGTGCGGCCGCCGTGATGCGCGACCACGTCGACGCCAGCCTCGGCGCCAAGGCAGCTACCCGCCTGCAGACCGCAGTACCGGAAGGAGTGGTGCGCAGTGGGAAGTGATCCGCTATGGACCGGGTATCGGCATCGGGCGGTCGACGCCGACGGATGGATGACGTTCTGGCGGCTCGACCCGCGGGAGCAGCCGTTCGAGCTGCACGACTGGATCGGACGTCCGGATCGCCCGGGGCACCGGTTGTGGTCGCGCGCCGCGACACCGGCCGGAGTACGGGCTTCGTGGCAGACGTCGGCGTCGTCGGTGAGCCTGGAGATCCGGGGCGCGCTGGACATCTACTCGCTGATCGCGCCGGTCGACTTCCTCGTGAACGGTGAGCTGCACGAGCGGCGCGGGGTCGAGGCGGGTGAGCAGCGGCTGACCGTGGAGCTACCGGGCGGTCCGGTCGACCTCGAGATCTGGCTTCCGCAGGCGGGCGCGATCGGAGTACGGGCGGTGTCGTTCGACGGTGAGGCGACGCCGTCGCCGCCGATCGGGCCGCGGTGGATCACCTACGGCAGCTCGATCACCCAGTGCACCGGCGCGTACGGGCCGTCCGAGACCTGGCCGGCGCTGGTCGCGCGGCAGCACGGCTGGGACCTGGTCGCGCTCGGCTTCGCCGGAGAGTGTCACCTCGATCCGATCGCGGCGCGGACGATCCGGGACACTCCGGCCCGGCTGATCTCGCTGTGCCTCGGCATCAACATCTACGGCGGCGAGACGTTCAGCGGACGGACGCTGCCCGGGCAGGTCGAGGAGTTCATCTCGACCGTGCGCGACGGGCATCCGCACACCCCGATGGTGGTGATCACACCGCTGCCGGCACCGAACGTCGAAGGCAAGCCGAACGCACACGGCCTCACCCTCGACGACGTCCGCGCCTGCGTCGAGCTCGGCGCCCGGACCCTGCGCGACCCCGATCTCCAGCTGATCGACGGACGCACCGTGCTGAGCATCGAAGAGGCCCAGGCGCTGTACGCCGACGACCTCCACCCCGGCCCCGAGGGCTACCGTCTGATCGCCGAACGCCTGGCTCCGCTGCTCACGTTGCCGCTCTGAAGATCGCGTCCAGCCTGGCGGCGAACTCCTGGTGCTCGGTTCCGAAGCCGCCGTGGTCTCCGGGGAACGCTGCCGCCTGCGTGCCCAGCCGCTCGGCCAGGGCCTGAGCTGCCCGCACCCACGGCTCGCCGTTCGAGCCCTCCCCCACAGCCGGTACTACGCTCACCGCGCCCAGCGCCGCCAGATCCGGCAGGTACTCCGCAAACGGCGGCACTTCGTACCCCACGAAGAACGCGAGATTCTGCTGCATCCGCGCCACCGTCTCCGCATCAGCCCCAGCATCCGGCCCCAGCCCATCGGCGGCTGGCGCCGCCTCCGCCTCCGCCTCCGCGTCCGCCTCCGCCGCGGAATGGCCCTCCGCCTCCGCGGGCCCCTCACCTCCCGCCGGCAAACCGGCGGCATCTGCTTCGTCGGCTCCTGCCTCGGCGGCGAAGCCGATGTTCAGGGTTTCCAGAGCGGCCCACGGGCCGGCGGTCTGGAAGGTTTCCTCGACCGACCGGATCAGCGTGCGCCAGCGGTCGCGGTCGTCCAGCAGTTCGAACAGCGGCGGCTCGTGGGCGACCACCGTGCGCACCGACTCGGGGTGCCGAGCGGCGAGATCGAGCGCGATGATCGCACCCGAGCTGTTCCCGAACACCTCAGCAGGCGCATCCGCCGTAACCCCGACAGCCGACAACAACCGAGCCGCGTCGTCGCTGTGCACCTCGATGCTCTGCCGCTCGGCCGGATCCGCCAGCGGACTGCGTGAGTTCCCCCGCCGGTCGTACGTCACCACCGTGTACCGATCGGCGAAATGCTCCGCAAGCTGCGCGTACCCGGCCGCGTCGTAGACCCCACCGCACACCAGCAGCAGAACAGGCCCGGCCCCGCGGACCTCGTAGTACAGATTCGCGCCGGGGACGGCGAGGTTGTCGACTCTCATGGCACCTCCACTCGATGGTGTCCGGCCACCTCGGCCGGACACCCCACAGTCGGAACCGCTACGAGCTTCTTGACGTCAGGACGTGAGGCTGGTCCCCAGCGCCTGCCAGTCGAGCACCGGCGCGGCCAGATCACGGATGGTGGCGAGCAGCCCGAGGCGTGCGGCCCGAACCTCCTCGTCCTCGGCCATCACCAGGATCTCCTCGAAGAAGTTGGTGATCGGCTCGACCAGCACCTCGGCAGCCGGAACGAACTCGGCCAGCGACGTCGGCGCCGTACCGACCTTCTGGACCGCCTCGTGCAGGACCAGCTCGGCCGGCTCGGTCAGCTTCGCCGGGTCGTACTGCGCGGTGACGTCGGCCGGCACGATCCGCCGGGCCCGCTGCAGTACTGCGACCAGCTCGGCGAAGCCGGGCGTCTCGACCTGCCGCTGGAGCTCGGCCAAGGTCTCGTCGGCCCGCGCCGGAGCCGTTGCCAGCGGCAGCACGGCGGCGACCTGGAGGTGGTCGTCACCGCGATCGATCAGCTGCTGCTCGTACCGCCGGACGGTGAACTCGGCGACCTCGTCCAGCGACGTCTCCGGCACCTCGATGCCCTGGGCACCGATCTGCTCGGCGGCGGCGGACAGGCCGACCGGCAGGGTGATCTCGCGCAGTTCCGGGTGCTCCCGCAGGATCGCGACGACCCCCGCGGCGGCCCGGCGCAGCGCGAACGGGTCCGAGCTTCCGGTCGGCTTCGCGCCGATCGCGAACAGGCCGGCGAGCAGGTCGAACCGGTCGGCCAGCGCCAGGATCGCTCCCGGCGTGGTGGCCGGAACCGGGTCGCCCGCGGAGCGCGGCAGCTCCATGTCGAACAGCGCCTGCGCGACGGCCTCGGTCTCGCCCGCGCGCCGGGCGTACTCGCGGGCCATCGTGCCGGCCAGGCTGGTCAGCTCGACGACCATCTGCGAGCCGAGGTCGAACTTGGCCAGCTCCGCGGCCCGCCGCAACGCGGTCAGGTCGTCGCCCTCGAGCTTGACGGTCCGCGCGAGCGACTCGGCGATCTTGCCGATCCGGCCGGCCCGCTCCGCCATCGACCCGAGCCGCTCCTCGAAAGCCAGCTTCTCCAGCCCGGACTTCATCGCCTCCGGCGTGGTCTGCAGGTCCGCGCGCCAGAAGAAGGCGGCGTCCTCGTAGCGGGCGCGCAGTACGCCCTCGTTGCCGTTGCGGACCGTCGCCTCGTCCACCGAGCCGTTGGCGACGGCGACGAAGTGCGGCAGCAGCTTGCCGTCAGCGTCGCGGACCGGCAGGTAGCGCTGGTGCTTGCGCATCACCGTGATGAGGATCTCGGCCGGCAGGTCCAGGTAGTCGGGCGAGAAGTTGCCGAGGATCGCCGTCGGCTCCTCGACCAGGTTGACGATCTGGTCGATCAGGGCGGACTCACCCTCGACGTCGACGGAGCCGTCGACCTCGGCCGTGAGCCGCTGGGCCGCCTCGACGATCGTCGCCCGCCGCTTGGCCGGGTCGGCCTCGATGCCGTGGATCCGGAGCAGGTCGAGGTAGCCCTCGGCCGCCGCGATCTCGACCGTCGGCTGCGCGGCGGTGCGGTGCACCCGGGTGGTCCGGCCGGCCGCGAGGCTCGACACCGAGACCGGCACGACCTGGTCACCGAGCAGCGCCACCAGCCAGCGGACCGGCCGGGTGAAGGACAGCTTCGCGTCGTTCCAGCGCATGTTCTTGTCCGAGCGCAGGCCGCTGACGATCTCGGCCAGGACGCCGCTGAGCACCTCGGCGGCACCGCGGCCCGGGTCGGGCTTGGTGACCGCGACGTACTCGACGCCGTCCACCTCGAGGTCGTGCAGCTCCCCGGCTTCGACCTTCTGGCCGCGAGCGAACCCCGCGGCCGCCTTCGTAAGGTTGCCGTCGGCATCGAATGCCGCGGACTTGCGGGGGCCGCGGACGACCCGCTCGGCGTCCGGCTCGCCGGACTGGACACCCGCCACGAACGCGATCACCCGGCGAGGCGTGGCGTAGGTGGTGACGTCGCCGTGCGCGAGCCTGGTCGCGGCCAGCTTCTCGGTGAGCGCGGCACGAACCGCCGCCGCGGTCTTGGTCACCTCCGAGGGCGGCATCTCCTCGGTGCCGATCTCGAACAGCAACTGCCGGGTGCTGCTCATGGTCGGGTACTCGGTCGGCTCCGGAGCGGCCGCCGGCAACTCGGCGATCCCGAGCGGGTGCTCGAGCTCAGTACGACGCTCGGCCCACAGTGTCGCGACCTCCCGGGCCAGCGTGCGCATCCGGCCGAACGCCTTGGCACGCTCGGTGGTGCTCACCGCACCGCGCGCGTCGAGCACGTTGAAGGTGTGGGAGCAGCGCAGTACGTAGACGTGGGCCGGGACCGGGAGACGTGCGTCGAGCATCCGCCGCGCCTCGGCGGCGTACTCCTCGAAGAGGCGCTTCTGACTCTCCACATCGGCGTCGTCGAGGTAGTACCGGCTCATCTCGTACTCCGCCTGGCCGAACGCCTCGCCGTACGAGATGCCCGGGGCGTAGGCGATGTCCTTGAAGTGCGAGACGCCCTGCAGCGCCATCATGATCCGCTCGATGCCGTAGGTGATCTCCACCGACACCGGGTCCAGCGTCATCCCGCCGGCCTGCTGGAAGTAGGTGAACTGGGTGATCTCCAGGCCGTCCAGACAGACCTCCCAGCCGAGTCCCCAGGAGCCGGTCGCCGGGTTGGCCCAGTTGTCCTCGACGAACCGCACGTCGTGCGCGTCGATGTCGATGCCGAGGGCTTCGAGGCTGGCCAGGAACAGCTCCTGCGGGTTGCCCGGGTCCGGCTTGAGCACCACCTGGAACTGGGTGTGCGTCTGCAGCCGGTTCGGGTTCTCGCCGTAGCGGGCGTCGTCGGGGCGCACGGACGGCTCGACGTACGCGACGCGCCACGGCTCGGGACCGAGCACCCGCAGGATCGTCGCCGGGTTCAGTGTTCCGGCGCCCACCTCGGTGTTGAACGGCTGCACCACCATGCAGCCGCGATCGGTCCAGTACTTCGTCAGCGCGAGCAGCGCGTCCTGCATGGTGAGCACGACAACAACCTCGGGTTCGGTCGGGTGATCGGGGATCGAGGGCCGCAGTCTATTAGCCCGCGGCCGGGGGCTCCGCACGGATTGCCTTGCGAGGACCGCGCGGGTCAGGCGATCTCGTGGAGGTGGGTTTCGACCCAGGTGCGGAGGGCGGCCAGTGGGCTGGAGACGCTGCGGCCGAGGTCGGTGAGGGAGTACTCGACTCTCAGCGGGACCTCGGCGTAGATCTCGCGGTCGATGAAGCCGCTGTCCTCCAGTCGGCGCAGGGTGGTGGTCAGGACCTTCGGACTGATGCCCTGCAGCCGGCGTTGCAGGTCTCCGAAGCGGACCGGACCGTCCTCCAGGGCGCCGATCGCGAGCGCGGCCCACTTGTTCGCGAGCAGGTCCAGTACGTCGCGGCACGGGCACTGCAGGGCGTACACATCGTGCTTGTCGTGCGCGCCGGTCGAGCACAGCTGAGACATCGAAGCCCTCTCTGAGCTGGTCACTTTCCGAAAGATAGTAGCAGCCCTTGCGGGAAAGTACCGCCCCACGGATAGCGTCCGCGGCAGAGTCAGCGCAGCCCGGAAGAGGAGAAAGATGAGCAAGATGCGAGCCATCAGCCAGGACGAGTTGGGCGGGCCCGAGGTTCTGCAGGTGGTCGAGGTCGAGCGGCCCGAGCCGCTGCCGACGGAGGTCCTGGTCCGCGTCCACGCGGCCGGGGTGAACCCGGTCGACTACAAGACCCGGGAGGGCGCCGGCATGTCCGGCACTCTCGGCAAGCCGCCGTTCATCCTGGGCTGGGACGTGTCCGGCGTGGTCGAGGAGGTCGGGTTCGGCGTACACACGCTGGCCGTCGGCGACGAGGTCTACGGGATGCCGTGGTTCCCGCGGGCCGCTTCGGCGTACGCCGAGTATGTGACCGCGCCGTCCAGGCAGTTCGCCCGGAAGCCCGCGAACATCAGCCACGCGGAGGCGGCGGCGATCCCCCTGGCCGGGCTGACGGCCTGGGAGATCCTGACGACGGCGGCGGATCTGCAGCCGGGTCAGCGGGTGCTCATCCACGCGGCCGCCGGTGGCGTCGGGCACCTCGCCGTGCAGTTCGCGAAGCACCTCGGCGGCCACGTCATCGGAACCGCCAGCAAGGCCAAGCACGACTGGTTGCTCAGCCTGGGCGCCGACGAGTTGATCGACTACCACTCGACCGCTGTCGAGGACGCGACCGGCGATCTCGATCTGGTGGTCGACCTGATCGGGAGTGCGACCACCCTGGATCAGTCGATCAAGGTGCTCAAGCCGGGCGGCCTGCTGGTCGCAGTACCGTCCGGGACCTCGCCGGAACTGCTCGCCGAGGCGGAGAAGGCCGGAGTACGGGTGGAGCCGTTCCTGGTGGAGCCGGACGGGCATGCGCTCGGGGAGATCGCGGCGCTGGTCGAGGCTGGCGAAGTACGGATCGAGGTCGAGCAGGTGCTGCCGCTCGCCGAGGCAGGCGAGGCACACCGCAGGATGGCCAGTGGCCGGACCCAGGGCAAGCTCGTCCTCGACGTCACCGCGTAGCTGACGCCTCGGGCACGAGATGCGGGGCGAGCTTTCGCCGGCAGCCGGACCTCGCCGCGCTCCGGGACGGTCCTGTCCACATCGTGGTCGGCATCGGCGAGGACTCGGCCGGCCACCTCAGCGACCGTACCGCGCGCTCCCACCGCCGTGCTGAGCGTGGATCCCGCGCTGTTTCGGGGGCCCACACGGGCTTCGCGGAGGACCCGGCGCCCTTCGAGACGCGACTGCGCGCGGTACTGAACGGCGGTTGAGAGCAATTCGTCGCGAGGCCGCCTTCGGACCGGTGGACGGAAGGGGCAGACTATGTGGTGTCGGGTGGGTTGGCGTGCAGGTGCGCGGGCCCGGTCGGCGGCGACTGGTCGGACCGGCCGGGGCGGACGCTGGCGCGTCCCCTTGACCTCAACACTGGTTGAAGTTCGAAGGTAGAGGCCGGCAGGTGGGTTGACCGGCGCCTGATCGGGCACCAGGTCGGCGTCACCGCGGCCTTGCAGCACAACGGCCTCTCGGGGCCCTGACGAAGGAGCAGAGTTGACCACGTCGTACACGCTTCCCGATCTCCCCTACGACTACAGCGCACTCGCGCCGCACATCGCCGGCGAGATCATGGAGCTGCACCACTCCAAGCACCACCAGACCTACGTGAACGGCCTGAACGACACCCTGGAGAAGCTGGCCGCGGCCCGCGAGAAGGGTGACTTCGGCGCCATCGTCGGGCTGGAGAAGTCGCTGGCGTTCAACCTGGGCGGCCACGTCAACCACTCGATCTTCTGGAAGAACCTGTCGCCGGACGGTGGCGACAAGCCGGACGGTGAGCTGGCGGCCGCGCTCGACGAGTCGTTCGGTTCGTTCGACGCGTTCCAGGCCCACTTCACCGCGAGCGCGACCACGATCCAGGGTTCCGGCTGGGCCATTCTCGGCTGGGACGCGCTGCAGGGTCAGCTGCTGATCCACCAGCTCTACGACCAGCAGGGCAACCTGCCGGCCGGGCAGATCCCGATCGTGATGCTGGACATGTGGGAGCACGCCTTCTACCTGCAGTACAAGAACGTGAAGCCGGACTACGTCAAGGCCTGGTGGAACGTCGTCAACTGGGCCGACGCCCAGGCCCGCTTCGACGCGGCCCGCGCGAACGCCGGCGGCCTCATCACCCTCGGCTGACGCACCTCCTCCGTCCGGAGAACCTCGGGTCACCACCCGGGTTCTTCGGACGAATCGGAGGTCATTCCCCCGCCGGCAACATCTCGTTGACGAAGGTCGGCGAGGCGTGGATGCAGACGATCCGCAACCGCCCGGTTCCCGCGTTGTGGAACTTGTGCGCGGTGTCAGGCCCGACCACGACGATGGTGCCCGGCCCGGCCAGGATCTCCTCGCCGTCCGCCGTGATCAGCGCCTCCCCCTCGAGCACCAGCCA
Organism: Kribbella sancticallisti; assembly: GCF_039530625.1. Lineage (NCBI taxonomy): Bacteria > Bacillati > Actinomycetota > Actinomycetes > Propionibacteriales > Kribbellaceae > Kribbella > Kribbella sancticallisti. Next base: position 65,843 of record NZ_BAAAOS010000038.1, on the reverse strand, counting down.
CGTCTCGGAGTACGGGTGCTTGTGCAGTTCGGGGCCCTGGCCCGGGTCGCTGTCCACCGAGAAGAAGGACACGCCGGATCCGTGCTCGCTGCCCTGGAAGACCGCCGTCCGGCTGCCTTCCCGCTTGAGGTCGTCCGCCTGTACGACCGTGTACATCAGCGTTGCCCCCGGCCACTCGCCAGCCGTTCGACCGCTTTGACGATCCGGTTCGCGCGGGTCTCCGGCTTTTTGGCTTCTTCGATGCCCAGGACGAACCAGCTGCGCTGGCTGTAGGAGAGGGTGTCGAAGAACGTCCGCGCCTTCGGTTCGGCAGCGAGGGCGGCGGCGAAGTCTTCCGGTACGTCGACCTCGCGGGGCGCGGTGTCCAGTTCCAGGTCGACCTCGACCTCCTGGCCCGCCGCGACGCCGGCGGCTTCGCGGTTCTTGGCGCTGAGCGAGATCAGGTACCTCCCGCCCATCACCGCGACCGTGTTCCGGTAGGTGTAACCGTTCACCGTCACGACCACCGGCGGCTTCTTCCCCCTGCCGAGGGCCTCGATAACCTCCGGCGGCACCTCGATCCCGGTGGTCGTAGTGCCGAGCAGGACCGTGGTGAACCTCATCGCGTACCTCCGAAGAACTCCGTCAGCACCGGCGCCATCGCCGTCGCCTTGATCATGTGGTTCTGCCCCGGGATCTCCCGGTGCACCGCGCCCGGCACCGCCGCCGCGACCGCCTTGACCGACGTACGCATCCAGCCGGGGCTCTTGCCGCCACCCGCGACCAGTACGGGCATCGTCAGCCCCGCCCACTGAGACGCGTCGAGCGGCTTCCCGAAGCAGTTCTCGCCGAGCAGTTCAGCGTCGTACGGGAGCGTGTGGGCGATTGCCTTCATCGGCTTCCAGGCCGGCATCAGCTTCATCAGCGTGACGACGATCGCGGGCAGCCCGATGCCCTTCGTCATGAAGTACTTGATCGCGTCGCCCGGCCGGTCCGACAGCGCCCGCAACTCCGCCACCCAGTCCCCCGGAATCGGCTTGCGGCTGTCGTCCACGACGAACGGTGCCTCGAACACGGCCAGCTTCGTGATCGGCAACCCCGCTGCCGCGGCCCGCAACGCGAGCGCCGCACCGGACGACGTGCCGTACACGTACGCCGACCCGCCCGCCTCCTCGATCAGCGCGGCCAGATCCTCGATCTCCCGCTCCGGCGCGTACTGCGCGGCGTCGCCGCTGTCGCCACGCCCGCGCCGGTCGTAGTTGTAGACCGTGAACCGTGACGCCAACTGCCCGGCCAAGTCCGGCATCGGCCCTTGCGCGCGACTGCAGAGCGCGCCGTCGACGAGGATCACCACTGGACCATCACCGGCCCGGTCGTAGGCGATCTTCGTCCCGTCCGCGGAGACAACAGCGTTCATGACCAGAACTCCTTCAGTGCCGGTGCCAGTACGGCAGGGTCGACGTTGTGCTGCTGATCCGCCAGCACGACGTGGCTGCCGTCCTCGAGCAGTTCCACCACCTTCTCGTTGCCCCGGGTCATCCACGGCCAGGCGGCGCCCCCGGTCAGGACCTGGGTCGGCTGGTGGATCGCCTTGATCGCCTCCTCGGGGACCGAGTAGTCGCCCATCACCGTGGCGTCGTAGGCGAGCGTGTGCGCGATGGCCTCCTGCGCCGGCCACCACGGCGACGCCTTCGCCGAGGCGACGAACTCGGCCGGCAGCCCGACCACCTCGGCCATGAAGTACTCTGCGGCCTTGTCCCGCCGTCCCGCCGCGATGAAGTCGCGGTAGATCGACGCGGTGTCGGCCGGCGGACGCTCCCGGGTGCCTTCGATGATGTACGGCGGCTCCCACAGCGCCAGGCGGTTCACCGGCCGGCCCGCGGCGGTCGCCAGCAGCGCCAGGGCGGCGCCGGACGAGGTCCCGTACAGGTGGGCCGAGCCGCCCGCGACGGCGAAGATCGCGTCCAGGTCCTCGAACTCGCGCTCGATCGCGTAGACCTCGGCGTCGCCGCTGTCGCCGCGTCCCCGCCGGTCGTAGTTGTAGACGGTGTAGTACTGCGCCAGCAGCGCCGCCAGCGGAGCGTTGGACAGCCGGTCCACCGAGCCTCCGCAGACCAGGACTACCGCGGGACCCTCGCCCAGGCGGTCGTAAGCGATCGGGGTGCCGTCGGTCGAGATGACCTTTTCCATGAGGTGCTCCTTCGTAGCTGGTGGTGCCATCGATTGGCCTTCACCGCTACGTCGAGTGACCCGGTGCGGAATCGACACCCCTGGAAAAGGAATTCCTAGCAGGCGGCCGCGCGATCAAGGAGCAGGGCGCGCTCGCGCTCGTTCCGGGTCAGCCCGGCCGCCTTCTCGAACTCGGCCCGCGCCTCGTCGAGCCGGCCCAGCTTGAACAACAGGTCACCCCGCACGCTCGGGAGCAGGTGGTAGTCCTTCAGCGACGGTTCGTCGTACAGGGCGTCCACCGCGACCAGGCCCCGCTCCGGCCCGAACGCCATCGAGATCGCGACCGCCCGGTTGAGCTCCACCACCGGCGACGGAACCACCTCAGCCAGTACTGCGTACAGACCCGCGATGCGCGCCCAGTCCGTGTCGTCAGCCTCTGCTGCTCGGGCGTGACAAGCGGCGATGGCTGCTTGGAGCAGGTAGGGGCCAGGGGTTCCCTCGAGGGACCACGCGCGGTCGATGCTCTCCAGGCCGCGGCGGATCAGCAGCCGGTCCCAGCGGCGGCGGTTCTGGTCGAGCAGCAGAACGGGCTCGCCGGTCGGACCGATCCGGGCGTTGGCGCGGGAGGCCTGCAGTTCCATCAGCGCAAGCAGGCCGTGCACCTCGGACTCGCCCGGCATCAACTCGGCGAGCAACCGGCCCAGGCGCAGCGCCTCGTTGCAGAGGGCCGGGCGCATCCAGTCGTCGCCCGCCGTCGCGGAGTACCCCTCGTTGTAGATCAGGTAGATGACCTCGAGCACCGACGACAGCCGCTCGATCAGGTCGTCGCCGGTCGGGACCTCGAACTCGACCTCGGCCTTGGCCAGGTTGCGCTTGGCCCGGACGATCCGCTGCGCGATCGTCGCCTCGGGCGCCAGGAACGCGCGGGCGATCTCGTCGGTCTTCAGGCCGCCGATCAGGCGCAGCGTGAGCGAGACCCGGGCGTCGGTGGTGAGGACCGGGTGGCAGGCGGTGAAGACGAGCCGGAGCAGGTCGTCCTCGATGGTGTCCTCGAGGATCGTCTCCACCTGCTCCTCGACGCTGTCCTCGGCGCCGCCGTCGATCTCCAGTTCGTGGCCCATCTCGGCGAGCTTGCGCTGGTAGGTCTCCTTGCGCCGGATCAGGTCGATCGCCCGTCGCTTGGCGATCGCCATCAGCCAGGCGCCCGGGTTGTTCGGCACCCCCGACTCGGGCCACTGCTCCAGCGCCGCGACCAGCGCGTCCTGGGCCAACTCCTCCGCCAGCCCGACGTCGCGCACGATCCGCGCGACCCCCGCGATGATCCTGGCCGACTCGATCCGCCAAACCGCGTCGACCGCCCCGTGCGTATCCGTAACCGTCACCCACCCGATAGAACCCCACCCCCGCCCCAACAGCAAGCAACCCAGCGCCTGCCCGCCCACCGTTCGCTCCAGGCAGACCCCTCACCCCAAACTGCGAGCTTGCTCGCGTTCCCAGCCAGGCAGGGCGTGACACCGGGGCGCCACCTCCGGGAAGGCGGCGCCCCGAAAACCTACTGCTGGTTGAGGTAGGTCTCCTCGGAGGCGAAGTCCGCCTCCTCGACGACCTTCCGCAGCTCGACCTCGTCGTTCAGCGCCTCCGCGAGCCGGGCGGCCCACTCCAGCGCCTCCTCCTTGGTCCGGACCTCGACGACCATCACCCCGCCGATCAGCTCCTTGGTCTCCGCGAACGGCCCGTCCGTGACGGTCCGCTTACCCCCGGACACCTTCACCCGAGCCCCGATCGAGCTGCGGTGCACACCCTCGGCGAACAGCAGCACGCCCGCCTTGGTCAGGTCGTCGATCAGCTTGCCGACGCCCTCGACCACCTCGGGACCGGGGAACTCCCCCGCCTCGCTGCTCTCGTCCGCCTTGTTGATGATCATGTATCGCATACCCGTGCACTCCTTCGTCGTGATTCCCGGCTCCTTACTCTCACGTCGACCGGGTCATCACCAGATCGACACTCAATCCGGACGAGGTTTCAGAGTCGCACGAGCATCTTCCCGGTGTTCTCGCCCCGCAGTACGCCGATCAGCGCCGCGGGAGCCTGGTCGAGCCCGTCGACGACGGTCTGCTCGGTGTGCAGCCGACCCGCCGCGATCCAGCCGAGCGCATGCCCGACGTACTCCGGGAAGAGCGGGAAGTAGTTCGCCACCTGCATCCCGCGGAGGCTGAGCGACTTGTAGACCGCCTGGACCAGGTTGTCCGCGGGCGGCATTGGCGTGTTGTACCCGCTCACCGCACCGATCAGCGCGACCCGGCCGCCCGGGTTCAGCCGATCCAGCGCGGCCTGCAGGTGGGATCCGCCGACGTTGTCCAGGTACACGTCGATGCCGTCCGGCGCTGCCGCCTCGAGCTGCCCGGCGAGATCGCCCGCCTTGTAGTCGAGCGCGGCGTCGTATCCGAAGTCCGCGAGCAGCTTCTTCGTCTTCAGCGGACCGCCCGCCGAGCCGATCACCTTCGCCGCGCCGAGCTGCCTGGCGATCTGCCCGGCCACGCTCCCGACGGCTCCGGCCGCGGCCGAGACGAACACGACATCCCCTTCCTTGACCCCGGTGACGTCGGTCAAGGCGGCGTACGCCGTGAGGCCGGTAGTCCCGAGGACGCCGAGATACGCCTCCGCCGGGGCCAGCGTGACGTCCTCGACGATCGCGGCGGCGGCGTCGACCACGGAGTACTCGCGCCAGCCGAGGAAGTGGTTGACGGTCGCGCCGACCGGGATCGCCGGGGCGCGGGACGCGATCACCTCGCCGATCGCGCTGCCGTCCATCACCTTGCCGAGCTCGAACGGCGGCAGCGCGCCCGGCTCGTCGTCCATCCGGCCGCGCATATACGGGTCGACCGAGATCCAGGTGTTCCGGACCAGCACCTGGCCGTCCTTCAGCTCGGGAACCGGCACGGTGGCGAGCTCGAAGTGTTCGGGGCCCGGTTCGCCGGCGGGCCGTGCGGCGAGCCTGATCTCCTGGCCGGTGAGCTGGTCGTTCATGGTCGTTCCTCTCGTCGTTGTCTGGCCCCACCTTCGGCACCCGCGCTGTCGGTCCGCTGTCGGTCCGGAGCTACCCGGCTGTCGGCCTGCGGTCCGGGGCGTCGGTAGCGTGGGCGGCATGCGCTTCGGGGTACTCGGTCCAGTCGCCGCCTGGACCGATGCCGGTGAGCCGGTGCGGATCCCCGAACTGAAGGTCCGGGCCGTCCTCGCCGACCTGCTCGTCCACCTCAACCAACCGGTCTCGGCCGACCGCCTCACCGACCACCTGTACTCCGACGCACCCCCCGCGCGCCCGGGTGGCGCCCTCCAACTGAAGGTGTCGCGCCTCCGCAAGGCACTCGACGAGGCGGAACCGGGCGCCCGCTCCCTCGTCGTCTCCAAGTCGCCCGGCTATCTCTTGTCCGCCGAGTCCGAGTCGGTGGACGCCGAGCTGTTCCAGTCCCTCGTACGCCGTGCGCAGGCGGCGGCTGACCCCCGCGATCGGGCCCGGCTCCTGGCGGACGCGCTCAGGCTGTGGCGCGGTCCGGCGTACGCGGACTTCGCGGACGAGCCGTTTACGCGCTCGGCGATCGTGCGGCTGGAAGAGGAACGTCTGGTCGCGCTGGAGGAACAGGCCGAGGCCCGACTCGACCTGGGCGAGCACCACCTGCTCGTCGGGGAACTGGGCGACCTCGTCACGCAGTACCCGCTGCGGCAGCGGTTGCGGGCGGCGTACCTGACTGCTCTCTACAGGTCCGGACGGCACGGCGATGCCCTCGACAGCTACGAGGAGCTGCGCCGGCAGTTGGCTGACGAACTCGGCCTGGATCCGGCGCCGGAACTGGTCGCCCTGCAAACCGCGATCCTCCGTCAGGACCCCGAACTGACAGCGGTCGAGCGAGAGCCAGTCGCCGCCTCGAACCTGCCGGTGCCGCTCACCGAACTGATCGGCCGCGAGAGCGCCGTGCGGGAAGTCCGCAAACTGCTGACTACCAACCGCCTCCTCACTTTGGTCGGCCACGGCGGCGTCGGCAAGACCCGCCTCGCCCTCGCCGCGGCCGAGGGACTTGCTGACGCCGCGGATGGTGGGCCGGCGGATGGGGTGTGGCTGGTTGAGCTGGCCGCGCTCGATCGCTCGGCCGACTCTGGAGCTGTTGCCGGCGCCGCGCTCGCCGTGCTCGGCATCCGCGAGCAGTCGCACGCCGCAAGCCGGTTCAACGCTCACCCGACCAAGCTGTTGGTAGATGCTCTCCGCAACAAGCAACTGCTGCTTGCCTTTGACAACTGCGAGCATGTTGTCGCCGCGGTCGCCGAGCTCGTCGACCGGTTGTTGCGGGAGGCACCGGAGCTGCAGGTGCTGGCGACGAGTCAGGAGGCGCTCGGCGTTCCTGGCGAGGTGGTCTGGGCGGTACCGCCGCTCGAGCTGCCGTCGGGTGACGCTCAGGCCGAGCTCGCTGGTTCGAGCGCGGTGCGGCTGTTCCTCGCCCGGGCTGGACTGGACCTCGAGCCCGGCAACGCCGCCGCGGTAGTGGCGATCTGCCGAGGACTGGACGGCATCCCCCTCGCCCTCGAACTGGCGGCCGCGCGAGTCCGTGCCCTTGGCGTTCACGAACTGGCCGCGCGACTGGACGATCGCCTTCAGCTGCTGAGCTCCGGTCGCCGTACCGGGCCGGCCCGCCAGCAGACCCTCCGCGCGATGATCGCCTGGAGCTGGGAATTGCTCGCCCCACAAGACCAGGCCGTACTGCGACGGCTGTCGGCGTACGCGGACAGCTTCACCCTGGAGTCGGCACAGGTGGTTGCCAACAGCAATGACCTGACCGTCCTCGCGCTGGTGGATCGCTCGCTGATCGCACCCGTCGAGGTGCGCGCCGGACGACGCTACCGGCTGCTGGAATCGGTTCGCGCGTACGCCGCCGAGCAACTCGCCGACGAGACGCAGGAGGTCCGGCACCGGCATCTCCAGTACTACGCCGACCTCGTGGAGCGTGCCGAGCCTCACCTGCACGGCGCCAACCAGCGCACTTGGCTGGATCGCCTGGACCAGGAGGCCGGCGAGCTACGCCACGCGCTTGAGTACGCAGTACAGGTTGGCGACGCGGAGTACGCGCTGCGTCTGGTCGACGGTTTGGTCTGGTATTGGTTCCTCCGGGGCCGCTTGACCGAGGCCCGCCGGGCGGTCGCCGCCGCGCTCTCCTTGACGACCGCCTCGCCGCTCCGGCAGTCCGCGCTCGCGTGGGCGACCAGCCTGACGCTGCTCCGCGGCGACTCCCCCGGTGACGACGTGCGCGACGTGGCGGCGGCGGTTCGGGACCGGATCGGTACTCCGGAGAAGCGGGCGCGAGTGATCTGGGCCCTGGCCTTCGCGAATCGTGGTTTCGGCGATCCGGCGACCACGGACGACCTGGTCGACCTGGCGCTGAGCGAACTGCGCGCGGTGGACGACCGCTGGGGTGTCGCCGCGGCCCTGAACCTGCGCGCCACACTGCATCGATCCCGCAGCGAACTCGCCGACGCCGAACGCGACGCCCGCGAGGCGGAGGACCTCTTCCGGGAGCTCGGCGATCGCTGGGGATTGCTCAAGGCAACCAGTACGCTCGCCGAGCTGGCGGAGATCGACGGCGACTACGACCGCGCCGGCCAGTTGCACCGCACCGGACTCCGGCTGGCGGAGGAACTAGAACTGTGGTCGGAGGTGTCGTTCAAGCTCTCCGGGCTGGGCCGGATCGCCTTGCTGACAGGCGATCTCAGCACCTCGGCCGAGCTGCACGCCCAAGCCCTGCAGTTGGCGGCAGACCAGTTGGACCAGGTGGCGCAGGAGTTCGCCGAGATCGGGCTGGCGTTGACCGCCCGCCGGCAAGGTCGCCTCGACGCCGCCGAGAACCATCTGAGCCGCTGGCTGTCCTGGCTGGACCGCGTCGACGGCGAACCAGGACTCGCGCTCGTCCTCGCCGAACTCGGCTTCATCGCCGAACTCCGCGGCGACCCCGAGACCGCCCTAGCCCGGCACCTGGAGAGCCAAGCCGCCGCCAAACGCATCGGCGACCCACGCGCCGTCGCTCTCGCTTTGGAAGGTCAGGCCGGCGCCCACTCATTAGCCGGCCGCCTCGACGAAGCTCGTCAACTCCTGGCCGCGGCCGCTGCCTTGCGTACGTCGGTCGGCGCGCCGCTGCCGCCCGCCGAGAGCGCCGACCTCATCCGGATCGGCAACCGCCTCGGCATCAACGAGTAAGAACTGCGGACGTCAGGCCGTACAGGCGAGCCGCGTCGCCGGCGTCGAACATCGGCAGCCCGGGGTCGACTGGTTCGTCGATGGCTCGGAGGATGAGGCGTTCGGCGGGCTGGTCGTCCATCACCTCGTACTACCGGCCGGGCCCGTCGAGGAACTCCCCGCGAAGCTGCTCCAGCAACTCGTCTTCGAGGACTGGGCGGAGTACGCGGGTGAGCATCCGTTGATCGCGATGCTTCGGTCGGCCGGGCATGAGGACATGCGCGACCGGGTCCGCCAGCAGGTCTGCGACGGCTATCTGGGAGTTCTCCAGGAACTTGCTGAGGGCAACGATGATGCCGATCTCCGGACCGAGCTCTTCGCCGCGTGGCTGCTGGGCATCGGCATCCTCCGCACCGCCGTGGGCACCCCGACGCTCGCGAAAGCGACCGCCGAAGACATCGCTCCCCATCTCGCAGCCGTAGGCGAAGCCCTCTTCGGCCGCCCCATCCCCATCCCCGTCCCCGAAACCGACTGACTGGCCTGGCCCGGTTGGCGGGCTGGTCCCTTCCCCCGTCCCCAGCGCCGACCGGCTGGGGTCAGTTCCCGGGCTGGTTGGCCTGGGGGTTGTAGGCGCAGGCGTCTTCGAGGTTCTCCACGGGCGACGGCGGAGTGGTGGCCTTGCCGGTGGTGGCGGGCTTGCCGGAGGGTGCGGGCTGCGCGGGCTTGGTGATGACCGGCGCGGTCGGCTCCACGGGCTCGGCCTCCAGAGCCTGTTCCACGGTTTCGCGCAGGGCCTCGTAGTCCGGGTGCAGATACTTCAGCTTCAACTTCGCAACGTCGAGAGACACGTTCGACACCGTCCCCGACTTCACTTTCAGAGCCAGCTGGACCAGCGCCGGCAGCAACTCCTGCGGGATGTCCGTCCGGAGCAACTGCCGCCCCGCCTTCGCGATCGCCCGGTACTTCGTCACGAGCGTCGCCGGGTCCGCCGCGTCCACCATTCCCTGGATCGCGCAGCGCTGGCGGATCTGCCGCTGGTCGTCGTCGGCGCCGTACCGGCCGCGGGCGAACCAGAGCGCGTGGCGTCCGTCGAGGTGCTGGTTCGGGCCGGGCTCGATCCACTCGTTCGGCGGGATGTGCGCGCTGCTGATCCCGCCCATCGCGACGCGCTCGTTCACGTTGACGGTGATGCCGCCGAGCGCGTCCACCAGTTCGGAGAAGCCCTCGAGGTTGACCTGCAGGTAGTAGTCGAGCCGCAGCCCGATCGCCTCGCCGACGGACTGCTTCAGCACGTCGGCGCCCTCGTTGTCGGACGGGCCGAGGATGCCGGGGTGTGCCGCGGGGATGTTCTGGTACATCGCGGTGAGCATCCACTCCAGCCGGCCCTCGAGGCTGAGCCCTTCCCTGCCGTAGCCGTTCGGGTAGAACTTGTGCAGCGGCGAGTCCTTCGGGAACGGCATGAAGGTGAGCTGCCGCGGCAGCGAGACGAGCTGGGTGTCGCCGGTCCTGGTGTCGATGCTCGCGACGATCACAGTGTCGGTGCGGACGCCGACCCGGGTCTTGGCGTCGTCGCCGCCGAGCAGCAGGAGGTTCAGCCGCGGCCGGTCCTCCCACGGGTCCTTCACGTTGACCGTCTTCGGCCGGGTCGCGCTCTGGCTGTCGCCCTGGGAGACGAACACGTCCTGCACCAGGTCACGATGTGCCAGCACGTCCTGTACGGCGACCGCGGCCGGCGCGGCGACCGCGAAGCTGAGCACGGCGACGAGGAGGGCCCGTGCGGCGCGCACGGAGGGTCTATTCGTTGCCGGGCGCAACAAACGATGGGTTCCGAGGATGACGGCGATCCAGAGCACCGCGATCGCCGCGATCGCGATGCTGGTCGCCAGCAACCGGTTCGGCACCACCGCAGCCGCCAGTACTTCGTCCCGGCGGGTCAGCCCGACGTACACCCCGAGGCCGACCAGGGCCAGCCACAACGTCAACACCAACGCGCCGAGGCGCCGGCGGCCCCCCAGCACCAGCCCCAGCCCAGGCAGCACCGCGCCCAGTACGGTGAAGCCCATCGACCGCACCACACTCCGCGGTCGTCTGGCTCTCGCGCCGCGCCCCTGACCGTCCCGCCCTCCGGGCGGAGTTGTGGCTTCGGGAGCCTCGTTCCGCCGTCTCGCGGGGTCGGCGTCGCCGTCCTGCCCGTCGGCGGAGGTGTTTTCGGGCGTGGTGGACGTCGGTTCGGCGCGGTTTGCGCGGGAACGGCGTCCCATGACTCCCCCTGTCAAAGCCCGAGGTACACGCGGCAAGTACCCAGGCCGCACACCTCTTCAGACGTCGGACGTGCCCAATCGGTTTACCTCACTTACCGGTTTACCTCACCACTGGTAACAACCGTGAGGAAATGTTCACCACTGGTTCACCCAGTGACCAATTGCTCACCGGAAGTCGACCTGGCCCTGCGGCACTCGGGACGGGTCCAGCGGGCGGAGCAGGCCGGCCGCGAACCACGCTTCGACGGACTTGGCTTCCTTGGGGTTCGGCACGTAGACCACCCGCGCCATCCAGTCGTCGGAGTTGGACCGCCGCCACTCCAGGATCAGCCCGGGCCACGGACCCCGCTCGTGCGCCGTACCGAGGACCCAGCAGTGCCGCCGCCGGTGATCCGGCGGCGGCTCCCGCGGGTACCGCCTGTTGCTCCCCATGCACCAAGCATCGCACACCAGTTCGATTACAACGCAAGCCGCAGACTGCTCAGCGGGACGTATTCCGGAACCGGATCGCGGACAGTGGCAGGAAGATCGCGATCAGTACCAGCGGCCACACGATCGCCCCGAGCAGCGCGTGCTCGCCGATCCACGACCCGGCCACCGCGCCCGGATTCCCGAACAGACTCCGGGCCGCCGTCGCCGTCGACGACAGCGGGTTCCACTGCGCGACCGCCCCCAGCCAGTCCGGCATCGTGGCGGTCGCCACGAAGGCGCTGGACAGGAAGCCGACCGGCCAGACCAGCACCTGCACGGCCACGATGCTCTGTGCGTTCTTCACCACCAGCCCGATGTAGATCCCGGCCCACAGCAGCGCGAACCGGAGCAGCAGCAGAAGCCCGAACGCCCCCAGCGCGGCCCCGAAACTGCCGTGCCAGCGCCAGCCGAGCGCGAGCCCGCTCGCCACCAGCACCGCCAGCGTCACCACCGAGTCGAGCATGTCCGCGATGCAGCGCCCGAGCACCACCGCGACCGAACTCATCGGCAGCGACCGGAAGCGGTCGGTGACTCCCTTGGCCGCGTCCGTCGTGACCGCGGTCATCGTGCCTTCGAGCCCGAACAGCATCGCCAGCGCGAAGATCCCCGGCACCAGCAGTTCGTAGTACGAGTCGCCGCCGGGGACGACCATCGCGCCGCCCAGCAACGCCCCGAACATCAGCAGCATCAGCACCGGGAAGAACCAGGCGAAGATCACCGGCCCGGGCTGCATCCGCCAGTGCACCAGATCGCGCCGGGCGATCGTCCAGCCGTCGGCCAGCGCCCAGCCGAGTCGCGCCGTCATGCCGGCACCCCCGTCCCGGTCAGGTGCAGGAAGACCTCGTCCAGGGTCGGTCTGCGCAAGGTGATGTCCTCCGGTTCGATCTTTGCCTCATGCAACGAGGTCGCCACCTCCACCAGCGCCCGGGTCCGGTCCTTGACCGGGATGCTGACCCGCAACTCGTCGACGCGGACCTCGCCGTCGGCGAGCCGCTCCACCAGCGAGAGCACCCGCGGCAGGTCCGCGGGATCGGTCAGCACCAGGTCGAGCCAGTCCGCTCCCAATTGCGCCTTCAACGAGTCCGGCGTGCCCTCCGCCACGACCTTGCCTTCCTTGAGCATCGAAATCCGGTCTGCCAACTGATCAGCCTCCTCCAGGTACTGCGTGGTCAGGAGCACGGTGGTGCCCCCGGCAACCAAGTCCCGTACCGCGCCCCACACCTCCAGCCGTCCCGCCGGATCCAGCCCGGTGGTCGGCTCGTCGACGAAGAGCACCGCGGGGGCGACCACCAGGCTCGCGGCCAGGTCGAGCCGCCGTCGCATCCCGCCGGAGTACTTCGCCGCCGGCTGGTCCGCCGCACTCGCCAGCGAGAACCGCTCGAGCAACTCGTCGGCCCGGCGTACGGCGGCCGGGTGGGACAGGTGGTTCAACCGGGCGAACATCACCAGGTTCTGCCGGCCGGTGAGGATCTCGTCGACGGCCGCGAGCTGCCCGACCAGGCCGATCCTGCTGCGCACCTCCCGCGCCTGCCGGCCGACGTCGTACCCGGCGATGGTCACCTGTCCCGAATCCATCCTGAGCAAGGTCGCCAGGATCCGCACCGCCGTCGTCTTGCCGGCGCCGTTCGGCCCGAGCAGGCCGACCACGGTGCCCGCCGTCACCTCCAGGTCGAAGCCGTTCAAGCCGGCACCCTCGACTCCTCCGGCGTAGTTCTTCCGCACGTCGTTCGCCACGATCACGCGTTCCGCTGTCACGTCCACCCCTTGCATCGGTCACTGCCTCGCCGTTTCCCGTAGAGTGTACCGTACACCGTACGGCTCAGGTACGATCGAGTCACCGACGACCGGCTGGAGTTTGTTCCCGTGACTGCGAAGAAGTCCGCCGCGCCCGATCCGGCGCGGAGTCTCGCGCTGCTGTGGGGCAGCCACACCAAGCCGGGACGGTCCGGGCTGACCGTGCGCGCGATCGTCGACACCGCGATCGAACTGGCCGACGCCAGCGGGCTGGAGGCCGTCTCGATGCGGCTGGTCGCCGAGCAACTCAAGGTCGGCACGATGTCGCTCTACACCCACGTGCCCGGCAAGGGCGAGCTGACTGACCTGATGTTCGACACCGCGTACTCCGCCCTGTACGCCGACGTCGACGAACCGTCCCGGCAATCCGGCGGCTGGCGCGGCGCGCTCGAGTTCATCGCCCGGCGCAACTGGGAGGTGCTGATGAAGCACCCGTGGCTCCATGAGGTGCCGGCCGCCCGGTCGGCGCTGGGCCCGAACATCACCCTCAAGTACGAGGCCGAATTGCGGCCGCTCGACGGGCTGGGCCTGACCGACGTGGAGATGGACTCGAGCCTCGGCTTGGTCGTCACGCATGTCGGGGCAACCGCCCGGGCGGCCGCCGAACACCTGCGCACCCAGCGCGAGTCAGGCCTGAGCGATCAGGAGTGGTGGCTGGAGACCGGCCCGCTGCTCGACCACTACATGGCCGGCCTCACCGAGCGCTTCCCGACCGCCGGACGAGTCGGCACGTCGACGGGTGAGCACTTCCAGGCTGCGATGGACGCCGACCACTCGCTCGCGTTCGGCCTGACCAGGATCCTGGACGGGATCGCCCTGCTGATCGACGAGCGGGAGAACTAGACCTCAGACCGGGATGCGGGCCCGGCTGATGCCGTCGTTCTCGACCAGGAAACGCACCACGGTCGCGATCCGGGACGGTGGCGTCCAGTTGCTGGTGTCGGCCTTCGGCATCGCCTGCCGGGTGGCCGGGGTGTCGATGGTGCCGGGCAGGATCGTGTTCACCCGGATGTGGTCCTTGGCGTACTCGACCGCCAGCGCGTCGGCGAAGGCGAGCACGCCGGCCTTCGCGCTGATGTAGCCGGCCGCGCCGGAGAACGGCTTCAGCGCCGAGCCGCTCGACGTACAGACGATCGATCCGCCGCCGGCGGCCAGCAGGTGCGGGAGGACCGCCTGGGTGATCAGGTACGTCGGGCGCAGGTTGAGCGTGAGCTGCTTCTCGAAGTCCTCGATGGGGGTCTCGTGCACCCGGGCGCCGGAGGCGAATCCACCGACCAGGTTGACCAGTGCTCGTACCGGCGCTGCCTCGTCCGCAGCCGCGAGCTCGGCGACCTGTTGCGCGCCGGCCGGATCGGTGAGGTCGGCCACCACTGTGTGCAGTGCCCGGTGGGATCCGAGTTCATCCAGCGATCGATCGCTGCGTCCGGGCACCACCACGCGCCACCCGGCGGCGAGAAAGTCGGCGGTCACCGCAGACCCGAGCCCACCCGTGCCACCAGCGACAACCACAGTCCCAGTCATCCCCGCAGCCTAATCGGCATCCATCAGCCAGCAGGCACCGTCCGCATCGACGGTCAGTCCGGAAGGGCCAGCGTGCGGCCGGCGTCGCGGGCGGATTCGATGCTGCGGGACAGAGTGTCGCGCAGGCTCGCGGCCTCGTCGGCGAAGCCCTGGACGACTGAGGTGTCGCCGGCCGGCTCGGTGCGGGCGAGGAGTTCGATGTAGCGGTCGCCGTCCTCCAATGCCGCCTCGGCGCGGAGAGCGGCGTCGGCCGAGCGAACCCTCTCGGCGTACCGCTCGAGCAGTTCGACCTTGCGCTCGATCGCGTCGACCGATCGGCTCAGTGCCCGCCGCTGCGGTCCCAGTACGGCGTCGAGCTCGGCGGTCGCCATGCCGCGAGCCACCTCGTGCTGGCGGGCGCGGAGTACGGATTGTTCGTGCAGGACCTGGCCGAGGTCCCAGAGCTGTTCGGGCAGGACCAGGTCGTTCTTGACGTCGTCGAGCAGGCCGCGCCAGGTGACTGTTGCCTCCAGCACCGTTTTCACCGCGCGCTGGGCCCGCGTCAGCATCCGGCCCGCTTCGGCGTCGAAGTCCTCGGCGAGCAGGTACTTGCCGTGGTACCGCCGAGCCGCCTTGTGCCCACGGTCCTCGACCGCGGACCGGACCGCGACCGCTCCGGTGGCGACGACGGCGACCGCCGCCAGCACCAGCGAGGCCCACGCGGCGACGGCCGTCGGCAGCGTCATCGCGAAGATGATCAGCGCCAGGATCCAGCCGCCGACGCAGACCGCCAGCCAGACGAGCAGGGAACCGAAAGTGCCGGCGGGTTCGACCGACCACGAGGTCTGCCGCTTGGGCTTCGGTTGGCCGGCGGGCACGAACAGGTCCGGTCTCCGCTCGAACAGCCGACGCACTTCTTTCGGCACGTCAGGCGCGAACACCGGTTCCGGGCCCATCGACACCTCCTCAACTGTCCGACACTCAGCGTAGCGGCGCGCGTTCCCGGCGTACCAGCGGGAGATGCGGGCGTACGTCGAGCAGCGGATGGAGTTGCCGCCGGGCGGGATCAACATGGCGATGACCTCCGCGGGGATCTGGGCACGGAAGCGTCGACCTGGGTGATGGACGTCCCGGCCGTTCCGCGGCGTACTGGCCAGGCCGCCGCGGTTCAGCCGGACGCGATCGAACTGAAGCCCTACTCGCAGATCACTCCGGCCACTCCGAGTCGAGGATGACGTCGACGAAGTTGGTCCGCTGGAAGCCCGGGACGAAGCGGTCCAGGACGTCGGCCTTGACGTTGCCGAAGGTGGTCGCGGGCCGGTGCTCGATGCCCTCGGTGAACGCGCGCAGGATGCGGTTCTTGAAGTCCGGCCGCGGGTGCGCGGCGACCACCTCGGCGCGGGTGCTCGCCGGGATGGCGTCGAGGCCGAGACCGAGCACGTCTGCCTCGACACCGGCCGTCACCAGCGCGATCTCGGGCGCCAGGTGCTGCGGGATCTCGGGCGTGGTGTGCAGCGCGATCGCCGTCCAGACCAGCCGCGCCTGGTCGTCGGCGATGCCGTGCGTCCGGAGGAAGTCGGCGGCCGCGTCGGCGCCGTCGATCTCGAACCGCTGCACCGAGTCGCGGTAACCGGCGGTCAGGCCGAGGTCGTGGAACAACGCGCCGACGTAGAGCAGTTCGGGCTCGTACTTCAGGTCCTGCCCGCGCAGCGAACCGAACAGGAACACCCGGCGGGAATGGTCGTAGATCAGGTCGTCGGTGACGTCACGGACCAGCTCGGTCGCCTCGGTGGCGAGCTTGCTGTCCGGGATCTCGATGCCTGCGATGCTGGACATTGCTTCCTCCTCTTGGTCGGCTTCCAGCCTCGCCCTCCGGCCCGTACTGCGGTCGGCGTGTTCCGGACGCGTCTCCCTCCGATCCGGACACCGCATACTCGTGGAGTGCCCGATGTGCTCGTGGTCGTCTACGACGGAGTTCGGCTGCTCGACGTGACCGGGCCGCTGGAGGTGTTCGCCGTCGCCAACGAGCAGGGCGGCGAATACCGGTCGCGGCTGGCCTCGCCGGACGGCCGCGACGTGGTGGCGAACACGGGGACCCGGCTCGGGGTGGACCTCAGCCTGTCGTCGGCGGACGCGCGCGGCGCGACCCTCGTCGTACCGGGTGGGCCGAACTGGCTGCACACGATCAGCGATGCCGGCCTGCTCGACGAGATCCGCCGCCTGTCCGGCCAGTCGTCCCGTACTGCGTCCGTCTGCGCGGGCGCCTTCGCGCTGGCCGCGGCCGGGTTGCTCGACGGGCGGCGGGCCACCACCCACTGGGAGCTGGCCGAGCAGCTGGCCCGGCGGTTCCCGCTGGTCGAGGTGGACAGCGACGCGATCTTCGTCCAGGACGGAACGGTGATCACGTCGGCCGGGGTGACGTCGGGGATCGACCTCGCGCTGGCCCTGGTCGAGAAGGACCTCGGCGCGGAGACGGCGCGGCTGGTCGCCAAGCAGATGGTGGTGTTCCTGCAGCGGCCGGGCGGGCAGTCGCAGTTCAGCGTCCGGCTGAGCGCGGGCCAGGCGCGGCACGAGCTGGTCCGGAAGGTGCTGGACGCGATCACGTCCGACCCGGCCGGCGACCACAGCCTGGACGTACTGGCGTCCCGAGCCGGCGTCAGCACTCGGCACCTGACCCGGCTGTTCCACGAGGAGGTCGGCACTACTCCGGCCCGCTTCGTCGAGAAGGTCCGGGTCGAGGCCGCTCAGCTCTTACTGGAGGCAACCGCCGATCCGCTGGACGTGATCGCCCGCCAGGTCGGCCTCGGCTCGCCCGAGACCCTCCGCCGCGCCTTCACCCGAGTCCTCAACACCACCCCCGGCACCTACCGGGCCCGCTTCCACACGACTGGGGTCACCAGCGATCCCAGTGCGGCACCTCGTCGCGGGGAACCCGTTTCGCCGGCTTGAAGCCCGTGCCCAGGGTGAAGGCCAGCGGGATGAAGGCGGCGAGCATGACATCGTCGTACGGACGTCACGATCACCCTGGCGTGGTCCCTAGTCGAGCGGGGAGATCCAGTCGGGGTTGCGGCCGAGCAGGGCGAGCAGGGTGGCGAGGTCGGAGGCGTCGCCGGGGATTTTCACGCTGCGCTCGAAGGCAGCACCGGGGCCGCGGGTCGAGTCGGTGTCGGGGATCCGCCGGGCCAGGCCGAGCGCCATCTCGACCATGTCGCTCGGCGGGTCGTACGGGACGTCGATCGCCCGGGCCACGTCCCAGGCGTGGACGACGCAGTCCAGTTGGCGGAAGGTGAGCGCGACCCGGCGCGGGAAGGTGCCGAACTCGCGGACCTCCATCGGCCGGTCCAGCGCGCCGCCGTCGGCGAAGGCCTCGGCGACCCGCACGTTGGAGCGTCGGTAGGCCCCTGCGGGGTTGTCGCCGAGCCGCCCGCCGGTCCACACCTGAACCGGGGCCGTGCCGTCGATCGCGGCCGCGGCGAACCCCTCGTTCTCGCTGACGATGTGCCGCAGCAGCCCGCGAACCGTCCAGTCCGGACAGGGTGTGGGGAACCACAGGTGCTCCGGCCGCACCTGCATGACCACTTCGCCGAGTAATGCGCCGGCCCGCCGATCCAGATCCCGGATGTCCATCCGCGCTCCTCCACGTCGCCCTGCCCTCGCCGAGCATAGGCCGGTAACTCCCGACCCGCCCGCCTTTCGGCGTAGATCACCTCGGCCGCACGGGATAACCCGCAACCGGACCGTTCAGCCGATATCGCGGTGGCCCAGGACGCCACCTGGTCCGGTGGTGGGAGACAATCGGCAGCATGGGCTTCCAGATCGCGAATGAACCGGCCGCCGACGAGGTTCTCGATCAGTATCCGTTCGCCGTCGTGGTCGGCATGATGCTCGACCAGCAGTACGGCATGGAGCATGCCTTCCGGGGCGGCTGGAAGGTGCTGAGCCGGTTCGGCAACCTCGACCCGGCGGCCATCGCCGCGGCCGACCCGGAGGAGTTCAGGGAACTCTGCAGCACGCCACCGGCGATCCACCGGTTCCCCGGCTCGATGTCGGCCCGGCTGCAGGAACTCGCCGCTCTCGTCGAGACCCGGTACGACGGCGACGTGACCCGGCTGTGGACCGAGCCGGCCACCGGCAAGGAACTGTTCAACCGAGTGCAGGAACTGCCCGGCTTCGGCAAGCAGAAGGCGCAGATCTTCGTCGCCCTGCTGGCCAAGCAACTCGGCGTCCGGCCACCCGGATGGGAGGCCGTGGCCGGGGACTACGCACTCGACGGCTACCGGTCGGTGGCGGACGTGGTGGACGCGGACTCCCTCCTCAAGGTCCGCGAGTTCAAGCAGGCGAAGAAGGCCGCGGCCAAGGCGGCGAAGTCCGCCACCTGACCGCTCTCACAACTTCGTGGTGCGCGTCCGCCAGAGCAGGTAGACGAAGTACGGTGCTCCGATCAGCGCGGTCAGCAGGCCGGCCGGGATCTGTGCGGGCGCCAGCACCGTGCGGCCGATGCTGTCCGCGATGCTGACCAGTACTGCGCCGAGCAGCGCCGCGACCGGCAGCAGGCGCGCGTGCCGACCGCCTACCAACGCGCGGGCGGCGTGCGGAGCGACCAGGCCGACGAAGCCGACCACGCCGATCGCCGACACGGCGGCTGCCGTCATCAGGGCCGCGCAGAGCAGCGCGACCAGCCGAGTGCGCTCCAGCCGTACGCCGAGGATTCGCGGTACGTCGTCGTCCAGCGACAGCAGGTCCATCTCCTGGCGGGCGAGCACGATCACCGGGGTGAGCACCAGCAGCGCGAGGGCCACCGGGACCACCTGCGGCAGGGTCCGTCCGTAGGTGCTGCCGGACAGCCACGTCATCGCCAGGCTGATGTTCCACGGATCGGTGTAGACGATGACGAACGTGATGATCGCGGTCGTCGCCGACGAGACGCCGACCCCGATCAGCACCAACCGGTCCGAACTGAGCCCACCCCTCCAGGAGACCAGATAGACCAGGGCGAAGGTGGCCAGCGCGGCCGCCGCGGCGACGCCCGACAGCAGCCAGATCCCGGCCGTCGGCACCGCCATCAAGACGATCACCGCGCCGACGCCGGCACCGCCGGTGATGCCGAGGATGCCCGGCTCCGCCAGCGGGTTGCGGCAGACCGCCTGCACCGTGGCACCCGCGATCGCGAGCGCCGCGCCGCAGAGCACGGCCGACAGGACGCGGGGGAAGCGCTGGTCGAGGACGAAGGTGATCGCCCGGCCGGAGCGGCCGTTGATCCAGTTCACGATGTCGCCGGTGCGCAGGAAGGCGTCACCCGCGAGCATCGCGAACACCAGTGCCCCGACGAGCAGAACCGCCAGGGAAACCACGACGATCCAGAAGGTGCGGAGGCTCCGCAAACCCGATCCGGTGCCACCTGAAGCCTGCCGGCTCGGTCCGGAGTCGCGGTACCGGCGGGCCAGCCAGACGAGCACGATCGCGCCGACGAGCATGGTCATGATGCCGGTCGGGATCTCCACCCCGGCCTGACCGCCCAGGATCGCCCGCAGTACGACGTCGGCGCAGAGCACGACCAGGATTCCGGACAGGCCCGAGAGCGGCAGGAGCACCCGGTGCCGCATCAGCCCGGGCACCAACGGAGCGATCAGCCGGACCAGTACCGGCGCGACCAGGCCGACGAATCCCACCGGGCCGGCAAGGGTGACCGCCGCGGCCGACAGCAGCACGGTCACCAGCGTGATCCACACTCGGGTCCGGCGAACCCGGACGCCGAGCACCGCCGCGGTGTCATCGCCCAGGGCGAGGATGTCCAGCTTGGCGGCCAGCGCCATCGCGCCGATGATGCCGATGGCAACGATCGGCGCCATCTGCTGGACGGCGTTCAGATCGGTCTGGACCAGCGTCCCGCTCCCCCACGCGAACGTGCCGATGGTCTCCTCGCGGAACAGCAGCAGCAACAACGTCGTCAGCCCGGCCAGCGCCATCGCGACCGCCGACCCGGCCAGGATCAACCGGGTCGGGCCGGACGTTCCACCCGACGACAGAGCCAGCACCAGTACTGCGGCCGCCAGCCCACCGAGGAACGCGACACCGCCCGCCGGGAGCACCGGCAGCGGAATCCCGAACGCCGCGACCACCACGACGGCCAGATAGGCGCCCGCGTTCACGCCGAGCGTGTCCGGCGAGGCCAACGGGTTCCGGGCCAGCGACTGAAGGCCCGCGCCGGCGACTCCCAGTGCCAGGCCGACGAGTACTCCGGCCAGCAGCCGGGGTAGCCGCGACGCGACGAGCACGTTCGCGGAGTTGTCGGTGCCCTGGCCGATCGCCAGCCGGAGCAGGTCCCCGGCGTTCACCGAGGACGTGCCCTGGGTCAGGTGTACCGCGGCCAGCACCACCACCGCGGCCAGCGCGATGACGAACACCCCCGCCACGCGCACCCGGCGTACGGGCTCCAGGGGCGCGGTGGCGACGTCGGGCCGCGGAGCGGTCAGCTGGGTCAAGAGGTGACTGCCTGCACCGTCGCGTCGATGAACTGCTCGGTCGACTTCGGGCCGCCGAACATCCAGATGCCGTCGGCCAGCCGGTGCACGTTGCCGTTCTTCACGAACGGCAGGTTTTTCCAGATCGCGTTCTTGGCCAGGTCGCCGCCGAACACGTCACCGCCGTCGGTGCTGGAGGCGATGTAGAGGAACTCGCCGTCCTTCAGCTTGGCCAGGCCCTCGATGTCGGTCTGGGCCAGGCCGTAGTCCGGGTCGCCGGCGGCGGTCCAGGCGTTCTTCAGGCCCAACTCGTCGGCGACCGCGCCGAGCAGCGAGCCGGAGGTGAACATCCGGATCGAGATCGTGCTGCCCTGCTTGTAGCCGTCGGCCATCGTGTACGACGCCCCGGCCTTGCCCGCGTCGGCGATCTTCTGCTTGCCCTCGGCAAGTTTCTTGTCGAAGTCGGCGAGCAGCGTCTTGGCCTGGTCGGTCTTGCCGACCGCCTGCGCGACGAGTTCCAGGTTCGTCCTCATCTGCGGGATCGCGTTCTTCGCGTCCGCGCCGCGGACGACCAGCACCGGCGCAGCCTTCTCCATCTGCGCGATGGTGCTGGCGGACTCGTCGGTGGTGGTGATGATCAGATCGGGGTTGAGCGCGACGATCGCGTCGACGCTCGACTCACCGCGGGTGCCGACGTCCTTGACCGACGGATCGAGCTTGGCGGCACTCACCCAGGTCGTGTAGCCCTTGGTGTCCGCGACGCCGACCGGCATCACGCCGAGGGTGATGAGGTTCTCGACCACACCCCACTCCAGCCCGACGACCTTGACGGCGGGCGCCTTCAGGTCGATCTGCTTCTTCCGCGCGTCGGTGACCGAGACCGGCTGCGCGGCGGCCGAACTGTCGGCCTCCGGGGTGATGTTCTCGCTGCTCCCGCAGGCGGTGAGCACTAGCGCCAGAGCAGCGGCGGCCAGAGCGGTGACTCGTCTCATCAGAACCTCGAGTTTTTCAGGTGTTTTGAAGGGTGGGTCGTTGCAGGTGCTTGCCGACCGGCTGGGTGCTCAGCAGGCCGGTCGCGGGATCGGTGCTGACCTCGATCCGGATCCCGTAGGTCTCGGACAACGCGTCCGCTTCCAGTACTTCGGCCGGGGTGCCCGCCGCGCGGACCCGGCCCCGGTCCAGCAGCGCGATCCGGTCCGCCACCGCGGCGGCCTGGTTCAGGTCGTGCAGCACCACCCCGACGGCCACGCCGTGGTCGTCGGCAAGGTCGCGCATCAGGTCGAGGATCTCGATCTGGTAGCGCAGGTCGAGGAAGGTGGTCGGCTCGTCGAGCAGCAGGACGCCGGTGTCCTGCGCCAGACAGGTGGCGAGCCAGACCCGCTGGAGCTCACCACCGGACAGTTCGTCGACGGCCCGCTCGGCCATCGCGCTGACGCCGGTGACGTCCATCGCGTGCGTGATCGCGCGGTTGCCGTCCGGGTCGTCGTGGCGCCAGCGCCCGCGGTACGGGTGCCGGCCGTAGCCGACGACATCGCGGACGCTGACACCGTTCGGCGTCGGCCGCGACTGTGAGAGCAGAGTCACCCGCCGGGCGAAGTCCTTCGACGACAGATCGAGCGCGGACTCCCCGTCCGGGAAGCTGATCTCCCCCGCCTCGGGCTTGTGCAACCGCGCGAGCGCACGCAGCAGCGTGGACTTCCCGCTACCGTTCGGCCCAACCAGCGCGGTGACACTGGCCGCCGCGATCTCGAGCGACGCCCCGTCCACCACCTGCTTGCCGTGATAGCCAAGATGAAGCCCCACACCCGCCAGCCCCACAGACTCCCGCATGGCGGAAGGATAGCCTCACCTAACCTGACATGTCAGCTTTCACTGGCAGTAGGTGAGTGGTTACCAAGGCCCAGCTGTGGGCTCAGCCGGCGGCGGCGCCGAACCACTTGGGCAAGTGGCTGAGGAGGTCCTGCTGATCTTCACCGACCCACGCCACATGGCCGTCCGGCCGCAGCAGCACCGCGGGCAGGTCCAGCTCCTCGCTGACGTCGACGACGTGGTCGACCCGGTCCGCCCAGCCCTCCACCGAGAGCCGGCCGGTCTGGTCCAGCAGCAGCCCGCGGCCGCCGTGCATCAGCGCGTACAGGCGCCCCTTCTTCAGCTCGACGTCCCGCATCCGCCGGCCGAGCAGGTCATCCCCCGCACCGAAGTCGTAGCGGATTCCGATCGCGGTGATCTTCTCGATCAGGTACTGGTGCACGTTCTGGAAGTCCATCAGCTCCGACACCAGGTGGCGCACTGCCTGGGGACCCGGCTCGGTGGACATCAACACCATCTGGGCGCGGGTGTTGAGCAGTACGTCGGCGGCCACCGGGTGCCGTTCGCTGTGATAGCTGTCCAGCAGCCCCTCCGGCGCCCAGCCGTTCACCTCGGCAGCCAGTTTCCAGCCGAGGTTGAAGGCGTCCTGGATGCCGAGGTTGAGCCCCTGCCCGCCCGTCGGCGGGTGGATGTGCGCCGCGTCGCCGGCCAGCAGCGCGCGTCCGGCCCGGTAGCGCTCGGCCTGCCGGGTGGCGTCGCCGAAGCGGGACAGCCAGCGCGGTGAGTGCACGCCGAAGTCGGTGCCGGCGGTCGCCTGGAGCTGCTGCTTGAACTCCTCGAAGCTCGGTGCGGTCGCGCGATCCTCGGCCACCCCCGCCGCGGGCACGCCGACGCGGTACCAGCCGTCTTCGAGGGGCATCAGGCCGAACCGCAACTGGGTCTTGCGGACCTCGGTCATCACGGCGGTCACCGTCTCCTGCGGTGCGGCCACCGCCATCTCGCCCAGCAGCGTGTCGACGCTGCTGGGCTCGCCGGGGAAGCCGATTCCGAGCAGCTTGCGCACCGTACTGCGGCCGCCGTCGCAGCCGACGAGATAGCGCGAGCGCAGTTCGGTGCCATCGGCCAGCTCGACGGTCACCCCGTCGTCGTCCTGGCTCAGCCCGACCAGTTCGCAGCCGCGCCGGATCTCAACACCGACCTCGATGGCGTGCTCGGCCAGCAGGCGGTCGGTGATGGTCTGCTGGAGGCCGAGCACGTACGCGTGGGCGCTGTCCAGCCGAACCGGCGTCGGTTTGGCGATGCCGGCGAAGAAGCCGCCCACCGGATATTCCTTGCCGAGTGCAAGGAATCGCTCGAGCAGGCCGCGCTGGTCCATCACCTCGATGCTGCGCACGTGCAGGCCGAGCGAGCGGACCACCTTGGTCGGCTCAGCCAGCTTCTCCAGCACGACCACCTGCACGCCGTGCAGCCGCAACTCGGCGGCCAGCATCAAGCCGGTCGGTCCGCCGCCTGCGACGATCACGTCGATCATGAATCCCCCAAGTCGATGAGCTTGCCTTCAGCCGGCCGGCACCCGCGTACGTCGTGAATCCCTTGTTTTCGCGGGTTTTCGGCTTCGATCGGAGATTCTGCGGCACGACCCGGGGCTTGCCGCAAGCCCCCCGGTGAGCTATAAATTAGGAGTGGCAAGGAGTGAGCATCCTCCTTGCCTTTGTTTTGCCCTCCACTCGAATCCCGTGCTTCAGCCCCGGAGACCGAGGTGGATCCCGCCGCTGGCGTCCAGGACCTGACCGGTGATCCAACGCCCGTCGTCAGAGGCGAGGAAGGCGACAGCGTCGGCGATGTCTTCGGCCGTACCGAGGCGGTTGAGGGCTGTCTGACTGGTGATGAACTCCTCGACCCCCGGCGCCTCGAAGATCGGCACGTTCACCTCGGTCCTGGTGGCGCCGGGAGCAACGGCGTTGACCGTGATCCCTCGGGTGCCCAGCGCGCTGGCCAGCGTCAGAGTCATCGTCTCAAGCGCGCCCTTGCCCATGGCGAAGGAAGTCTGGACGGGATTGGCCATCCGGGTGGCGACCGAGGTCAGAGTGATGATCCGGCCGCCGTCGCGCAGCAATGGGAGCGCCCGCTGGATCACGAAGTACGGCGCTTTGACGTTCACCGCGAAGTGGTGGTCGAACTGCTCCGGGGTATCCGTCTCGATCGGACCACCCGGAGCAGCCGCCGCGTTGTTGACCAGAATGTCGAGCAGCCGCCCCGCCAACCCGCGCTCCAGACCCGCGAACAGAGTGTCGACGTCGCCAACCGTCCCCAGTTCGGCTCGTACGGCGAAGGCACGCCCGCCGGCCTTCTCGATCCTGGCAACCGTCTCCTCTGCCCCGGCTTCGTTGCCGCCGTAGTGCACCGCGACCTCCGCGCCATCAGCCGCCAACCGCTCGGCGATAGCCCGCCCAATACCCCGCGAAGCCCCCGTGACCACCGCAGTCCTGCCAGCCAGTCTGCCCACTCCACCCACCTCAACCTGTTAGCGACTCTCAAACTGTTAGTGACTACCAGGACGGTACTCTATAACGCATGAGTGGTGAAGGCCCGAGCCTGCGCGAACGCCGGCGAGCGGAGACCCAACGCATGATCCAGTCGCACGCCATGCGCCTGTTCACCGATCACGGCTACGACGCCACCACCGTCAACCACGTAGCCAAGTCCGCCGGCGTCTCGACGATGACCGTCTACCGCCACTTCCCCACCAAGGAAGACCTGGTCCTCTACGACCGCTACGACCCCCTGATCGCCGCCCAGGTAGCAGCCCGCCCACCCGACGAGCCCCTGGTACGCCGAATCGGCCAAACCCTCGTAGAAGCAACCCGCCTGGCCCTCGGCCCCACCGACAGCGGGCCCTCTCCATCCCCCGAGAAGGACCTGCTACTAGCCCGCCTCCGCCTGATGATCAACACCCCGGCTTTACGCGCCCACCACCTGGACAGCCAATTCGCCACCCAAAAGGCCATAGTCGACGCCCTACTAGGCGACACCCCCGACCCCGACCTGGAATTCCAAACCTGGGTAGCCGCCAGCACCTGCCTGGCCGCAATGCACGTAGCGCTAATGAAATGGGCCCAAGAAGACGGCCACCCAGACCTCCCCACCTTAATAACCCAAGCCCTAACCGCCGCCTTCAACGAAGACTTCAACTAGTCCCCTGCGGCCGTCTTTGCGAGCCGGATCCGGGGAACATTTCGCCCCATGAACGGCCAGAAATCCTCCCCAATCTCACCGACCGGCAGCTTCGCGGTCCGCGCGAATTGCTCTTTGCTGTTAGAGCTTGGCGGCTAGGCGGGTGCCTTGGTTTATGGCTCGTTTGGCGTCTAGTTCTGTGGCTACGTCGGCGCCGCCGATCAGGTGGGCGGTCGGGAATGCTGTTGCCAGGTCGCGGACGGGTTCTTGGCCGGCGCAGATGACGATGGTGTCTACCGCCAGCACGCGGGAGTTCTCATGTTTTTCGCCGAAGGTGATGTGTAGGCCCTCGTCGTCGATGCGTTCGTAGTTGACGCCTCGGAGTTGTTCCACCTGCTTGGTTTTCAGGGCGGCGCGGTGGACCCAACCGGTGGTCTTGCCGAGGCCGGCGCCGATCTTGCCGGGCTTACGTTGGAGCAGGATGACCTTGCGCGGGGACGCTTCCGGGCGCGGCTCAGTCAGAGCACCCGGAGCCGACCGCGGATCAGCGACGCCCCACTCGGCCTTCCACGCACCCACGTTCAGCGTCGGCGAGTTCACCGTGGTGAGGAATTCGCTCACGTCCACGCCGATACCACCCGCGCCGATGACGGCGACCGTCTTGCCGACCGGGCGGCCGTGGCGGACCACGTCGACGTACGAGAGGACCTTCTCGTGGTCGATGCCGGGGATATCAGGGAGCCGCGGCGTGACGCCGGTCGCGAGGACGATCTCGTCGAAGTCGCGGAGGTCGTCAGCCGTCGCACGGTGCGCAAGATGCACCTTGACGCCGGTCAGTTCGAGGCGGCGTTCGTAGTACCGGATGGTTTCGGCGAACTCCTCCTTGCCGGGGATCCGGCGCGCGATGCCGAACTGTCCGCCGATCTCGTGGTCGGCCTCGAAGAGTTCGACCTCGTGTCCCCGCTCGGCTGCGGTGACTGCTGCCGACAAGCCGGCCGGGCCGGCGCCGACAACCGCGATCCTCCGCGTACGACGGGTCGGCAGCAACACCAACTCCGTCTCCCGAGCGGCGCGCGGATTCACCATGCAACTGGCCTTGCGTTTGGCGAACACATGATCCAAACAGGCCTGGTTGCACGCGATGCACACATTGATCTCGTCAGCCCGCTCGGTGGTTGCCTTGAGCACCCACTCCGGATCCGCCAGGAACGGCCTGGCCATGCTGATCAGATCGGCATCACCGCGAGTCAGCACCTCCTCGGCGACCTGCGGCAGGTTGATCCGGTTCGAGGTGACCACCGGGATGCCGACGTGCGGGCGGAACGACGCGGTGATCGAGGTGAACGCGGCCCGCGGCACCGACGTCACGATCGTCGGCACCCGCGCCTCGTGCCAGCCGATCCCCGTGTTGATGATCGACGCACCGGCCGCCTCGATCTCCTTGCCTAGCGCAACGACCTCGTCCCAGTCCTGACCGCCCTCGACCAGGTCGGCCATCGACAACCGGTAGATGATCAGGAAGTCCGGCCCCACACGCTCGCGAATACCCCGGACGATCTTGACCGCGAGCCGCCGCCGGTTCTCCGCGCTGCCGCCCCAGCGATCCGTCCGCTTGTTGGTGCGCTCGGCCAGGAACTGGTTGATGAAGTACCCCTCGGACCCCATGATCTCGACGCCGTCGTACCCACCCTCGCGGGCCAGGGCCGCGCACCGCACGTACGCGTCGATCTGCCGGCGGACGCCTCGATCCGACAGCGCCCGGGGCTTGAACGGGTTGATCGGCGCCTTTCGGGCGGACGCGGAGACGCTGAACGGGTGGTACGAGTAGCGCCCGGCGTGCAGGATCTGCAGGGCGATCAGGCCGCCCTCGGCATGGACGGCGTCCGTCACGATCCGATGCCCGCGTGCCTCCCGGCGGGAGGTGAGCTTGGAGCCGAAGGGAGTCAGCCAGCCGGTCCGGTTCGGGGCGTAGCCGCCCGTGACGATCAGGCCGACGCCGCCGCGGGCCCGCTCGGCGAAGTACGCGGCGAGCTTCGGCAGGTCCTTCGCCCGGTCCTCGAGCCCGGTGTGCATCGAGCCCATGATCACCCGGTTCTTGAGGGTGACGTGGCCGAGGTCCAGCGGGGCCAGGAGATTCGGGTACCCACTCATCGCGCGTCCTCCGATCGCAGTGCCTGAATGACTTCGTCGCACCAGGCCACGAAGGACTCCTCCGCGCGAACACCACCGCGCAGTACGAGGTATTGATGCAGTTCCCGGCCGCTGAGCTTGCCGGGCTTGGGGAAGTCGCGCTGCTGGATCCCGCGGTAGACCTCCAGCACGGCCGCGTGCTCGGCGCGGTGCCGCTCGACCTCACGCAGTACTGCGGACGTGTCGCCAAGGGAGGCGCCTCGGAGTTTCACCGCCAGCCCGTCCCGCAGTACGGCGGGGTCGATCGGCTCGGCCAGCCAGCGGGTCAACTCGGCGCGACCCAGGTCCGACACCTCGTAGACCTTCTTGTCCGGGCGGCCGTCCTGCGCGACGTCGGTGTGGGTCACCCAGCCGGCCTCGTCCATCCGGCGCAGCACCCGGTAGATCTGCTGGTGGGTGGCCGGCCAGAAGTAGCCGATCGACCGGTCGAACCGCCGGGTCAACTCGTAGCCGGACCCGGCGCGCTCGGTCAGGGAGACGAGGATCGCGTGCTCGAGGGCCATGGACCCGAGAGTAGCTATGCAACTCGTTGCACTGCACCTGATTGCAAGCAGCGTCACACTCACGGGTACTCACAGCGTTGTGCCGATAAGGGAGAATGGTTGCAGACGCCATCTATTGCGGAAGCGGAGAATCATGGACCACCAGGCCCACCCGACCAGGACGACGTTGCCGGGCATCGGCACCCGGTATGACCTCATCACCGAAGGCGGCAAGCATGTCTCGGTGGTGGTCCACACGGACGGGCGGCGGTTCCTCGGTTTCCACGATCCCGAAGACGACGACAGCTGCCTCGGTAGCGTCCCGTTGGCCCCAGGCGAGGCGAGCGCGCTCGGCCTGCTGCTGATCCCGGCACCGGTCGAGCCGCTGCACGGCGACATCGAGATCGACCTGGTCACCGAGCAGATCCCGATCCCGGCCCGCTCCCCGTACTCCGGCCGCACGCTCGGCGACACCCAGGCCCGCAGCCGGACCGGCGCGTCGATCGTGGCGGTACTGCGGCGTACCGGCGCGATCCCCTCCCCCACCCCGGACTTCCGGTTCGCGAACGGGGACACCCTGGTCGTCGTCGGTACTCGCGAGGGCGTCGACGCCGTCGCCGACCTGATCTCGGGGGGCTGAGAATGCATGACATGACCGCCCTGCTGATCGAGCTGGGCGCGGTTCTGCTTGCCCTCGGCATCCTCGGCCGGATCGCGGGGCGGGTCGGATTCTCGCCGATTCCCCTGTATCTGCTGGCCGGCCTGGCCTTCGGGCACGGCGGGCTGCTGCCGTTGGACGCGTCCGAGGAGTTCGTTGCCACCGGCGCCGAGATCGGGGTCATCCTGCTGCTGTTGCTGCTCGGACTCGAGTACACGGCGGCTGATCTGGTCGGGACGCTGAAGACGCAGTACCTGTCCGGCGTGGTCGACTTCGTGCTGAACGCGTTGCCCGGCGCGGCTTTCGCGCTGCTGCTGGGCTGGGGTCCGGTGGCGGCCGTGGCGCTGGCGGGTGTCACCTGGATCTCGTCGTCGGGCGTGATCGCGAAGGTGGTCGGCGATCTCGGCCGGCTGGGTAATCGGGAGACGCCGGTCGTGCTCGGCATCCTGGTGCTCGAGGATCTGTCGATGGCGGTCTACCTTCCGATCCTGACCGCCTTGCTGGCCGGGGTCGGCCTGGCCGGTGGCAGCATCACCTTGCTGATCTCGCTGGGCACGGTGAGCATCGTGCTGTTCGTTGCCCTGCGCTACGGCCGGGTGATCAGCCGCGCAGTCTCCTCGGACAACCCGGAGATGCTGCTGCTCGTGGTACTGGGTTTGACGCTGCTGGTGGCAGGGGTCGCGGCGAAGCTGCAGGTCTCGGCCGCGGTCGGGGCGTTCTTGGTCGGCATCGCGTTGTCAGGTGAGGTCGCCGAGGGCGCGCGGAGCCTGCTCAGCCCGCTGCGCGATCTGTTCGCGGCCGTGTTCTTCGTGTTCTTCGGGCTCAGCACCGACCCGGCGGAGATCCCACCCGTGCTCGGGGTCGCGCTGGCGCTCGCAGTACTGACGGCGCTGACGAAGATCGCGACAGGCTGGTACGCCGCCCGCCGGGCCGGGGTGAAGTCCGCGGGCCGCTGGCGTGCGGGTGGCACGTTGGTCGCACGCGGCGAGTTCTCCATCGTGATCGCCGGGCTGGCGGTCGGGGTCGAGCCCCGCCTCGGCCCGCTGGCGACGGCGTACGTGCTGATCCTGGTCATCCTCGGCCCGATCGCCGCCCGCTACACCGAGCCCGCCGTCCGCAAACTCACCAACCGCCAGAGGCCCACCCCGCAAGGCCCACCCGCCGCGGAACAACTCGACAACATCACCAACTCCGCCAGCTGACCGGAGCCAGCCGATCCGCCGGGGACCAGGGCGCGGTAAGTCCGCCGAACCCGCCACACCCTCGGAAGATCGGCTCAACTCCTGGCCAGCCTGGCAGCCACCGACGACACCGCCAAGCAACACACCAGCTGAAAGCGATCCGTCGGGTCAGCGCGAGTGGTTGGCGCGCTGGTTGACCGTGGCGAGGGTGACGGTCTGGTCGATCCGGCGGAGGCGGGTCTCGGGGCGCTTGGCCAGGGCGATCCACTCGAGGATCCGCCGCTTGGACGAGGGCGGGAAGGCGGCGAAGTGGGTCGCCGCGGCCTCGTTCTGGTCGAGCTCGAGCTGGAGGTCGGCCGGGATGATGCCGTTCTGCGCCTCGGCGAGGCAGTCCCAGGTGCCGATCCGCCGGGCCAGGTCGATCAGTTCCCGGCCCGGTGCCTCCATCAGTCCCTCGGCGAGCAGCTTCTCGACCCGGTCGCGGTTGACCTGGCTCCAGGTGCTGCGCGGGTTGCGCGGGGTGAAGGTCTGGTAGGTGCTCTGCCCGTCGCGCCGGAGCGTCTTGCTGTCGATCCAGCCGAAGCACAACGCGTGCTCGACCGCCGTCGCCAGGTCGATGCCGGTCGCGCTGCCCTTGCGGTGAACGATCAGCCAGACCGACCGCTGGGTTCGCCCGTTCGCCGCCAGCCACTCGCGCCATTCCTCGACCGTGGCCGGCTCGAAGGCCTCGTCGTCGGTGACTACCTGCGGGGTCTTGACCTGTGTGCTCATATCCACAGCATGCGCCCGATAAGTGTTCACCCAATGAGCACTTTGTTTGCCGACCTCAGAAAAGCGCGTCGGCCCGCTCGTGGTCGAGCAACTGCTGCTTGCGGTCGAGCCCGCCGCCGTACCCGGTCAGGCTGCCGGTCGACCCGACCACCCGGTGGCACGGCACGATGATGCTGACCGGGTTCTTCCCGTTCGCCAGGCCGACCGCCCGTGACGACTGCGGGGTTTTACCCAGATGCACGGCCAACTCCCCGTACGTCGTGGTCTCGCCGTACGGGATGTCCTGCAGGGCCTCCCAGACCTCCCGCTGGAACGGTGTCCCGACCAGCTTGAGCCGTACGTCGAATGTGGTGCGCGTGCCCTCGAAGTACTCGCGAAGCTGCTCGACCACGTCCGGGAGGATCGTGTCGTCGCGCTCCCCGAACGTCTCCACCGGCGGCTGGTGCCGATGCTGCTCCAGGTAGATCCCCATCAACTCACCATCGTCGGACCCCACCAGCGTGAGCGGTCCGACCGGGCTGTCCATCACTGCGTAAGTCATCGTCAGCCCTCCCACTGCGCCCGGGTGATCCGGTAGAGGACGTGCCGTTCGAGCCGGTGCCCCTTCTCCAGCCTCGGGTGGTCGAAGTCGTCGGCCTCGTCGTGCGTCATGCCGATCCGCTCCATCACCCGCTGGGACGGCGTGTTCGTCGTCGTGGTGAAGGACACCACCTCGTCCAGCCCGGCCGGCCCGAACGCGTAGGCGAGCGACGCCCGGGCTGCCTCGGTCGCAAACCCGTTGCCCCAGGCATCCTTCGCCAGCCGCCAGCCGACCTCGACCGCCGGCAGGAAATGCGCCTCGAAGTTCGGCACGGACAGTCCGGTGAAGCCGATGAACCGCCCGGTCTCGATCACCTCCAACGCCCAGAACCCGTAGCCCCGCTCGTCGATGGCGACCCGGACCCGGTCGATCATCGCGTCGCTGGCCTCGCGCGTCAGCGGCCCGGCGAAGTGTTCCGTCACGGCCGGGTCGGCGTTCAGCGCGGCGAACGGTTCGTAGTCGGAGTCCTTCCACTGGCGCAGCAGCATGCGGTCGGTCGTCAGCTCGGTCATCTCACTCCGCGGTCGCTGGGATCTTGTTGATGGCATGGTCTCCGGTGGCCCAGAGGTACTGCACGGCATACGCACGCCAAGGACGCCACGCCCGCGCGTGCGCGATCAGAGCCTTGGGGGCCTCCGGCAACCCCAGGTCGCGAGCCGCGTAGCGGATGCCCAGATCGCTGGCCACGAAGGCGTCCGGATCACCGAGCGCCCGCATCGCGATCGACTCCACCGTCCACGGACCGATGCCGGGCAGGGCCGCGAGTTGCGCGCGGGCCTTGTCCCAGTCGCTGCCCGCGCCGAGGTCGATCGCCCCGGCCGCGAGGGTCGCGATCAGCGTGGTCAGCGTCGTCCGCCGGGACTTCGGGAAGGCGAGCGTCTCGGGATCGAGCTCGGCCAGCGCCTCCATCCGCGGGAACAGGTGGGTCAACCCACCCGCCACATCCTCGATCGGCTCGCCGTACGCCTGCACGAGCCGGCTCGCGTGAGTCCGCGCAGCAGCCGTGGACACCTGCTGCCCGAGCACAGCCCGTACTGCGAACTCCTCGCCGTCCACCGTTCGCGGTACCCGGCGGCCCGGCGCCTTCTCGATCAGCGGAGCCAGCAGCGGGTCGAGCCGCAGTTGCTCGTCCACCGCGATCGGGTCGGCGTCCAAGTCGAGCATCCGCCGGCAGCGGCTGATCGCGATCGCCAGGTCGCGCTGGTCCGTGAGCGACAACTGGCAGGCGATGTGGTCCGGCATCGGCTTCAGCGCGACCACGCCGTGCCCGTGCGGCAGCCGCAGCGTCCGCCGGTAGGCGCCGCCGTACCACTCCTCGACGCCCGGCACCCCGGTCGCGAGGAGGTGGCCGAACAGGTTGTCCGGAGTCAGCGGCGCCCGGAACGGCAACCGCAGCGAGATCGTGCCCGGCGCGGTCGAGGTGGCGCCGCCCTTGGCCCGGCTGCGCAACTCGCTCGGCGATAGCGCGAACACTTCCTGAACCGTCTCGTTGAACGTCCGCACGCTGGAGAACCCGGCCGCGAAGGCGACATCGGCCATCTGCAGCGAACTCGTCTCGATCAGCAGCCGCGCCGTCTGCGCCCGCTGAGCCCGCGCCAACGCGAGCGGACCGGCACCGAGCTCAGCCTGCAGTTGCCGCTGCACCTGGCGAACGCTGTACCCGAGTTGGGTCGCGAGGCCCGGTACGCCGTCGCGGTCGACCACGCCGTCACCGATCAACCGCATCGCGCGAGCGACCAGGTCGGCCCGGTCGTTCCACTCCGGCGATCCGGGGCTGGCGTCCGGGCGGCACCGCTTGCAGGCGCGGAACCCGGCCTGCTGGGCGGCCGCGGCGCTCGGGTAGAACCGCATGTTCTTCACCTTCGGCGGCACCACCGGGCAGCTCGGCCGGCAGTAGATCCTGGTGGTCAGGACAGCGGTGAAGAACCACCCGTCGAACCGGGCGTCCTTCGACTGGACGGCCCGCACGCACCGCTCGACGCATTCATACACGTGCTCCAGCATCGCTGCCGCCGCCGACAGTTTCCAGCGGTTTTGCGCCATCGAGGTTCAGCGGAAAAACGACGTCAGGACCCGGCGTCGCGTTTCCGCCAGCCCGGTCGCCGGTCCGGTGCTGGACTGGAACAACGAAAACCCCTGCAGGACAACGAGAAAGTGGTTGCTCGAATCATGACCGAACTGACCGGAAAGCTGGCCCTCGTCACCGGTGGAAGCCGCGGCATCGGCGCCGCCGCCGCGATCGCCCTGGCCGACCGAGGGGCCGATGTCGCCGTCACCTACAACAGCTCCCCCGATGACGCGGCAGCCGTCGTGAAGGAGATCGAGGCAGCTGGGCGGCGGGGGTTCGCGATCCAGGCGGATGCCGCCAACGCGGCCGCCGTGAGCGCGGCGGTCGGCCGGGCGACCGACGTACTGGGTGGGCTGGACATCTTCGTCAACAACGCGGGGGTGGGCGCGATGGGCATGATTACCGATGTCGCCGTCGAGGACCTCGACCGGGTGCTCGCGATCAACGTGCGGGGCGTGTACGTCGCCGCGCAGGCCGCCGCCTCGCTGTTGGCTGACGGCGGCCGGATGATCCACGTCGGCAGTTGCATCGCGGACCGGAACACCGGGCCTGGGATGACGCTGTACGCGATGAGCAAGTCGGCGGTGGTCGGCCTGAGCAAGGGCCTGGCCCGCGAACTCGGCAGTCGCGGGATCACCTCGAACGTCGTCCAGCCCGGGCCGACCGACACCGCGATGAACCCGGCCGACGGGCCGTTCGCGGCGGGTCAGCGGAGCTTCCTCGCTCTCGACCGCTTCGGCACCGTCGACGACGTAGCGGCGGCGGTGCTCTACCTGGCTGGTCCGGGCGGCTCCTACGTCACCGGCACCGAACTGAGCGTCGACGGCGGCCACGCGGCCTGACGTCGGCCAGTCCGCATCACCGACACCCTTCGGCGTCGTCCGGCCCGTCGCCACCCAACGGGCTTCGGCGTTTCTGTCGGTGGCGCTGACTAGCTTGAAGTTCGTGCGTTTCTCGGTGACGTTCGGAGCGGTTGGGCCTGGTCGCGATCCCCGCGGCCTGGCCGAGCTCGCGCGCATGGCCGAGGACTGCGGCTGGGACGCCGTCTTCCTGGAGGACTACCTCGTCTACCAGGGCGACGCGTCCCAGCCGACGTACGATCCGTGGATCTGCCTGGCCGCGATGGCGACCGCGACGTCGGCGATCACCCTCGGTACAACGGTCACGCCGGTACCACGCCGCCACCCCTGGAAGCTCGCCGCCGAAGCCGTCGCCCTGGATCACCTGTCCGGTGGACGCCTCGTCCTCGGAGTTGGAATCGGCGACCCCAACGACCCATGGGGAGAGCCGGCGGCTCCTCGGGTGCTGGCCGAGAAGCTGGATGAGTCCTTGGAGATCATCTCCGCCTTGTGGACCGGTCAGCCGGTGTATTTCCACGGCAAGCACTACCGCCTCGACGGTGCTCAGCTCACCGCGCGACCGCTGCAGCAACCGCGCATCCCAATCTGGGTCGGAGGCAACCTTCTCTTCCCGGCTGTTCGCCGGAGAATCTCTCGGTGGGACGGTTCCTGTGCCTACAAAGGCACCCCGGCCGCGCCGCAGAAGCTCACGCCGGATGACGTCCGCCTGCTCCTTCGAGAACGCGGCGCCGAGCCGGGCGGTTTCGATGTCAAGGTGAGCGGCGGAGACGCCGCCGCCTTCGCCGCGGCCGGAGCCACTTGGTGGGGCCGCTGGATCGCCCCCGGACCTCGCTCCGAAGCCGAAGCCATCCTCAGAGCCGGCCCACCCCACCTCTCCTGACCACCACCAACCACTGAACCGTTGACACGGAAGGGGTTCGGCGGCGAGACTGCGGGGGCGTTTTAACGTTCAAACGGTCTTCTCCAGCGGAGGTGTCTGATGGCTACGCTGAAGCAGGTTGCCGCTCACGCGGAGGTGTCGGTCCAGACGGTTTCGAACGCCCTGAACGCGCCTCATCGGCTCCGCCCGGACACCCTGCAGCGGGTCACCAAATCGATCGAGCTGCTCAACTACCGCCCCAATCGTAACGCGCGCAGCCTGCGCACCAGCGCTGTCGAGTTGATCGGGTACTGCGTACCGAGCTGGCCCGACGGTCAGGCCCACCTGGTGATGGACCAGTTCCTGCATGCGCTCTGCACCGCCGCCGAGACCAGCGGCCGGCACATCCTGCTGTTCACCGCGCCCGTCGGGGTCGAGGGCATGCCGGTCTACGAGGACCTGCACGCCCGGCGGCTGGTGGACGGCTTCGTACTCTCGCAGACCGAGACCCACGACCCCCGGCACGGCTGGCTCAAGGAGCAGCAGATCCCGTTCGTCTCGTTCGGCCGGGTCTGGAAGGAGACCACCCAGCCCGGCCCGTACGTCGATGTCGACGGCGCGGGTGGTTGCGCCGCAGCCGTCCGGCATCTGCACGAGACCGGGCGCCGGCGGATCGCGTTCCTCAGCTGGCCGAAGACCTCGGGCCTGG
Source organism: Kribbella sancticallisti (assembly GCF_039530625.1). Lineage (NCBI taxonomy): Bacteria > Bacillati > Actinomycetota > Actinomycetes > Propionibacteriales > Kribbellaceae > Kribbella > Kribbella sancticallisti. The sequence continues at coordinate 29,650 of NZ_BAAAOS010000038.1, read as the reverse complement.
CCGAGGACCGCCTGAGCGGCTGGCGCGCCGCCTGCCGCGAGCTCGGCCTGCCGACGGACGCCAGCCTGGCCGTCCGCTGCCTGGAGGACACCATTGACCAAGGTGCCCGCGCCACCGCCGAACTGCTCGACGCGGACCCCGGCGTCGACGCGATCGTTGCCATCAGCGACATTCTCGCGCTCGGCGCGCTCCGCGAGCTGACCCGGCGCGGACTGACCGCCGGGGTGGACGTCGCCGTCACCGGGTTCGACGACTCGCCGCTCGCCTCGGTGGTGTCGCCGGCGCTGACCAGCATCCGGCAGCCGATGGACCAGATCGCCACCGAGCTGATCGACATCCTCACCACCCCGGCCACCCCGGGCGTCTCCACCGAACGACTCCTGCAACCCGAACTAGTGATCCGGGGCAGCTCAGCCCCGGGCTGACGCAGGCGGCGCGCCCAACCGCACCGCCAGAAGGAGGTACACCGTCATGACACCCCGCCCTGTCGGACGAAGTCGACCAACCAGAAGACGTACCACGGTTCCTGCCGGGCTGATCGCCGGAGCAACAGCGCTCGCCCTCACCGGAATCCCCTCGACGGCGATCGCCGATCAAGTCGGGTCCGCGACGCCGCAACCCGCAGTACAGAACGCAAGTGAGTTGTCGGAATCGACTCGGCTGGCTGACCGGAGGTCTTTGGTCGTCGGCGATCGGGCCTACGCGATGGGCGACGAGGCCGGCCTCTACCCCGCGACCGGCTGGCACATCCGCGGTGAGATGGGTGGTATCTGGACCCAGCCGCTCAAGCTGCTCGACGGGATCTGGTTCGGCGTCGACGGTGCGTGGCTCGGCAAGGACGTCGCCGCCGCGAAGTACACCAGTGGCCATGGCTACCAGCGGATCAGCTACCCCAGTGACGTCAGCGTCGAGCGGACCGACTTCGTGCCCGACGGCGTCCGCGCCACCGTGGTCGGACTGACGCTGAAGTCGAGCACAGCCAGAACCGTCAAGCTCGACGTCGACGCGCACTCCGAACTGATGCCGTCCTACCCGTGGGGCTGGACGACACCGAACGCCGCGCAGGTGAACCTGCCCGACACCGGCTCGTACGCCGACGGCACGCTCCAGTTCCGCGATCAGGGCACCCCGCCCTTCCCCAACTTCGCGGCGCACGACTACAACGCTCTCGTCGGGTCGTCCCTGCGCCCGGCGAGTCACGCGCTCGGCGCGAACCACCGCGGCCCGCAGGACCCGGCGGTGATCTGCCCGGCCGAGGGTACGACGCCCGCCCGCTGCGACGACAGCCTGTTCGGCAAGGGCACCGGTGGCCGCCTCACCTACGACGTCGGCCTCAAGCCCGGCAAGAGCACGACCGTCTGGTTCGCGGTCGCCGGTTCGGACCTGAGCAAGGCCGAGGCGCAACGCGAGTACAGGAAGGCCATCAGCAACCCCGAGAAGTTGCTGCGGGCAAAGAAGCAGGACCGTGCGGCGATCGACGCGATGACCTCGGTGGACCTGCCTGGTGACCGGCTACTGCAGCAGAGCGTCGAGTGGAGCAAGCAGAACCTGGCCGACTCGGTCCAGGAGGCACGGGACCTGCAGATCCGCGACGTCAACGAAGGCAAGGACTACCCGGCGCCGGCCGGTACGGTCGACAGCGCCCGCTTCTTCGGCGCCGGCTTCCCCGACTACCCGTGGCTGTTCGCCACCGACGGCGAGTACACCTCGTACGCCGCGGTCGCGGCCGGCCAGTTCGACACGGTGAAGCAACACCTCCGGGCGCTGCGCGACGTGAGCGACCTGCTCAACAACCGCAGCGGCAAGGTCGTGCACGAGGTGGTCCACACCGGCGACGTGTACTTCGGCTCGAACCAGAGCGCCGGCAACACCGACGAGACGGTGAAGTTCCCGAGCATCGTCGCGCTGCTGTGGCGGTGGACGGGTGACGACCGGTTCCGCGACGAGATGTACGACTTCAGCGTGCGCAACCTGCAGTACGTCTACCGCGAACTCGACAAGGACAACGACGGCTGGCTCGAGGGCCTGGCGAACGTCGAGCGCAGCGGAATGGGCTCGGAGAAACTCGACAGCACGGTGTACCTCGCGCGCGGGCTGCGCGATCTCGCCGACCTGGCCGCGTCGCGGCGTGACCGGCAGACCCAGCAGTGGGCGACGGCCAAGGCGGAGGACCTGGAGAAGCGGTTCGAGACCCAGTGGTGGGTCGCCGAGGCGTTCGGGTACGCCGACTCGATCGACGACCCCGCCAACCCCGCGAACGACAACACGCCGATCTTCCAGCGGCACTGGACCGGCGTGACGCCGATGGAGGCCGAGCTGGTCCGCCCGGGCAAGCCGACCTCTCCGCTGGCTTCGCCGGAGCACGCCGAGATCGCTCTGGACCAGCGCGAGAAGCCTTGCTACACAGGCGAATTCGGCCTGTTCCACACCGGCACCGGACCGACCGCCGATCCGGCCGGCAACCCCGGTCCGTCCTGCGACACCGTCGTCTCCGCGGTGAAGAGCGAGCGCAGCATCTTCTCGCTGAACACCTCGATCATGGCGGTTGCGGAGGGCAACTTCGGGCGGCTGGGCGAGAACCAGCAGCAGGTCTACACCACCGGCAACGCCCGGATCCAGCTCGACCCGACGGTCTGGGAGACGCCGGGCGCGATGCCGGAGATCGCGCCGTCGCCGGACTCGCCGGCCAACATCGGCCGGCCGTTCTACGACCGCTCGATGAACCTGCAGGCCTGGGGCGCGTACGGCGTACTGTGGCCGGTCGTGCACCAGCAACTGGGCGTCGATCCGGATCTCGGCCACGGCCGGCTGGCGGTGATCCCGCAGCTTCCGGGTGGTCAGCAGAAGGTGGCTGGTAGCAACATCAAGCTCGGCCGCGGATCCGTGGATGTGTCGGCAAGCCTTGTAAACAAGGTGTTGCGGACCGATCTGCGGGTCAAGGGCATCAGGGCGACCGTGACGATCGGAGCTGTTCTGCCGACTGGCGCGACGGTGAAGGCGGTGTCGCTCGACGGCCGGAGTACGCAGTACAAGCTGGTCACGACGACGCGCGGCACCGAAGTACAGGTGGCTGCCCGCGGCGGGTCCTCGTCGCTGCGGATCACACTTCGCTGAACGTTCCACCATCGACTGGCCGGTGCCCGGATTCGGGCACCGGCCAGTTTCGTTGACCACGAAAAAGTGGGCCCCTCCGAGTATGAGTCGGAGGGGCCCACGTATAGCTGAAGGAAAGTGACGTCTCCAGCCTCCCGAACGGTCCGTCGGGTCCGGCAGACCCCGTCACCGGTCTACCTCGGTGGGGATCCCCACCGCTAGGGTCCTCGGTTTCCGTCCGACCCGCCGTTCCCTGAAGAACAGCGTGTCGACATTTCTACCCCTCGGGCCGTGCACGCACAAGCCTTTCTGACAAAGAGGTTCGGGCAATTCGCGACCTTGAGCGTGTCGTCCACAGTGAGTGCGCGACCATCCACAGAAACAGCCGAGGTTATGCACACCCCCTGTGCATAACACTGCTCATCTGGGCGCCGTCCTCACTCCCAGCGGAACAACTTCGCGGCCAGTCCCACGCAGGCGGCGGTCACGGTGAGCATGGCCACGACGTGGATCATCCCCGGCCAGTGACCTGCCCACGCCTCCTGCATGCCGGTCATGCCCGCACCCATCGGCGTGATGTCCCGGAGCCAGCGGATCGACTCCGGCATCAGGTCGCCCGGGGTCCAGACGCCGGCGAAGAACATGCTCGGGAAGAGCAGGATGTTGCCGACGACGCCGGCACCCTTCGCCGTCGACACCAGCCCCGCGATCAGGACGCCGATCGAGAGTTGCGCGACGCAGTACAGCACGGCGGCCAGAGTGAACCGCAGCGATGAGCCGGGTAGTTCGGCGTCGAAGGCGAGCGAGCCGAGACCGATGATCAGGCCGATCACCACCAGCCCCGCCGCCAGGTGCAGCAGCAGTTGCGCGACCAGGAGTTTGACCGGGCGGACCGGCGTGGTCGCCAGCCGGCGCAGGATGCCCTTTTCCCGGTAGCCGGCCAGGATCATCGGCAGCGTGGCCATTCCGAGGATGGCGATCCCGATGCCGATCGCCATCGTCGGCAGGAAGCTGACCGGAACGCCGTCCGACCCGTCGTCACCGGTGTTCATCAGCGAGAACACCGTCAGCAGGCCGATCGGCAGGACGAAGACGAAGAACAGTCCGGCCCATTCGCGCACGAACAGCTTGGTCTCGATCCGGGTCAGGGTCAGGGTCTGGCTCATCGCCGCGCTCCTTCGAAGTCGCGGCCCGCCAACGCGAGGAACGCGTCGTCGAGCGTGGTCCGTTCGGTCTGCAGGTCGACCGGCGCGAGACCGCGGCCGGCCAGTACGGTGACGACGGCGACCAGCAGGTCGTCGTTGCCTGTGACAACGACACGGTCGCCGTCGTGCTGGACGGAGTCGACCGCCGGCAGCGCCTTCAGGATCGCGTCGTCGAGCTCACCGCGGACCCGGAAGGTGATCCGCTGCCCGGACCGAGCCGCCTCGATCAGCCCGGCCGGGGTGTCCAGCGCGACCACCAGGCCGTTGTCGATGATGGCGATCCGGTCGCACAGGTACTCGGCCTCCTCCATGAAGTGGGTGACCAGGATGATCGTCACGCCGGAGTCGCGGATCTGCTTGACCAGTTCCCAGGTGTCCCGCCGCGCCTGCGGATCGAGGCCGGTGGTGAGCTCATCCAGGATGGCGATCCGCGGGTTGCCGATCAGCGCCAGCGCGATCGACAGCCGTTGCTTCTGACCGCCGGACAGCTTGGCGAACGCGGTGTTCCGCACCTTGGTCAGGCCGAGCCGCTCGAGCAGGTCGGCCGGATCCGCGGGGTTCGGGTAGAACGACGCGTACAGCTCGAGCGCCTCCCGCGCCTTGATCTTCTCCGGCAGCTCGCTCGCCTGGAGCTGCACGCCGATCAGCGAGGTGATCTCGGTACGCCGTTTGCGCGGGTCCAGGCCCACCACCCGGACGGTGCCGGCGTCCGGCGTACGGAGTCCGGCGATCGACTCGACGGTGGTGGTCTTGCCGGCGCCGTTCGGGCCGAGGATGCCGAAGATCTCGCCCGGGTGGACGGTCAGCGAGACATCGTCGACGGCGACGGTGGCGCCGTAGGTCTTGCGCAGGTTGGTGACGACGACCAGGTCGGTGTCGTTTTCGGGCATGGTGAAGCCTCCCTATGGACCGCAGGGTGTGGTTTTGAGGTCCGTCAGCCCTTGGCGGGCTTGAGTCCCATCGGACGGATCAGCAGGTAGCCGGCGTACAGGCTGAGCGCGCTGACGGCGAGCACTCCCGGTACGGCGACGGCCAGCGGTGGACGGTCGTAGCCGGTGCTCTCCAGGGCGTCGGCGAGCCACTGCGCGACCAGCAGGAGTTCCGCGGCGGCTGCCGGCACGAGGCCGAGTGGCAGCAGCGCGAGACCCTTCCAGAAACCGAACCGGTAGAAGCCGATGCCGATCAGCCAGCCGGCGGCCTGGTGGGCCAGGATCAGCAGGAAGAACTCGGTGAAGATCAGTCCGACCTGCGTGGTCCTGGTGAACAGGTGCGGGTTGTCCAGCGCCTGGGTCAGGCCGGCCACGTCGTAGATACCGCGCTCGACCTGGTAGGCGAGGACCCAGACCAGCGCTGTGGCGGCCGCCGCGCCGGTCAGGAAGATGCTGCAGGCAACGGCGAACATCCGCCGGGTGACGCCGTGCGCCACCATCAGCGCGAACAGCGCCGGGGTCAGCGTGATGCCGATCGCCGCGGAGAAGTACTTCGGCGACTGGGTGCCGTAGTCCCACATGCTGTGGTCGGTTCCACCGGAGACCAACTGCGCGATCATTCCGCCGCCCAGAAAGGCCAGCAGCATCACCAGCCAGTACCCACCGACCATCGGCCGCAGGCCGATCACCATGGCCCGCAGTACCCGTCGAAGGCGCAGCATCGCGGTGACCTGGCCGGGCAGGGTGGCGGCGCCGGGTCGGCTTATGATTGCGGTCATCGGTCGCTCTCCTTCGCAGCCGTCGAACCGGTCAGATGGACGAACAGTTCCTGCAGGCCGACCGGGCCGATCTCCAGTCCGGCCGAGCGCGCCTTCGCCTGCAACGGGTCGTCCAGGTCGCCGAACACGGTGGTGGACTTGGTGCCACCGAGCCGCTGCTCGGCGAGCACGGTGAGGCCGCTGGTCAACTCGTCGACGGCCGCAACCGGCCCGACGATCGAGGCGCCGCGACCACGCAGCGCGTCGACCGGCGACTGGGTGACCAGCTTGCCGTTGTCGAGGATGACCACCTCTTCGAGCAGCGCGCTGACCTCGCTGACCAGGTGGGTGGACAGCACGATCGTCCGCGGTACTTCGCTGTAGTCGGCGAGCAGCGCGTCGTAGAAGAGGTTCCGGGACGGCACGTCCATGCCCAGATAGCTCTCGTCGAAGATCGTCAGCGGCGCCCGGCTGGCCAGTCCCAGCACCACGCCGAGCGCGGACTTCTTGCCCCGCGACAGCTTCTGCACCTTCTTGCGGACCGGGATCTCGAACCTGTCCAGCAGCTCTCCGGCCAGGTCGGCGCTCCAGTACGGCCGGAGGCTGCTCGCCAGGTCGAGCACGTGCCTGACCGGCTCGGAGGCGACCAGGTCACCGGACTCGCGGATCAGGCAGATCCGGCTCGTCACGACCGCGTCCTCGTACGGCTCGCGCGGCTCGCCCAGGTCACCGCCGTCGAGCAGGACCCGGCCCGCGTCGGCTCGGCGGAACCCGGACAGGGTGGCGGCGAGCGTGCTCTTGCCGGACCCGTTGCGGCCGAGCAGGCCGTGGATCTTGTCCGGCGCCAGCCGCAGGTCCAGGCCGTCCAGGGCGGGCACGCCGCCGAACCTGACGCTCAGGTTCTCGGTAGTCACTCCCAGCCCGCTCACTGTTCACCGTCCTTGTTCTGGATGTGCTTGACGACGTCGGCCAGCGGAACCCCGATCGCGTCGGCCTCGCGGATCATCGGATCCACCACCTCGGCGAAGAACGAGTCCCGCCGGCCGGTCCGGAGCAACTCCCGGGCGTTCGGGCTGACGAACATGCCGATCCCGCGCTTCTTGTAGAGCACGCCCTCGTCGACCAGTTGGGCGAAGCCCTTGGCCGCGGTGGCGGGGTTGATCCGGTAGAACGCCGCGTACTGGTTCGTCGACATGACCTGCTCGTCCTCGGCGAGGGCACCCGTGACGATGTCGTTCTTGATCTGGTCCGCGATCTGGAGATAGATCGGGCTGCGATCGTCGAACACCGTGGGTCCCTCCTGGTTCGTCGGTTCGTAGGTTCATTACTTGACCAATGAACCGTAGCACCCAGAGCGGTCTCCCCGTCAAGCGGGATCTTCGGTGCGCGAGGCTTCAGCCGGCGGCAGCGGCCGCGGCCGCTGCCTGGATGGACTTGCGCAGGGCCGGGACAACCGGGCCGATGCGGACGGCCAACTGAGCCAGCCGGTCCTTGTGACGGTTGCGCTGCTCCTTGCTGATGACCGGGCGAAGATCCGCCGTCGCAGCCAGTACTACGAGCGCCGCGTCGCGCAGGTCGATCCGGGTGACCAGCCGAGCGGGTCGCAGGGTATCGGTCGCCGCCTGCAGCAACTGGCGTCGTACGAGGGGGTGCCTGAGCGTGATCCGGTCGGCCGGGATGATCCCGAGCAGGCGACGCCGCTCGACCTTGATCAGCCGCGCCCTCTCCAGGTCGTCGCGCACCTCCCGAACGATCCCCCGACGCCGCCGGTCCACCCAATGCCGCCACTTGCGGGGCGACGAGGACTCGATGTCTTCGAGAATGCTCGCCAGCAGCGGATCGGCCGGCGCCTTCGTCGTACCGACCTGCGCGCGGCCGCCCTCGTCGACCAGGTGACCGGTGAGCTGCAGGTCGACCAGAGCGGCGGCCCGCAGCAACTGACCGAGGTGCGACCTGCCGGCCAGGCGACCGGTGGTCGGGTCACACGCGAGCAGAAACAGCCTTGCCGGCAAGGAGTCCGGGGTAATTCCCTTGCCAGTGGCAACTTCCTTGGCCACCGGGGCGGGAGCCGCTGGACGGCGGATCAGGCGGGCGTTCACGACTCCTCCTCCTTGGCCGGGCGGCCCGGGCGGCGCATCTTGCCGACGTTGCCCGGCAGGCGGCCGGCGTCGGCCAGCGCCCGCCGGAGCAGGTACTCGATCTGGGCGTTGGTGCTGCGCAGGTCGTCGGCTGCCCAGCGGGCCAGCGCGTCGTGCACCACGGGATCCAGCCGGAGCAGGATCTTCTTGCGTTCAGCGGCCACGAGCCGGGCTCACTGGTAGAGCGAACCGGTGTTGACCACGGGCTGGGCATCCCGGTCACCACACAGCACCACGAGCAGGTTGCTCACCATCGTCGCCTTGCACTCCTCGTCGAGCTCGACCACGTTGTGCTCGGACAGCCGGTCCAGCGCGAGCTCGACCATGCCGACCGCGCCTTCGACGATCCGCTGCCGGGCCGCCACCACGGCACCGGCCTGCTGCCGGCGCAACATCGCCTGGGCGATCTCCGGCGCGTACGCCAGATGGGTGATCCGGGACTCGATCACGTGCACCCCGGCCGCCTGCACCCGGGCCCCGATCTCGGTCGACAGCTTCTCGGTGATCTCGTCGGTGCTGTCCCGCAGCGACATCCCGCCCGCCTCGTCGTGCACGTCGTACGGGTAGCTGTTGGCGATGTGCCGGACCGCGGTCTCGGTCTGGATCGCGACGAACTCGACGAAGTCGTCCACCTCGAAGGTCGCCTGCGCGGTGTCCTCGACCTGCCAGACCACCACCGCGGCGATCTCGATCGGGTTGCCGTCGGCATCGTTGACCTTGGCAACGGCGGTCTCGTGGTTGCGGATCCGGGTCGAGATCTCCCGGCGGGCGGAGATCGGGTTCACCCAGCGCAGCCCGTCGGTGCGGATCGTCCCGGCGTACCGGCCGAGGATCTGCAGCACCCGGGCCCGCCCCGGCGAGACCGGCGTCAGGCCGGCGGCCAGGATCGAGCCGACGACCAAGGCGGCGCCACCGAGCACGGTGAGCACCGCCTGACCCGCGTCGATTCCGACGATGAACACTGCGATCCCGCCCACCACCAGCACGAACGCCAGACCCGCCATCGGCCAGCCGTTCAGGTCCCGCGCCGGGCGCTCGACCACCTTCGGCTTGGGCATCTCCACCATCACATCGACCTCGGCGCTCATCGTCCGACCCCACTTCCGTCGCGTCTCACTGTCTATCGCAACGGTAGCATAGTGATATCACTTTTTGCCAAGCGCCGGTGCCGCGGTACTTCGAGCAGGTCAGCTTCGCCCGTTGCGGCGCTGGACGTACAGGCGGTTGCCCTGCGGCCCGGTCCATTCCAGCCGCACGACACCGGGTACGGCGGCGTCGGCGACGCGAGACGGGTCGGACCAGTAGCCGACGTTCGGGTTGCGGAAGAACGTCGCCCACAGATGGCCGCTGCGATCGGTGAAGAAGTTGTTGTGGCCGGCACCGACACCCGCGGTCCATCGCTCGGAGTACGGGCCCTCGAAGCTGTCCGAGACCGCGACGATCGCGTCGTACTGGTACTGCGTACGGCCGGGGCCGGGTGGATCGTACGCGTGCCGCGTGCTGCCGTCAGGGTTGGTCGATGACCGGTCCCACGCCGCCTGGACGAGGTAGTACTTGCCGCCGTGCTTGAACACGTAGGCGCCTTCGAGATACGGCTCAGGGGTGTAGCGCGTCTGCTGGAACTTGGGGAGGTTCGTCGTCACGACGATGTCCTCCATGTCGTCCCGGAATTTCGCGTACAGATCGTTGTGCAGCACGAGCCACGCATCGTCTCCCTCGCTGTACAGGCCGCCGTCGATGTGGTGGTAGGCGCCGGGCTGGATGAACCTCGGTCCGCCGATGAACGAGTCGCCGAAGGGCTTCTCGAGGTTGCCCTCGACGAGCCGGTACGGGCCCTCGACCCCGCCCTCGCTCACGAGCATGAACGAACCGACCTTGCGCGAGTGGTCGCCCATGCACGCGACGATGTACCACGTGCCGCGGACGTAGTGCAGTTCCGGGGCCCACGCCTGGCCCCGTTTGCCGAACTGATCGTCGTACCAGTACTCCTGCCAGGGAGCGACGACGGTGCGTCCGGGCTTGTTCTCGCCGACGAACTCGGGGGACCACACCTTGCCCTTCTCGGCGCCGGGCCGGAAGCCGGTCGTGTCGGCCAGCCTCCACGGCCCGCGCAGGGACGGGGACAGCCACACGAAGATGCCGTCGTTCCACGGACCGGCGGCCTCGAGCCCGGGCACGCGACTGGTGCCGGTGGCAACGTAGATCGGACGACCGTCGACGACGAAGCAGTTGACGTAGGTGTCCCGCATCCAGACCTGGCCGCGCTCCTCGTCACGGGGACGCAACTCGAGCGGGAGGATGAAGGAGTTGTCCGCACGGGGCCACAGGTCAAGCCGGGTGTCCGCCAGGCCGTACGGCTCGAGGTCGGGCCAGTTCGACGGGTAACCCCGCATCGATGCGACCTCCGCCGGCGCCGCCTGCGCGGCGGCGGCAGGCAGTGCCGCCACCCCCACGGAGCCGATGACTCCAGCCAGCAAGGACCGTCGGTGGAGGTTGAACCCGTGCTCGGAACCGGTCATCAGTCACGTACTCCTTCGTCTTGCAGGACGACTGTGCCCCGCCTGGGAGGAGACGCTAGCGACACTCATTTTGACAGTGAAGAGATGACAAAAAGGTTCTTGGACGCGCCTACGCAGCGGCCTGGGACCGGACCGACGCGTACTGCGCCCCGATGGCGGGCCGCCGGTCAGATGGGTTTGGCAAGGTCGAGAAGGGATCGTTGCCAGCTTGCCGCCACGGACAGCGGGAGCGGGTCGATGGGGTCCGAATGCCAGGCGTGGACCGGGCGGATTCCGTGCAGGGCGTTGACCAGCCAGACCTCGTCGGCGTCGGCCAGTTCGGCGGCGGTGCGGGGGCGTTCGGAGACTTCGGTACCTCGCTCGACCGCCAAGTTGCGGAGGAGATGAGCGGTCACCGACGGGAGGATCGGCAGCGTGGACGGCGGGACGCAGAGGGTGTCTCCCTCCCACCAGACCAGAGCCGAGTAGGCGCCTTCCAGGGCGATGCCGTCCTCGTCGACGAGCAGAACCTCGTCGGCGCGGTCGGTCGAGGCTGCCTCTGCTCGAAGCTCCGCCAGCACCTCCAGGTCGGGGCCCTTCACCCGCGGGTTGGTGCGGGGATCGCGGCGGACCGAGGCCCGGATCCGATCACCCTGCGGCGGGGCCGGCCGGAGCTGGACGGCCAGGTCGCCGGTCGAGGCGAGCTCGAACCGCGGGAACCACCGGCCGAAGCCGGGGAACCGCCCGACCTGGTCGTCGAAGAACGCCCCGGCCTCGACGCCGAGCGCGGTACAGGAGGTGGTGAAGCGTTCGCGGTGCAGCTCGAGGCCACGCACCTTGCCCCCCGCCACCAAGAAGGAATCTGCCACCTGCAAAGAAGTCATTCGGTCCGCCCCTGGATCGTTGCCGTTGCCTTCAGCACCATTTCGTCGTACTCCGCGGCCGGATCGGAGTCGAGCACGATCGCCCCGCCGGCCCCCACCACCGTCTCGTCCGGCGTCATCACCGCGGTCCGGATCACCACACTGAGGTCGGCCCGGCCGTCCACGGTCAGATAGCCGAGCGCCCCCGAGTACACCCCGCGCGCCGACCACTCCAACTCGTCGAGCAGTTCCATCGTGCGGATCTTCGGCGCGCCCGTCATCGACCCCGGCGGGAAACACGCCCGGACCGCGTCCAGCGCGTCCACGTCCGCGCGCAACCGCCCGCGGACGGTGGTGACCAGTTGATGAACGGTCTGGTAGCTCTCGACGGCCATCAACCGCGGCACCTGGACCGTGCCCGGTTCGCTGACCCGGCCGAGATCGTTGCGGATCAGGTCGACGATCATCAGGTTCTCGGCGCGCGTCTTCTCGTCCTCGGCCAGCGCCTTGGCGACCAGCTGGTCCTGGGCCGGATCGGCCGATCGGGGTGCCGTCCCCTTGATCGGGCGGCACTCGGCCCAGCCCTCCGCGTCCACCGTGAGGAACCGCTCGGGCGACGAGCTCGCCACCGCGAGGTCGCCGTACCGGAGGAAGGCGGAGTACGGCGCGGGGTTGCGCGACCGCTGCCACAGGTAGAACTCGAAGGGGTCCTCGACGGCGGGCAGGCGAACCCGGTTGGTGAGGCAGACCTCGTACGTCTCCCCCGCCTCCAACGCGGCCATGCACGCGTCGATCCCGGCGAGGTAGGTCTCGCGATCCTGCTCCAGGTGCGCCTCGAGGTCCAGCGCCGCGACGGCGGGCTCGGCCTGCCCGCTCATCCACCAGCTCGCCGCGCAGGACTCGGCCCGGTCCAGCCACCTGGCCGCGGTGGAATCCTCAGGCGGATGAACCGCGACGAGCAGCGAGCGGTCCTCGTCGTGATCGATGACCACGAAGCGGTCGGCCCACATCCACAACGCATCGGGAGTCGGCGCCTGGTAAACCGCCTCGCCACCAGTGAGGGCCTTCAGCTCATACCCGAAGTAGCCGACGTAGCCGCCGCTGAAGACCTCGTCCAGCTCAGCCGGTACTGCGCCCTGTCGCGCCGCCAGCAACTCCCGCAGCTCGGCGAAAACGTCACCGTCCGCCACATCCCGGACGATGACCTCTTCCGTCGTCGTCCCGAGCACGGAAACACGCCGGACGCCACGGTCGGTCAGGCTGCCGTCGAGCCAGAAAACGGCGGGCTCGTCCGCGAGCAGTTCGCGGTAGATCGTCTCGCCACTCAACGCACCGTCGACCGCACGGACGGACCAGGTGAGAGCAGGCACAGCATGAACGGTACAGAGTGCTCAGGCGAGAGCGACCTTGGTCCGCATGGCGGTGATCCGGCGGATCGGGATGGCGACTTCCAGGCCGTCGCGGGACTCGGCGCGCTCCGCGAGCCAGCCGGCGGCAGCCTCGCGGCGGGCGTCGGAGGTGCCCGGGAGGTAGAGGGCGCCGATCAGCCGCCGGGCGTCGTCGATCGAGCGGACGGTGTACGCGTAGCGCTCGCGCTGGCTCTCCATCACGTCGAACCCGGCCCCGCGGAGTTGGTCCTTCAAATCCTTGATCTCGCCGCCGGCCGGGAACTGCGGCGTCGACCGCAGCCGGGTGGTCAGGCTGGTCAGCGTGCGGAGGTCGCTGCGGCGCAACGGCCGGACGGCCGGCACGGTCGCCGCGAGCACGCCGCCGCGGCGCAGTACGCGGGCTGCCTCGGCGAGGACGTCGGGCAGCGGCTGCAGCACCGCCAGCCCCATCGAGCAGGTGACGACGTCGAAGGCCTCGTTCGCGAACGGCAGGTGGAGGGCGTCCGCCTGCACCTTCGGACCGGGGGCGCCCGCGACCTGCCTGGCGTTGTTGTCCAGGCTGACGACCCAGCGGCCGTAGAGCTCACGGGCCACCGGCCCGTTGCCGCAGGCGAGGTCCAGGACCCTTCGGGCTTCTCCGGATACGGCTCGGACAAGCCAGCGGTAGGGCGTGTGGTCCCCGGCCACAGCTCGTGACAGCAGGGCTTCAGTGCTGCCCGGGGTCGCGGTGTGGAACTCCCGCAGGTACTCCGGCCAGTCGATCTCGTTCTCAGGCATCGCGGACAGACGTTACTGCCTGACCACACTCAGTACAGCATCGAGCGCTCGCTGTGCCGGTTCTTAATGGAGTCTTAGACCAAGCTGACGAAGATGTGGCCCGCGGTCTCGTCGCTGATCACGCCGCCGGCCTCGCGGCTGCCGACCAGGACACCCTCGGCGTCCAGCGTCGAGTCGACCTCGCGGCCGGGCAGCGCGCCCGCGCGGCGCAGTACGGCCATCGCGTCGTCATCGGTCTGCACTGGCTCGGCGATCCGCCGGACCAGCACCCGGACGCTCTCGCCGGTCGCCTGGTCCAGCACCTTGTCCAGCGGCTCGACGCCGATCCGGAAGTCGCCGATCGCGGTCGCCTGGCCGTCCTTCTGCAACTCCTCCAGGCCCGGGATCGGGTTGCCGTACGGCGACTCGGTCGGGTTGTCGAGGATCTTCAGCAGCCGCAACTCGACCGCGTCGCTCATCACGTGCTCCCAGCGGCAGGCCTCCGCGTGCACGTCCTCCCACTCCAGGCCGATCACGTCGACCAGCAGCCGCTCGGCGAGCCGGTGCTTGCGCATCACCCGGGTCGCCTGCATCCGGCCGACCTCGGTGAGCTCGAGGTGCCGGTCGCCCTCGACCGTGACGAGCCCGTCGCGCTCCATCCGGGCCACCGTCTGACTGACCGTGGGGCCGGACTGGTGCAGCCGTTCGGCGATCCGCGCGCGCAGCGGCAGGATGCCTTCCTCTTCCAGTTCGTAGACGGTCCGCAGGTACATCTCGGTGGTATCGATCAGCTCGCTCACGACAACCATTCTCACCTATCAGGCAAGCCTTACCCAATCCTTTCAAGCGGCCGGCAAACTTGTGCATCCAGCAGGATGGGCGGATGGCCGGCGCGGTGATGTGGTTTCGGCGGGATCTGCGGCTCGCGGACAATCCGGCTCTGCTGGATGCTCTGGCGGCGGGCGACGGTCACGTGCTCGGTTTGTTCGTGCTGGATCCGGCACTGTGGGACCCGGCCGGATCACCTCGGCAGAACCACCTGGTCGCTTCCTTGCGGGCGTTGTCGGACTCGATGGGCGGCAAGCTCGTCATCCGTCGGGGCGATCCGGCGCAGGTGGTTCCCGAACTGGCCGAGGAGATCGGCGCGGTCAGCGTGCACATGGCCGCGGACTACGGCCCGTACGGGCAACGCCGCGACGCCGCGGTGGAGAAGGTGCTGGGCTGCCCGCTCGTCCGCACCGGATCCCCGTACGCCGTCGCGCCCGGGCGGATCCTGACGCAGCAGGGTTCGCCGTACCAGGTGTTCACGCCGTACTTCCGCGCGTGGCTCGAGCACGGCTGGCGGGGGGCGGTGGGTACGCCTGCCGACGTCGAGTGGATCGGCAAGAGGAGTGACGCCCTGCCGCAGACCGGGGTCGCCGCCGAAGGAGCCGGCGAGAAGGCGGCGCGCGAGCACTGGCAGGACTACCTCGACCAGATCGCGGCGTACGACGCCGAGCGGAACCGGCCGGATCTGGACTCGACCTCGCGGATGTCGGCGCCGTTGAAGTACGGGGAGATCCATCCGCGGACGATGCTCGCGGATCTCGCTCGGCTGCGAAGTGCGGGCGCCGAGGCGTACCGGCGGGAGTTGGCGTGGCGGGAGTTCTGCGCGGACCTGCTGCTGCGGAACCCGGAGGCGGCGTGGAAGCCGCTGCGTGCCGAGTTCGAGAAGATGGAGTACGACGAACCGGGCGAGGCGTTCGATGCCTGGTGCAAGGGAATGACCGGGTATCCCATCGTGGACGCGGGGATGCGGCAACTGGCGCGGAGCGGGTTCATGCACAACCGGGTCCGGATGGTGGTCGCGTCGTTCCTGGTGAAGGATCTGCACATCCATTGGAAGCACGGCGCCCGGTGGTTCCTGCGGAATCTGATCGACGGTGATCTCGCGTCGAACTCGCTGAACTGGCAGTGGGTGGCAGGGTGCGGCGCCGATGTGGCGCCGTACTTCCGGGTCTTCAATCCCACGACGCAGGGCCTGAAGTTCGACCCCACCGGCGCTTACGTCCGCCGCTGGATCCCCGAACTCGCGGATCTGTCCGGCAAGTCCGCCCACGAACCGTGGAACCACGACACGGACTACCCGGACCCGATCGTCGACCACGCCGAAGCCCGCCTCGAGTCCCTCCGCCGCTACAACGCCATCAAGTAGTCGCAGGCGCTCACCTCGATCAACGTCCGCGAGCTTGCTCGCGTTCTCAGCCATGGGCTGACGTTCAGTCATCCACCGACCCTTGACCCCGTGCTGTCGCATAGGGGTATTGTACTAGTTAACTAGATGAATGGGGTTGGAGATGATCGAGTTCCATCTGGACGGGCGGTCGGGGGTGTCGCCGTACCAGCAGATCGTTCAGCAGGTGAAGAACGCGTTGCGGCTGGGCCTGTTGCGCGAAGGGGATCAGTTGCCGACGGTGAAAGACGTGGTCGGCCAACTGGCGATCAACCCGAACACCGTGCTGAAGGCCTACCGCGAACTGGAGCACGAAGGGCTGGTCGCGGCGCGGCCCGGGCGCGGCACGTTCGTGACGCGGACGCTGACCGATCACAGCCTCGCCGCGCACGGGCCGCTGCGGCAGGACCTGCAGCGGTGGCTGGGCAAGGCCCGCAAGGCCGGGCTGGACGACGAGAGCATCGAGGCGTTGTTCATGACAACCTTTCGGACCGCCGCTCAGGAGGACATAGCATGACCACCGCCCTGAGAGCCCAGGGTCTGGGCAAGAAGTACGGCCGCCGCTGGGCGCTGACCGACTGCACTCTGGATGTCCCGTCCGGCCGCGTCGTCGGCCTGGTCGGCCCGAACGGCGCCGGCAAGAGCACCCTGCTGAACCTGTCGGTCGGCATGCTCACTCCGACGACCGGCGGCATCGAGGTGCTCGGCGCTCCGGCCGGCGGCGAGCAACTGTCCAAGATCGGCTTCGTCGCCCAGGACACCCCCACCTACGCCAGGCTGAGCGTCGCGGACCATCTCAAACTCGGCGCGCGGCTCAACCCACGCTGGGACGATTCCCTTGCAGAGGCGAGGATCCAGCGCCTCGGGCTCGACCCGAAGCAGCGGGCCGGCAAGCTGTCCGGCGGCCAGCGGGCCCAGCTCGCACTGACCCTCGGCGTCGCCAAGCGCCCCGAACTGCTCATCCTCGACGAACCCGTCGCCGCGCTCGATCCGCTCGCCCGTCGCGAGTTCTTGCAGGACCTGATGGAGGCGGTCACCGAGCACGAGTTGAGCGTCATCCTGTCCTCGCACCTGGTCTCCGACGTCGAGCGTTCCTGCGACTACCTGGTCGTGCTGGTCGACTCGCGCGTCCAGGTCAGCGGCGACATCGAGACCCTGCTGGCCACGCACTACCGGCTGACCGGCCCGCGGCGCGACGAGAAGTCGATGCCACCGAACCAGTACGTGATCTCGGCCAGCCACACCGATCGCCAGTCGACCCTCCTGATCCGCACCGACGAGCCGATCCTCGATCCGGCCTGGACGGTCTCGCAACTCACCCTCGAGGACGTGGTGCTGGCCTACATGGGCCGCTCCAGCTCCGCTCCGCAGAACAACCGGCCCGTGCTGGAGGTACAGCGATGATCTGGCTCACCTGGCGGCAGTTCCGCCTGCAGGCGCTGGTGGTCGTCGGTGCGGTGGCCGTGCTCGCCGTCCTGCTGGCGGTGACCGGCCCCGGCCTCGCCGACGACTACCAGCGGTACAGCACCGACTTCCTGAACCAGCTCCGGTTCGACCGGATCAACGAGTACCTGTACATCGCCGGCCAGATCGTGGTGTACGCCGCTCCCCCGGTGATCGGCGCGTTCTGGGGTGCGCCGCTGATCGCGCGCGAGCTCGAGGCGGGCACCCATCGGCTGGTCTGGAACCAGAGCATCAGCCGGACCCGCTGGCTGGTCACCAAGCTCGCGGTCACCGGGCTGGGCGCGATGGCTGTCACCGGGTTGCTCAGTCTCGCGGTGTCGTGGTGGGCCGACCCGATCGACGACGCGATCGGCGCCGGTCAGACGTCCGGGATCTACAACGTGCCGCGGCTGCTCCCGCCGGTCTTCGGCGCCCGCGGCGTCGTGCCGATCGGCTACGCGGCCTTCGCGTTCGCGCTCGGGGTCGCCGTCGGACTGGTGGTCCGCCGCAGCGTGGTCGCGATCGCCATCACCCTCGCGGCCGTGATCGCGGTGGAGATCATCTCGCCGATGTTCCTGCGACCGCACCTGATGACGCCGGTCCAGACCCACGTGGTGGTGACGACCGACAACATGCGCGGGCTGCAGTTGTCGGGCCCGGAGGAGAACCCGGAAGTGATGCGGGTCGAGGCGCAACTGCCGGGCGAAGGCAACTGGAAGCTGTCGGAGGTGACGGTGAACTCGGCCGGCCAGGCGCAGAAGACCTTGCCCAGCTGGGTCGCGGACTGCGGACCCGGCGGCCCGAACGCCACCGCGGAGGAGACCAGGGTCCGGCCGCCGTTCAGCACCTGCTTCCAGCGGCTGGCAGATGAGGGCTATCGGCAAAAGATCAGCTACCACCCGGCCGATCGGTTCTGGGCGCTGCAGTGGAGGGAGACCGGGCTCTTCCTCGCACTGGGCCTGCTGATCACCGGTTTCTGCTTCTGGCGGATCCGTCGCGACCTGTCCTGATCAACCGGGCCAGCATCGCCAGCGCCAGCAGTACCGCGCAGGTGACGGCCGAGGTCAGCGGCAGGCTGACCGCGAGCAGCAGACACCCGGCCAGGCCGAGCACGTTGACGAAACGGGGCCATCGACGATGCTCGGCCGGCTGGGTGAAGGCCGCGGCGTTCGCGATCGCGTAGTACAGCAGGACGCCGAAGGAGGAGAAGCCGATCACGCCGCGCAGGTCGGTGGTCAGCACCAGTACTCCGACGATCGCGGCCAGCGCGATCTCGGCGTGATGCGGCACCTGGAAGCGCGGATGGACCGCGGCGAGCCAGCGCGGCAGGTCGTTGTTGCGGGCCATCGCCAGGGAGGTCCGGCCGATGCCGGCGATCAGCGCCAGCAGGGCACCGAGGCTGGCGAGGGCCGCTCCCACTCGAACGATCGGCTGGGCCCAGGCCGCGCCAACCGCCTCGACGGCCGTGGCGAGTGGGGCCGAGGAGGCCGCGATCCGGTCCGGGCCGAGGGCGAGCAGAAGGCTCACGCCGACCACTAGGTAGATGCCAACAGCAATGAAGAGGGCGATCAGGATCGCTCGCGGGATGGCCCGGGCGGGATCGCGGACCTCCTCGCCCATGGTGGCGATCCGCGCGTAGCCCGCGAAGGCGAAGAAGAGCAGACCCGCAGCCTGCAGTACGCCGTACGGGCTGGTGGTTGCGGTCCACTTGGTGATGGGATCCGTGTCGGGTGAGACCAGGAGGAGAACCACCACAGTCGCCAGCACCAGGAGGGTGCAGGTGACGAGGATCTTCGTGAGGGTGGCGGTTCTGGTGACACCGCGGTAGTTGACCGCGGCCAGGGCGATCACCGCGGCGAGCGCGGCCAGACGCTGGCCGATCTTGTGGTCGGGGATCGCGTACGTGGCGAAGGTGAGCGCCATCGCGGCACACGAAGCGGTCTTCCCGAGCACGAAGGCGCAGCCGGCCGCGTACCCCCACCACGGGCCGAGCCGCTCCCGCCCGTAGGCGTAGGTGCCGCCCGAGACTGGGTAGACGGCCGCGAGCTGGGCCGAGGCGGCCGCGTTGCAGTAGGCAACCACCGCTGCGATGACGAGTGCCACCAACAACAAGGCGCCGGCCGCGCGAGCAGCCGGCCCCCACACCGCGAACACGCCGGCACCAACCATCGACCCCAGCCCGATGACCGCCGCATCCCCCACCCCCAACCGCCGAGCAAGCCCAGCATCCCCGGCGCCGGAGCCGGGCTCGGGGCTGTGCGGCTGTTGTGGATCAGTCACCGGCGGCCATCGCCTCGGCGATCTTTTGTTCGGCATCAGCGACCACATCCTTTGGGTGCTTCCGGCAGCAGGTCGGCCCACAGTCCGCGGAGCGTGGATCCGCGGGAACTGCTCTCTCTAGACGGCCTTGAGCAGGGTCAGCAGGCGAGCCACCTCGGCGGCGACCGCAGTACGGGCCGGGCCTAGGTACTTGCGGGTGTCGACCAGGTTCGGCTGGTCGGCGAGGATCTCGCGGACCTTGCCGGTGAAGACGTTGTTGAGGTGGGTGGCGATGTTGACCTTGGTCATGCCGGCCTCGACGGCGCGGGTCAGGTCCGCGTCGGCGACACCCGACGAGCCGTGCAGCACCAGCGGCACCGGTACCGCGCTCCGCAGCCGGCCGATCAACTCGAAGTCGAGCTCGGCGGTGCGCTCCGTCATCGCGTGCGACGAGCCGACCGCGACGGCGAGCGCGTCCACCCCGGTCGCCTCGGCGAAGGCGAGCGCCTCGTCCGGGCGGGTCCGGGCGCCGGGCGCGTGGACGCCGTCCTTGCCGCCGACCTCGCCGATCTCCGCCTCGACGAAGACGCCGTGGTCGTGGCAGAAGGCCGTCACCTCGGTGGTCGCGGCGACGTTGTCCGCGTAGTCCAGCTTCGACGCGTCGAACATCACCGAGGTGAAGCCGAGGCCGACCGCCTCGGTGACGAGGTCGCGGTCCATCGCGTGGTCGAGGTGCACCACGACCGGTACTTCGGCGGCGGCCGCCGCGGCCAGGGTGGCGACGGCGATCGGCTTCAGCGCGCCGTGGTACTTCACCGCGTTCTCACTGATCTGCAGGATCACCGGCGCGCCGACCTGCTCGGCTCCGGCGATCAGCGCGGTCGCGTGCTCCAACTGGATCACGTTGAACGCACCGACTCCCCGGCCGTCCTTGGCGGCGGCCAGTACGACCTCGGCTCCGGAAACCAGCGGCATGCGAAACTCCCTTGTCCTGGTGGTGACACACCACTAAAAGCTCTGAACGGCGACCTGCGGCTGCCACCGCCGGTACGCCTCGACGTCGATGTCCCCGGCAACAGGTGTCAGCACGGCCGCGGCGGATACGGCCACGGCGGACTTCAGTACTTCGGCCCAGTCGGGCTCGGGGGATTCGGCGACAGCGGCCGCGACGACCGCAGTACAGGCATCTCCTGCGCCGGTGGGATTTCCCGCGACCTGCTCGACCGGTGCGGCCCGCCAGACACCTTTATTGCTGGCAGCAACCATTCCGCGAGCGCCGTCGGTGATCACGGCAGCGGTCGCACCGGCGGTCACCAGCCGCCGGGCGCCTTCCTCCACGCTGAGCTCACCCACGGCCGCGCGCAGTTCGGCGGCGTTGGAACGGACGATCGCACCCGCCGTCGCAGCCGCCATCAGGGCATCACCGCCGACATCGATCACCGACAGTACGTCGTGATGCCGCGCCCGCACGGCGATCTCCGCATAGGCATCGGCGGGCAGGCCGGGCGGCAGACTGCCCGAGCAGGCGAGCACTCCCAGCCGTCCCCACGGCATCCGATCGTGGAACGCCCGCCACTCGTCAGCCGAGATCTCTGGTCCCGCCTCGTTGAAGACGGTGGCGTCGCCGTCAGCTCCGTTGACGATGGTGACAGTCCTGCGCGTCTCGCCCCTGATCGGAGTGAGCAGAGCGGTCAGGCCGGCGTCGAAGAGTTCCTCGGCGACGATCTCGCCGGTCTGTCCGCCGACGAACCCGAGCGCGAGCACCTGATGCCCGAGCGTCGACGCAACCCGAGCGACGTTGACGCCCTTGCCGCCGGCGCGCTGCCGAATGCCGGTGACCCGGTGGCTCCCGCCGACGACTAGGTCGTCGACGCGGTACGTGACGTCCAGCGCCAGGTTGAGGGTGACCGTGCCGATCATCGGATCAGTCCAGCCACGAGCCGGCCCGCATCACCTTCTGGACGGTGTAGTCCTCGTCCAGAAGCACCAGGTCGGCTCGCTTGCCGGTCTCGATGCCGCCGACGTGGTACCAGCCGAACGCCTCGGCGGGCGTCGTCGACGCCATCCGGGAGGCGTCCACCAGCGAGACGCCGGCCTTGACCGCGTTGCGGTAGGCGACGTCCATCGTCAGCGTGCTGCCGGCGATCGAATGGGAGCCGTGGGCCAGCGTCGCCAGCCCGTCCTTGACGTCCACCTCGAGGCTGCCGAGCTGGTACCGCCCGTTGGGCATCCCGGTGGCGACCATCGCGTCGGTGATCAGCGCGATCCGCGACACCCCCGCTGCGGCCAGGGCCACCCGGACGACCTGCGGATCGAGGTGCATCCCGTCGTTGATCACTTCGAGCAGCAGGCGCGGATCGTTCAGCGCGGCACCGACCGGCCCCGGGTCACGGTGGTGGAACGGCCGCATCCCGTTGAACAGGTGGGTCGCCACTGTCGCCCCGGCGTCGGCGCCCGCGATCATCTGCTCGTACGTCGCGTCGGTGTGCCCGAGCGCGGCGACCACGCCCGCGTCGACCACCTGGCGGATCGCGTCCAGCCCGCTGGGCAGCTCGGGGGCGATCGTCACCATCTTCACCGCGTCGCTGAGCACCTTCGCCACGTCACCCTCGATCGGGTCGCGCAGCAAGGTGGGCTCGTGCGCCCCGCAGCGCGCGGCGGACAGGAACGGACCCTCCAGGTGCACGCCGGCGATCACGCCGTCGGTGACCAGGTCCGCAAGACAGGCGGTCTGCGACACGAGTTCGTCGAGCGGTCCGGTGACCAGGCTCGCCAGCGTCGTGGTGGTGCCATGCTTGGCGTGGAACGCCGCGACCTTGCGGGCTTCCTCGGGATCGGTGGTCGAGTACGTCGAACCGCCGCCGCCGTGGGTGTGGATGTCGACGAAGCCGGGCACCACCGTCACGTCGCCGAGGTCCTCCGGCCGCAGCCCGTCCGCGGGCATCCCCTCGGACCGCCGGCCGTAGGAGAGGATGTCGCCGTCGGCCACCTGGAGCCAGGCGTTCTCGAGCACATCGTCCGGGGTGACCAGCCGCGCCACCCGATACGTCGTCATACCTGCTGCTCTCCAGTCTCGTCAGCGGTCACGCGGTCCCAGGCCATCAGCGCAGCGCCGAGGCACCCGGCTTCCTCACCCAGTACGGCGGCGACGATCTCCGGCTCGCGCTGGAACGTCAGCCGCGCGTGGACACCTTCGCGCAAGGGCGCCAGCAGGGTCTCACCGGCCCCGACCAGGCCACCGCCGATCGCGATCCGGGTGGGCGCCACCAGTGTCGTGTAGAGCACCAGGGCATCGATCAACGCCTCCAGCGCTTCCGACCACACGGCTGCGGCATCCGGATCACCCTGGGCGAGCAGTTCGAGCACCTCACGCGCTCCGTCGACCGCCTTGCCCGTGCGTACGCCGTACCGGCGGGCCAGCGCGGCGGCGGATGCCACGGTCTCGAGGCAACCCCATTGACCACAGGCGCACAGCTCGGCGGCGTCCCCGTGGACGAAGCGCGTGTGGCCCAACTCCCCTGCGTATCCGTCGCCGCTGACGAGCGATCCGTCGACGACCATGGCCGCGGCGATACCCGTGCCGAGCGGCAGGAACAGGGAGTTCGTCGTACCGGTGAGTGCGCCCTGGCGGAGCTCGGCGTAGCCGCCGGCTCGGACGTCATGGGCGAGCACGACCTTCTGGTCCGGCCCGACCGCGGCCTGCAACTCGGCGCGGACCGGCGTACCGGCCCAGGCGAGGTTCTCGGCGCCGACCGTGCCGTTCTCGGCGTCGATGATGCCCGGTACGACGACGCCGACCGCGCGCACGCGGTGACCGTCGGCGGCGGCCTTCTGCTCCAGTTCGACGACGGTTTCGAGCAGCGCATCGAGCACGGCGCGGCCCCCGCCGCGTCGAGGAGGAACAGTCCGGGGAGTGGGCCTGGTCTCGCGGTGCAGCACGGCACCGTCGGCGGCGACCAGGCCGCATTTCATCCGGGTTCCACCGAGATCGACGGCAACCACGACATCACAGGGGTCCACGGAGCGCCATTATGCAGCGTTACCTGCCAGTTCGAACATCCGTGAGCATTTACTGGACAGTCCGAGGAGACCACCGGGGCCTCTGGTCAGCTCCGAACAGCCCAGTGTTCACACCGTGCGCGCGCCGGCCTCAGCTGCGCAGCCCCCGGTCGAAAGCGGCGACCAGGAAGGCGATCAGGTTCTCCGCCAGCTTGCCCGCGTCCTCCCCCGCATCGAGGTCCGCGGTCTCTGCCCCCGGAGCCCGGCTCAGGGCTTGGGACTGGTGCAGCGCGAGCAGCCCGAGCATGTTCACGTAGCCGAAGGCGACCGACTCGGGCGCCGCTCTCGGCAACGCGGCCTGCAGCGCCGCCAGGTACCGCGCTTCGACCGGATCGGACTCGGCCGCGTACAACTCGCGGATCCGCCGGCTCGGGTCGAACGCGACCCGCCCGATGAACCGCGCGACCACCGGGCCGCGCTCGCCGCGGCGCAGGACCAGATCGAGGCCCGGCTCGACGAAGGCGCGGATCAGTTGCTCGGCGGTCGGCTGGCCCTTGGCCTCCAACTGGTCCAGCCGGCGCCGGCGTTCGGTGTTGACCGGCGCCATCGCCCGTGCCACCGCCGCGCGCAGCAGGGCTTCCTTCGAGCCGAAGTGGTAGTTCACCGCCGCGATGTTCGCGGCCGCCGCGACCGTGATGGCTCGCAGCGAGGTTCCTTCGTAGCCGCCCTCGCCGAACCGTTGCTCGGCGATGTTGAGCAGCCGTTCCCGGGTCGATTCCACGGGTGTCTCCACAGAGTTCTCCTTCCCCCCGGCCACCGCTCGCTCAGGCACCCCACCTGCTCACGCGCCGTAGCCTGCAGTCAGCATAGTTCAAACGGACGTTTGAATGAGAGTGGTCAGGGCAGTAAATCTGCAAACAAGCTCGGAAATCACGGGAATCCCCCCGGATCGACACACCAGTTAGGGTCTTCAGCCATGACCACGCGAGAGGTACTGCGGATCGCACCGCGCTTCAGGGGGCCCGCCCAGTCGGGCAACGGTGGCTACGTAGCGGGCCTGGTCGGTAACGCAGTATCATTGGCCGAGAATGAATCTCCCCGGGTCCGGCTGCTGCTGCCGCCTCCGATGGAGGTCGATCTGAACCTGCTGGCCGACGGGCAGACCGTACGGCTGACGGGACCCGACGCGGCGGTCGCGGAGGGGAGCACGGTCTCCACGGACACGCTGGCCGACGCCACGATCGACCCGGTCGGGCCGGACCAGGCACGCGCGGCGGAAGCGCAGTACCGGGGGTTGGTCCATCATCCGTTCCCCGGGTGCTTCGTCTGTGGGCCTGAGAACGCCGAGGGACTGCAGTTGCGGCCCGGACCGGTCGGGGACGGCCGGACGGCGTGCACCTGGCATCCGGCGGCCGACCTGGCAGAGCCGGTGTTCCTGTGGGCCGCGCTGGACTGCCCGGGTGGCTGGTCGATCGATCTGGAGGGACGCCCGTCGGTGCTCGGGCAGATGAGCGCCTGCGTCGACGCCCGGCCGCCGGCCGGCGAGCCCTGCGTGGTGATGGGCCGCGTCCTGGCCGAGGACGGCCGCAAGACCCACACCGCCAGCACCCTGTACGACGCCGACGGCCGTGTCCTGGCCCGCGCCCGCCACACCTGGATCCTGGTCGACCCGGCGCTGTTCAACCAACTGGCCTGATCGACCGGCGGCCTAGCCTCCCTCGGCGGTCTTGCCGGTGGATCTGGCGGTGGCGAGGGCCTGGACCATCAGGTCGTTGCGGGCAGCCTGGCCCAGCGGGACCGAGGTGTGCAGGCCGTCGCGCAGGTAGAGGCCGAGGCGGTTCGGTTTCGCGGCCAGGTACTCCGCCCACCGGACGATCCGCAGGTTCGAGTGCCGGCGCTGCGCGTCGGCGAGTTGGACGTTGACCCAGGCGCTGTTGCGCTGGTCGGCCAGTTGCACGCTGACGGTCTTCGCGGCGCGGACCACCTGGACGTTCACCCAGATCATCGTCCGGGTCGAGCCGATCAGGTCCATCGCCCGATCCACCTGCCCGGCGACCGCGGGCGGGCTGAAGATGTCGTTGGAGCCCATCGCCATCAGGATCCGGCGCGGCAAGCCGTAACTCTGCTTCCAC
This sequence comes from Kribbella sancticallisti, assembly GCF_039530625.1. Lineage (NCBI taxonomy): Bacteria > Bacillati > Actinomycetota > Actinomycetes > Propionibacteriales > Kribbellaceae > Kribbella > Kribbella sancticallisti. The sequence continues at coordinate 3,977 of NZ_BAAAOS010000038.1, read as the reverse complement.
CGCGCGAGCGCGTCGACCGCCGCCGAACTCGGCTGACCCGACCAGTTGTGTACGGCCAGCGCGTCCCCGGTCCGCGCCGCCAGTCGCTGCGCCAGCGTCTTCCCGTCCTGTACCGCGAGGCTGTCGCCGAACATGAACACGCCGTCGGTGTCCAGCACCCGCTGGATCTGCGCCTCGGTCGAGATCGCCCGGACCAGGTGCTGCCACGGCCCGAGATCGCCGGACCCGAACGGCCCGGCGGCGGCCGTCTCGGTGGTCGCCACGGCCGACGCGGCCACCACGGCGCCACCCAGCAGGAACTGCCGCCGATTCGGGCCCCGCCAGCGATCCGCCACACCCGAAACTCTGCGTTTTCAGTCGATCGTTTGACAAGCACCCGATCACAAATCGTGACCATTGTGGGGCCGGAGGGAGGTCGGTGTCCGCTCAGCCGGTCCAGGCTTGTCACCCGCCGCTCCACCGGCGATGGTGGACCCACGGGAAGGAGTTGAGTCCGCCGTGAAGTACGAGATCGTCGTCACGCCCGGGGATTCGGTGGAGCTCGTCCTGGCCGACGACCTGCCGTTGCTGAAGGCCGCCCTGAAGGACTGCATCGGCACTCATCCCTGCCGGAGCGAGGCACCCCCGACCTACTGGATCGACCGGGCCATCAGGTATCTGGAACTGCGGCTCGAGGACAGCGGCAAGGAACCGCTTGCCTCCGGCAACGCGACCTACCTGCAGGTGCGGGACGGCATCGTCGAGGCGCGGTACGAGTTCGCGCCCGACGACGATCGCTTCGACGCGGTCCCGGCGGAGGAACTGCTGGGCCTACTGCGCGACTGGCGCCGGCGGGTGGCCAATCGCCCGCATCGGGTGATCCGGCCGAGAAGCCGGCAGATCCCGCTGCTCTGACCGAGCGTCACCTGGTCCGGGCCGCGTGCGCACGCACCTTGGCGCGGTTGCCGCAGGTGGCCATCGAGCACCACCGCCGGCGGCCGCGCGGGTCCAGGAAGAGCCAGGTGCAGCCGGGGCAGCGGCGGATGTGGTCGCGGGACGAGCCGGTGAGCAACTCGGAGGCCAGCAGGGCGAGCTGATCCAGAGGAAGGCCCAGATCCTCCGGCAGGTCCCACGAAGCCCGGAGCCCCAGCCCAGAAGCCGGTACTGCGACCAGCCGCCGGCGCCCGGTGGCTCGTTCGATCGCGCGTGCCACCGCGTCGAACGAGCCGGTCGCGCCCGGGTTCGTCAGTACGTCGTACAGGTCGGCGCGGAACTCCCGGGCCGCGTCCAGTCGCCGGGTGGCGTCCGTGGGTTTGACCGCGGCCTGCTCGATCAGCCGGAACACGCTGGCCGCCGGCAGCAGCCCGACGTACCCGTTCCAGATCACGAAGGCCTCGTACGACGTGAGCCACTCGCTCCGCGCGGGGCCGGATCCGTCGAAGTCCGAGCGGGTGTTGAGGAAGTCCAGGACGGGGTCCGCGCCGATCGGTTTGGGCAGCACGACGCCCTGGACCAACTCGAGGTGGGACGGCAGCGCGGACACCGGTCAGCGCGGCGTCTGCGCCGGGGTCGGGACCGGGATGCTGACGTTGCCGTTCTGCGGGATGACCATGAACTGGATCTTGCCCGACTCGATCGCGGATTTCAGCAGATAGCCCTGGGCGCCGAGCATCGCGACCTGCTGCTTGACCGACTGGAGCTCGACGTTGACCTGCTGGTTCTTCTGTTCCTGCGCCTGCCTGGCCAGCTCGGCGCGCTGCTTGGCCTCGAGGCCGTCGATGATGCCCTTGTCCAGCGGCGTCGGCTTCTGGATGGTGAAGGACAGCTCGCCGCAGGCGTTGTTGCCGGTGTAGGCCGGGCCACAGAAGTAGTCGCCGCCGACCGCGGCGGGCAGCAGCCGGGTGAACTCCTTGGCGGCCGCGGTCTGGAACTGCGCCTTCTTCGACTCGTTGTTGTAGAGCTCGGCCCAGGCGTACTGCGTGCCGACGGCGGCCAGGGCCCGGTCGATCTGCGGCCGGAAGTAGGACTGCAGCATGAGCGCCCAGCCGTCCTCCTCGTAGGCCTCGGTCTTGAGGCCGATCCGCTCGTGGAACGGCTTGATCACCTCTTCGCTGCGGTTCAGGGTGAAGTAGACCTGGACCCGGACGCCGAGCCGGACGTTGTCCTTGCTGACCACGGTGACCTCGTCGGCGTTGTCGGTGTCCGCGCCGGCGCCGCCGATGATGTAGGACCGCTGGTCGATCGGGTAGGCGTAGATCTTGTCGCCCGGGCCGATCAGCTTGTTGGTGGAGCCGGGCGGGATGATCGACTTGAACTTCTTGTCCTCGATCACGCCGCCGCCGTAGTGCAGACCGATCTTGTTCGCGTCGGTACTGGCGAAGTTGAAGAGGCTGAACAAGATGATCAGCGCGATCACGCCGACGATCACCCCGCCGACGATCTTCCCCTTCGTACTGCCGCCCTTCGCGACCGCGGTCGCCCCCAGCTTTGCCATCAGTGGTCCAGCTCCTTGCCCTCGGTGAGCCGCCGGATGTCGGCGAGCGTCAGGTCGGCGGTCAGCGCGACGTCGCGCGGGACCGACGGATGGGAGCTGAGCGTACGCAGGCCCTGCTCCGCAGCCGCGACCGCCTTCTCGAGCGCCCGGACCTCCTGCATCAGCGCCTTGGTCTCGCTGTTCAGCCGGGTCACGATCCGCTCCGCCTCGACGGCCCGGCGGTACGACGACCACGCGAACCAGGCGGTTCCGATCAGCAGCACGATGACGGGTAATCCGAGCCTGAGGACCATCTGCCCATGGGATCACGGATCGCCGTTCATCTGTCGGCGAAAACTGGTTGAACGCGAGAACCGGGCGACGTAGGTTTTGGGTACACGCGAAGGGAGGTGGTCCAACGCATGACTTGCTATCGGACTCGTGAGGTGGCGGCGGGCTAACCGCCAACCACTGTTGTTAGTGGGCAAGTGGCTAGTCAGTACGACGCCGGCCACCGGATCCGCGGGTAGTCAGGAAAGTCCGCCTGACCCTGAGTTCGACCACCCGGTCGTGTCTCCGGAAGCGCCCGCGGGTCTCTTTTTTTGCCCTCTTCGGGCAGCTTGGCCTACTCCGGCAGCGGGCAGTCCAGGCCGAGTGCCTCGCCGATCTCGAAGATCTGCGCCTGGAAGTAGGCGCCGGCGTCCTCCAGCGCCCAGTGCAACTGGCCGAACACCTCCATGCAGATCAGCCCGTAGAGCCTGGTCCAGTAGTTCAGCGCGAGGTAGACCGCGCCGGCCGGCATCCCGTCGAAGTACTCCGACTTCTGCCGCAACTGCTCGACCAGTTCCGGACCGAGCTGCTCGTCGGCCGGAGCCGGGAACGGCTGCTGGTGCCAGACCTGAGCGACCAGGTCCTTGAAGACGGCCCCGAACCTCATCGCTGCCTGGTGGCTCGGGGTCAGGTCGTGCCCCTCGGCCAGCGGGTTCGGCACCGGCGCCCCGAACAGCAGCCCGAACTCGGCGGGGTGGGCCCGGGCCCAGTCGCGGAGTCCGCCGGCGACCAGGAACAGCTTCTCGCCGAGATCCGCGTCGGGGTCGCCGTCGCGCAGGGCCACCAGGGTCGCGGTCAGTTCGTCGTACAGGTCGGCGATGACGGCGGAGATCAGGTCCTCGTGGCTGGCGAAGTACCGGTAGAGCGCGGGGGCGCTGAGGCCGAGCTCGCGGGCGACCGCCCGCAGGCCGAGTGCGGACGCGCCACCCTCGACGAGCAGCTTGCGCGCCGCCGCCTTGATCTCGACGACCGTCGCGGCCCGCTGCCGGTCCCGCCGGGTCGTCCCCGTCGCACTGAGTTCCACGAACACCTTCCCTGATCTGCCTTGACAAGCAGACCCTAGAGCCGTTTAGAGTTTACACCGTTAACTGTTAACGGTGTTCACCAAAGCGACCACTGTTCAGCGCCTTGTCAACGTACGCCCTGGGAGGGCTTTCGTGTTCGAGACACTCGGCCGGTTCACCTACCGGCGCCG
>NZ_BAAAOS010000037.1:141428-218846 GCF_039530625.1 Kribbella sancticallisti | reverse complement strand
AACAACCCAACCAGCGGCACGACAACCAACCTCGCACCAGCCGCTTGACATAGGAGAAACGATGAGTCGAGAGGCGATCAAGCAGCGGTTCCTGGAGATCAACGGCGACCACCCGATGACGGCCGAGGACGACGCCTACGTGACGAGGCAGTTCCGGGTGCTGGACGAGCTCTGCGCCGAGCAGGGCCGCGACGCCAACGAGGCTCGGCGGCTGATGCTGGCAGGCAAGCTGCCGATGCCGGGCTACCTGCGCTCGGACGGCGCCGAGATGGTGCCGGCCGATCTGTTCGCCTTGGCCGACCAGACCGACGAGTTGCAAGCGTGGTTCGTCGCCCAGTGGTCGGATGTAGCCGAGGGCAACGACGAGTGGGCCGCATACCTGAGCGGTCGGTACGTCTGTCTGCACTCGGTCACGCCGACAACGATCAAGCGCAAAGGCCAATTGATCGAGGCGATCAAGGCGACCACAGACCCGGTCGACCTGAAGCCCCTCGTCGACGAGCTCGACGAACTCGAGCCCGAGTTCACCGCCTACGACCGGCTCCGGTTCGGCGGCCCGGTCTCCCGCGACGTCTACATCAACCCTTTCAAGTCCTCGACCTCGGCAGCCGCGAGACCCGTCCCCTCCAACTGACCCAGTACCGCGACCGCCCGCTCGCCCCGGTCCGGATCAGCCCAACCTCCAGTACTGCGATCGCGGCCGCCTCGTCGCCGTGCGAATCCCTTTGCCTGGCAGCGTTTCGCAGTACTCGCTCGAACGGTCCGGGCGGTGGCCAGCGCGCTCGGGATCGGCGCGCGCTCGACCGGTTCCGCTTCGGGCTCGACCTCGTTCTCGACGCGATCGCATGTCGGGCTCCCGATGACCGTCGGTGAGGTCTACGCTCCGAAGCGTTGTCAGACCATCACCACGGGAGGTTCGTCATGGCAGGCAAGTTCGAGTTGTACGAAGACAAGTCGGGTGGGTTCCGGTTCCGCCTCAAGGCCGGCAACGGCGAGGTGATCGCGGTCAGCGAGAGCTACAAGAGCAAGGACAGCGCACTGAACGGCATCGAGTCGGTGAAGAAGAACGCCGGCGGCGCGAACATCGACGACCAGACCTCCTGAGCCGCCGCCGAACGGAACGGCAGGACCTCCCCGAAGCGGAGCTCCTGCCGTTCCGTCGTTTCCAGGGTCCCTGACTCAGAGACCGACCTCGTGGACCACCGGCCGGACCTCGACGCCGAGGCCCTCGATGCCCGCGTCCGGGATCATCGCGGCCAGTTCGTAGGCGCGCTCCGGTGTCTCGCACTCGACCAGGTAGTACCCGGCGAGAAACTCCTTCGCCTCCAGGAACGGCCCGTCCGTCACGGCCGGCACCCCGTCGCGGACCTTGACCACGGCGGTCTTGGCCGGCTCGGCCAGCGCCACCGTGCTGTGGAACTCGCCCGACTCCCGCAGCGTCTTCATGAACTTGTCGTGCCCGCTGAAGATCGCCTGCTGCTCGTCCTCGGACAGGGCGGCCAGCACGTCGGGGTTGATGTTCAGGACCAGTAGGTATTTCACGATCTCTCCTTCGCCGTCGGCTCCCCGCTCGGGGAACCTCTCGCCATCAGTACGGAGCCGGATCCGCGACCTTGACATCGCGATGCTACGAAGTCCGCCGGGCCAAGTAGCGTCTAGCCATGGTTGAGCTGACTCTCGAGGACGTGCAGGCGGCGGCAGGACGAATCGCGGGGGTGGCACACCGTACTCCGGTACTCACCTCGCGGACGCTGAACGAGCGGGTCGGCGCCGAGGTGTTCCTGAAGGCGGAGAACTTCCAGCGGATCGGCGCGTTCAAGTTCCGCGGCGCGTTCAACGCGATCAGCCGGCTGACGGCGGAACAACTCGGCCGCGGCGTCGCGGCGTACTCGTCGGGCAATCACGCCCAGGCGGTCGCGCTGGCGGCCCGGCTGGCGGGCACGGCCGCGGTGATCCTGATGCCGAAGGACGCACCGCCGACCAAGATGGCGGCCACTCGCGGGTACGGCGCCGAGGTGGTCACCTACGACCGGTACGCCCAGGATCGGGCCGCGCTGGCGAAGCAGTTGTCCGAGGAACGCGGGCTCACCCTGATTCCGCCGTACGACCACTACGACGTGATGGCCGGGCAGGGCACGGTCGCGCTGGAGTTGATCGAGGAGGTCGGACCGCTCGGCGCACTGCTGGTGCCGATCGGCGGCGGCGGGTTGATCTCGGGCTGCGCGACGGCCGCCACCGCCTTGTCGCCGGGGATCCGGGTGATCGGGGTGGAGCCGGCCGCGGGCGACGACACCGCCCGGTCGCTGGCCGCGGGCAAGCGGGTCCAGATCGACATACCGCGAACGATCGCCGACGGCCAGGCGATCGCCACACCGGGCGAGCTGACCTTTCCGGTGGTCCAGCGACTGGTGGACAGTGTGGCGCTGGTCAGCGACGACGAGATCCGGGCGGCGATGACGTTCGTGTTCGAGCGGCTGAAGATCGTCGTCGAGCCGAGTGGCGCGAGCGCGCTGGCGGCGCTCCTGAGCGGCCGGATCAAGGCGGTCCCGGAGCGGGTCGGAGTGGTGATCTCAGGCGGGAACGTGGGCCTGGAGCGGTGGCTCGAACTGCTGGGAAAAGGGTGACCTGAGTACGCCCTGTGCTCGTTGTCACACAGAGCAATCGCCGAATGTGACCCAGGTCACTCGGATCGGCTGTGTGGCCGCCTGCGGGACGCTCAGACGCGCTCAGGACACCAGGTGTTCACCTGTGGTCCCTGACCCGTCAGAGAGCCGTTTGAGCCCTTTCCGGAGGGTCTCTGTCGATTTGAGGGTTTGCGCCGTGACCATTCTGTTATACAGTCGTCGGCGGTTCGACAAACACTGCGAACCGCACATGTGTCAACGCCGAGTCCTGCCAGGCAGATGTGCTCCCCTCGAACACCACATGGCAGGAGTGGGGGACCCAGGAAGTTGGGTCCCGACCGTGAGTGGTCGGGTCCCTGGGGTGAAGTCCGCGGGAGCGGACCGGGCTAATGACTCTCAGCCCGAACCCGACAGCTAACTTCACAGGCGTCGGGAGACAACCATGCCCGTCACTGCCCGACGGACAGCGCTTCAGGGCGCCGTCAGTCAGACCAGCGAGGCCAGTAGTAGCCGGCCCACCGGCCGTACGATGGCCAAGCACCGTAAGCCCAGCAAGCCCGTGGCCGGCCCTCGCGCCGCCGCCGCAGTTCTCTCGGTCGGTCTCGCAGTCGGTGGTGGAGCCGCGATCAGCGTGGTCTCCGCGCCTCAGACCGCTTCCGCGGCGACTTCCAAGGTGACCGCGACCCGTGGTTACACCAGCATCCCGAGCCGGCCGCTGCTTCGCTTCCGCGACTCCGGCCCGACTGTCAAGTACGTCCAGCGGGCCCTGCACCTGGGTCCCGACGGCTACTTCGGCAACAGCACCGTCCGGATCCTGAAAAAGTACCAGGCGTCCTGGGGCATCGCCCCGACCGGCACCATGACCAAGGCCACCTGGGGCCGGCTGACCTGGACCGCCAAGCGCGGCCTGCTCTACGGCAAGTACGGCACGAGCACCACCACGACGTCCTTCCGGGCGAAGGTGCTGCGCGAGGCCGCGAGGCTCAAGGGCACGCCGTACCGCTACGGCGGCACGACGGCGCGCGGCTTCGACTGCTCCGGCTACACCGGCTACGTCTACAAGAAGGCCGGCAAGAAGCTGCCCCGTACGTCGCGTCAGCAGTACAGCGTGACCAAGCACATCAGCCGCAAGGCCGCGAAGCCGGGCGACCTGGTGTTCTTCCGGAGCGGTGGCGGCGGCGTGTACCACGTCGGCATCTACGCCGGGAACAACACCCTGTGGCACTCCTCGAAGCCGGGCACCCCGGTTGCCAAGGGCAAGATCTGGAGCAGCAACGTGGCCTTCGGCCGCGTCTGATCCACACCGTCAGCGCCCACTCCCCCCTGGGACGCTGACCTGAAACCGGTCGTGCGCCGTCGCCCCCACCCCTCCGACGGCGCGCGGCCGGTTTCCCATTGGCCGACCTGTTTCTACTGGTCGAGCAGGCCGGCGTCGTGGGCGAGGATCGCGACCTGGACCCGGTTCGTCGCGTCGAGCTTCACCAGCACCCGCGACACATGCGCCTTGACGGTCGCCTCGCTCATGAACAGTTCCCGGCCGATGTCCGCATTCGACAGTCCGCGCGCGACCGCGGCCAGTACTTCGGTCTCCCGGTCGGTCAACGCGGTCAGCCGCTCCCGCGCCGTCCGCTGCCGGTCCGTCCGCGGATCCGCGGCGAAGTGCCCGATCAGCCGCCGGGTCACCGCCGGCGACAGCATCGCGTCCCCGGCCGCCACCACCCGGACTGCCTGCACCAGTTCCCGCGGCGGGGTGTCCTTGAGCAGGAACCCGCTCGCCCCGGCCTGCAGCGCCCGGAACACGTAGTCGTCCAGATCGAACGTCGTCAGCACCAGGACCTTCGGCGGATCCGGCAACGCCTGGACCTGCCGGGTGGCCGCCAGCCCGTCGAGCCGCGGCATCCGGATGTCCATCAGTACGACGTCCGGCCGGTGCTCGCGCACCATGGCGGCCGCGTCGGCGCCGTCGTCGGCCTCGGCGACCACCTGCAGGTCGTCGGCCGACTCCAGGATCATCTTCAGCCCGGCCCGGACCAGCGCCTCGTCGTCCACGATCAGCAGCCGCGTCATCGTTTCCCTTCTTGCCGTCAGTAGGGCAGCCAGGCCTCGACCTGCCAGCCACCGTCCGCGGTCGGTCCGACCGTCAGCCGGCCACCGGACAGGGTCACCCGCTCCCGGATCCCGACGAGCCCCGCGCCGGAGCCCGGCAACAGTGAATCAGCCGCCACCGGCCGCAGGTTCGCCACCCGCACGGTCACGCCGGTCCCGGCCGCTCCGTCCACCAGCACCGAGGTGGTCGCACCCCGGGCATGCTTGTGGACGTTGGTCAGCGCCTCCTGCACGATCCGGTAGACCGTGCGCCCGACGAGGGCCGGTACGTCGTCCGGCAGGGTCAGCTCACTCGTCACGTTCACCCCGGCCGCCCGGGAGGCCTGGACCAGCCGATCCAGGTCCGCCGCCCGGGGTACCGGCGCCAAATCCGCGCCGTCCACGCTCACGTCGGTACGCAGTACGCCGAGTACTTCGCGGAGGTCCTCCATCGCCTGGCGGGCGGTCTCGCGGATCAGCCCGGCCGAGCTCTCCACCTTCTCCGGGCCGACGGCCGGGTTCACCTCGAGCCCACCGGCGTGCAGCGCGATCAGCGACACCTTGTGGGCGAGCACGTCGTGCATCTCCTGCGCGATCCGGGCCCGCTCGCCCAGCCGGGCTTGCTCTGCCCGCAGTTCACGTTCGGCCTCCGCCCGCTCGGCCCGGTCGCGCAACGACACCATCAGGTCGCGCCTGGCCCCGATGTACGCACCGACGGCGACCCAACTCCCGACCAGGAACGGTCCGGTGAAGGCCAGCACGAGGATGTCGCTGGTGTCGGACCAACTGCTGACGATGTAGGCCAGGTAGGCAGCCGCGGTCAGGAGGCCGAGCACCGTGTCCCGGCGGCGGATCGCCAGGGTGAGCAGGGCCAGCCCCATCGGGACGAAGACCTGCGCGAGGCCCAGCGCCAGGATGGTGATGATCGTGACCGTGACCGGATAGCGCCGACGCCACCACAGCGCCAGGGACGCCACGATCCCGGCCGCCAGCACGAACCAGTCCCGCGTCTGCCAGCCGTTCCCACCGGAGGCGGCCTGAGCCACGATCGTCAGCAGGCTGAACCCGATGAAGGTCAGGTCGCGGAACCGCGGGGCGCGCCGGACGAACCAGGCGTACCAGCGGCGCAACCGTTGCATCCCGTCAGCGTAGTTGCCCCGCGCACTGACTCACGTCCCTCTTCCGGTGGTCATCGGGATCCTTTCCCGGCGACTTTCGTAGGGGGTCGGTCCACCCGGTCGGGCGATGTGCCGACCGGGTGCCGGACGGAAGAGTGGCGGTCATGATCACCGTCGAGAACCTCAGCAAGCGTTATGGCAGCACCGCGGCCGTCCAGGACGTGTCGTTCACCGTCGAGCCTGGCAGCATCACCGGATTCCTCGGCCCCAACGGCGCCGGCAAGTCCACCACGCTGCGCATGCTGACGGGACTCACCCCACCCAGCTCCGGCCGCGCCACGATCGCCGGCAAGAAGTACGTCGAGCTCCCGAACCCGGGGCGCGTCGTCGGCGTGATGCTGGACGCGGCGGCGCAGCACCCGGGCCGCACCGGCCGGGAGACCCTGCTGCTCAACGCGGGACTGCTCGGAGTGCCCAACAGCCGCGCGGACGAGATGCTGGAGGCCGTCGGACTCACCTCCGCCGCCAAGCGCCGCGTCGGCCAGTACTCGCTGGGGATGCGGCAGCGGCTCGGTATCGCCGGCGCGCTGCTGGGCGACCCCGCGGCACTGATCCTGGACGAGCCCGCGAACGGCATGGACCCCGAGGGCATCCGGTGGATGCGCGGCCTGCTGCAGGACTTCGCCTCCCGCGGCGGCACGGTGATCCTGTCCAGCCACCTGCTGGGCGAGGTGCAGGCGACCGTGGACCGGCTGGTCGTCATCGGCGGCGGCCGGATCGTCGCCGACGGCTCCCTGGAGGAACTGCTCGCCGGGAGCGGCACGCTGGTCCGCGGCCTCGACCCGGCCGGCCTCAACCAGGCGCTGACCGCTGCGGGCCTCAACCTCGAGCCGCTGCACGACGGCGCCCTGCGGGTGGACGCCACTGCCGAGGAGGTCGGCCGTGCGGCCGCCGCTGCCGGCCAGATCCTGCTCGAACTCCGCGAGAGCGACGGCGCCGGCCTGGAAGAGCTCTTCTTCCAGCTCACCAGCCCGGCCGCTGCCGCCGCCTGACCTTCCCGGCCTTTCTACTTTCTGGAGCTCACCACCATGGCTGTCACTGAAATCTCTTCACCGGTCGCCTCGGCGGCACCGGGCAAGCACCGCGCCGCGGTCGCGACCTCGCTGCCGCCGGCCCGCGGCCAGTCGTTCCTCAAGCTCGTCACCACCGAACTGCGCAAGTCCGTCAACACCCGGAGCGGCCGAGTGCTGATTCTGGCCATCCTGGCCCTGGCGCTCGCCGCACTCGGCTGGCAACTCACCCACATGGACGACGGCGCCCAGACCTTCGACAGCTACCTCGCGGCCGCTTCGACCGGTGTCATGCTGCTGCTGCCGGTGATCGGCGTGATGGCGATGACCAGTGAATGGACCCAGCGGACCGCGCTGACCACCTTCACGCTGTCGCCGCGCCGGGTCCGGGTCCAGCTGGCCAAGTTCACCTCGGCGATCGTGCTGAGCGTCGTCGTGCTGACCGCGACCACCCTGCTGGCGCTGGCTGCCACCGCGATCGGTGGAGCCACCAGCGGCGACGGAGCGACGTACGCCGGGCTGGGCGGTTCGCTGGCCGGGGCCTACCTGACCACCGCCCTCAACGTCGTGATGGGTGCCGCCTTCGGCGCGGTGATCGCCCAGACCGCCGTCGCGATCCTGGTCTTCTTCATCGCCCCGACCGCCTGGTCGCTGGCCGGACCGGCCCTGTTCAAGAGCAACGCGGACTGGCTGGACGTGTTCGGCGCCTTCGGCCGGATCGCCGAGCGGGATCTGCAGGGGATGCTGCCCGAGACGCTCACCGCGATCGGCGTCTGGATCGTGCTGCCGACCATCGTCGGACTGTGGGCAAGCTCACGTCGCGAGGTGAAGTGAGGACGCCGTAAGGCGCCAAAGACGCGGGAGGCCTGGCCGGTTTGAGGGGATCGGCCCGGCCTTCCGGCCTGTCATCGGACCTCTTGGGGCGTCCAGTCAGGGGGCGGTGCGTGTGTCGGACTCCCGGGCCGGGTAACCTAGAACCACGATTACTGACGACTGATCCGTGGGCGCCACGCTGCGTACCCGGTTGACTTGTGCGAGGGGGTCGACGCTATGGGGCGCGGCCGTGCAAAGGCCAAGCAGACGAAGGTCGCACGCGACCTGAAGTACCGCACCTGGGACACCGACTTGGACCAGCTCAAGCGAGAGCTGTCCGGCGGGGACGAGGGCGGTAGCGGATCTGCGAACGGCAACAACGACGCAGACGTCGGCGATGACGCCGACGACTACCACCCCCGTCGGTAAAGCTGCAGGAGCACTTCGGTTGACCTGCCCAGGCCCCTAGGGCGCCTGGGCAGGTCGGCTGTGCTCCCGCCGACGAGTTCACCACACAGCACTTCAGGTGATGTCAGCGTGCCCTTTCGCCTGAGGTCTGGTCCCGTCGTGAGGTCCGGGGAACCGCGGTTCCCCGGACTTCGCGCGTGCGTCAGACGGCGTAGTCGCCCTGGAGCTCGACACCGTTCTTGGTGTCCGCCGCGGTGACCTCACCGCAGACCCAGGCGGGGATGTCCCGCTCGCCCAGTACCGCGATCGCGCGGTCCGCCGCGGCCGGGTCCAGCACGGCGACCATACCGACGCCCATGTTCAGCGTCTTCTCCAGCTCGAGCAGCGGAACCTCGCCGAGCTGACCGACCATCCCGAAGACGGGTGCCGGCGTCCAGGTCGACCGGTCGATCCGGACGGCCAGGTCGTCCGGGATCACCCGGGCCAGATTCGCCGCGAAGCCGCCGCCGGTGATGTGGGACATCGCGTGCAGCGGCCGCTCGTCCCCGCCGTTGAGGTCCTGGATCAGCTCCAGGCAGTGCTTGGCGTAGACCCGGGTCGGGATCAGCAGGGTGTCGCCGAGAACGCCGCCGAGCTCGGGGATCTCCCGGTCGAGCTTCCAGCCGGCCCGGTCGAAGAAGACGTGCCGAACCAGGCTGTAGCCGTTCGAGTGCAGCCCGGACGAGGCCATCGCGACCACGATGTCACCCGCGCGGACCCGGTCGGCGCCGAGCACCTCGTCGGCCTCCACGACACCCGTCGAGGCGCCGGCCACGTCGTACTCGTCGGCTTCCAGCAGGCCGGGGTGCTCGGCCGTCTCGCCGCCGACGAGCGCAGTACCGGCTTCGACGCAGGCCTCGGCGATGCCCTTCACGATCTGCGCGATCGTCTCCGGGACCACCTTGCCGGTGCAGATGTAGTCGGTCATGAACAGCGGCTCGGCGCCGCAGACGACCAGGTCGTCGACGACCATGCCGACCAGGTCGAACCCGATCGTGTCGTGCCGGTCCATCTTCTGGGCGATCGCGACCTTGGTGCCGACACCGTCGGTCGAGGTGGCCAGCAGCGGCCGCCGGTACGCCGTCAGCGCGGTGGCGTCGAACAGCCCGGCGAACCCGCCGAGCCCGCCGACCACCTCGGGGCGGGTCGCCTTGGCCACCCACTCCTTCATCAGCTCGACGGCCCGGTCACCGGCCTCGATGTCGACTCCGGCGGCGGCGTAGCTCGCGCCCTGGCTCACGGTGTTCTCCTTCATCGGGCCTCGGACCTTCACGGCCGGGACAGGGCGTCCGCGGCACCGGCGCCGCCGGAAACCGTGGCGAGGCCGTCGGCGTCGGTGCTCACCGGTACCTCGAGCAGGTGCTTGCCCAGGTGCTCGGGCTTCGGCAGTTCGACCGGGTAGACCCCGTCGAAGCAGGCCCGGCAGAGCTGGTCCTTGGGCACCGTGGTGGCTTCGATCAGCCCGTCCAGGCTGATGTAGCCGAGCGAGTCCGCGCCGATCGAGCGGCAGATCTCCTCGGTGTTCAGGCCGTTCGCGATCAGTTCGGCGCGGCTGGCGAAGTCGATGCCGTAGAAGCACGGCCACTTCACCGGCGGCGACGAGATCCGCACGTGGATCTCCGCGGCGCCGGACTCGCGCAGCATCCGGATCACCGCACGCTGGGTGTTGCCGCGGACGATCGAGTCGTCGACGACGACCAGGCGCTTGCCCTCGATCACCTCGCGCAGCGGGTTCAGCTTGAGCCGGATACCCAACTGGCGGATGGTCTGGCTCGGCTGGATGAAGGTCCGGCCGACGTAGGCGTTCTTGACCAGCCCGGAGCCGTAGGGGATGCCCGACTCCTCGGCGTACCCGATGGCGCCCGGCGTACCGGACTCCGGGGTGGCGATCACGAGGTCGGCCTCGACCGGGTGCTCACGGGCCAGTTGGCGGCCCACCTGGACCCGGGTCGAGTGGATCCGCTGGCCGGAGATCTGGGTGTCCGGGCGGGCCAGGTAGACGAACTCGAACAGGCAGCCCTTGGGATCCTGCTCGGCGAACTTGGTGGAGCGCAGGCCGTCCTCGTCGATCGCGACGATCTCGCCCGGCTCGACCTCGCGGATGAAGCTGGCACCGACGATGTCGAGCGCCGCCGTCTCGCTGGCGACCACCCAGCCGCGTTCGAGCCGGCCGAGCACGAGCGGGCGGATCCCCTGTGGGTCGCGGGCGGCGTACAGGGTGGACTCGTCCATGAAGATCAGGCTGTAGGCGCCCTTGACCTTCGGGAGCACCTTCGCCGCCGCCTGCTCGATGGTCAGGTCCGGGTAGCCGGCCAGCATCGAGGTGAGGATGTCGGTGTCGGAGGACGCGCCATGCTTGGCGTTCGCCTTCGCGTGCTCGACGTCGAGGTCCAGCCCCAGGTCGAGGTCGTCGTTGCCGCCGAGCGACGCGGCCAGTTCACCGGTGTTGGTGAGGTTGCCGTTGTGCCCGAGCGCGATCGATCCGGTCGCGGTGGACCGGAACGTCGGCTGCGCATTCGCCCAGACGCTGGACCCGGTCGTCGAGTACCGACAGTGACCGACCGCGATATGTCCCTTGAGAGAGGCCAGGGTGGCCTCGTCGAACGCCTGCGAGACCAGACCCATGTCCTTGTAGACCAGGATCTGGTTCCCGTTGCTGACCGCGATGCCAGCCGACTCCTGCCCCCGGTGCTGCAGAGCGTAGAGCCCGAAATAGGTGAGTTTGGCGACCTCTTCCCCCGGTGCCCAGACCCCGAAGACGCCACAAGCGTCCTGCGGGCCTAGGTCCTGCGGGTCAAGATCATGAGTGAGCCGACCATCGCCACGAGCCACGCTGAGCAGTCTACGGGACTGCCTACCAGCAGACGGCCCCCAGGCCGCAGTGCGGAACCGAGGGCGGGTCGGCCGCCTCGGCACTGCCGGTACTTGCCGGCGAATACGCGATCGCCGCGGCCAGCAGGCCGGCAGCGACTACAGTGAGCCACTTCTTGATCACCAGAGGTCCCTTCGAAATTGTCGGTGACAACCAATCAGGCGCTCATTGTCGACGCACTCTGTATATGGTCGGTTCCAAGCAAGCGACGAAGGAGTGGAGAGCCGTGCTGGAACCGCTGGGTGTGGACGAGGCCACCTTCGCGGTGTATCACGCCCTCCTGAGCCACCCAGACAGTACGCCGGAGCAGATTGCCGCGCTAGTGAACAGTCCTCTGGACGAAGTTCTGGAGATGATGCAGAACCTGCGCAAGCTGGAACTCCTGGTCCCCACCTGGACCAATCCGGAGGCCGAGCACGCCGTGCACCCCCGGGTCGGACTGTCCGGCCTGGCCGAGCGACGCCGCGGCGAGCTGAACAGGTTGCTCAGCGAGCTCCGCCAGGCGGAGTCCTCGGCCGAGGTCATCGCCGAGCAGTACAACGAGCTCCTCACGTCACGCAGCAGCGGCGACGTCGAAGTGCTCAAGGGACGGGCGAACGCCTCCCGGCGGATCGAGGAGCTCGGGCTGAAGGCCAGGGACAGCTTCTGGGGGATGGTGCCGGCCCACATCGACGACACCATCCATCCGGCCGAGACCTCACCGGACCTGCCGCTGCTCGAGCGCGGCGTCAGGATGCGGACCATCTATCTGCAGAGCATGACGGTGTCCAAGCCGGGCCTCGACTACGCGGCCACCCTGCACCGGCACGGCGGCGAGGTCCGGGCGACGCCGACCCTGCCGATGCGCCTGCTCATCATCGACCAGGAGATCGCCATCATGGCGATGGACCCGGAGAACCCGACGGCAGGCGCGGTGATCCACCGCAGCCCCGCCGTCATCGCCGTCGCGCTCGCCCTCTTCGACGCCTACTGGTCCCGCGCGGTGGAACTCTTCTCCCCCGAGGACCGCGACAACAACACCCCGCTCACCCCGCACGAGGCCGAAGTACTGCGCCTGCTCGCCGGCGGCGCCAAGGACGAGCAGGTCGCCCGCCTCCTGGGCATCTCGTTGCGCACCGCCCGCCGCATCACCGCAAACCTCTCCGAGCGCCTGGACGCGACTTCCCGCTTCGAACTGGGCGTGGCCGCCGCAAAACGCGGGTGGGTCTGACCAGTACCTGTCGGGAAATGCGGGAATTCGCCGCTCGGAAACGCATTCAGGGAAATACGCGGGTGGCCGTCAGACGTTTTTCACGGCGGCGAGGAGTTTGGTGAGGGACTCTCTGGCGTCGCCGAAGAGCAGGGTGGTGCGGGGGTCGTAGAGAAGTTCGTTCTCGATGCCGGCGAAACCGGGTCGCATGGAGCGTTTGAGGAAGATGACCCGCTGGGCCTCGTCGGCGTTCAGGATGGGCATGCCGTAGATCGGGGCGCTGGGGCTGTTGCGGGCGGCCGGGTTGACCACGTCGTTGGCGCCGACCACCAGGACCACGTCGGTCGACTTGAAGTCACCGTTGATGTCGTCCATCTCGCGCAACTGCTCGTACGGGACCTGGGCCTCGGCGAGCAGGACGTTCATGTGGCCGGGCATCCGGCCCGCGACCGGGTGGATCGCGTAGTCGACCTTGACCCCGCGGCCCTGCAGGGTCTCGACCAGGTCGCGCAGGGTGTGCTGGGCCTGGGCGACGGCGAGGCCGTAGCCCGGGACGACGATGACGCGCTGGGCGTAGCCGAGCAGGATCGCCACGTCCTCGGCACCGCCGGAGATGACCGGCCGCTCGGACGCGGTACCGCCGCCGAGCGTCGAGCCGCCGCGGACCGCGCCGAAAAGGATGTTGAAGACCGACCGGCCCATCGCGTCGGCCATCAGCTTGGTCAGCAACGTACCGGCCGCGCCGACGAGCGTTCCGGCCACCAGCAGCAGCGTGTTGCCGAGCACGTAACCGCCGGCGGCCACGGTGAGACCCGTGAACGCGTTCAGCAGCGAGATGACGATCGGTACGTCGGCGCCGCCGACCGGCAGCACCAGCATCACGCCGACGGCCAGTCCGACCAGACACAGCAGGACGCCGACCCACACGCGCGGGTCCGACACCAGCCACACCGACAGCGCGACGCCGCCGAGGATGCCTGCGATGAACAGCACCGGCAGCCCGGGGAAGGTCACCGGCCGGGTGGTCATCAACTCCTGCAGCTTCGCGAACGTCACCACCGAACCGGAGAAGCTGATCGCGCCGACCAGAACGGTGAAGGCGGTCGCGATCGCGGGAATGGTCTGGCCGTTGCGCACCTCGCCGAGCTCGATCAACGCGACCAGTGCGGCCGCGCCGCCGCCGACACCGTTGAACAGAGCCACCAACTGGGGCATGTGGGTCATCTGCACCCGGCGCGAACCGACCACGCCGGCGACGGTTCCGATCGCCAGCGCGATCAGGATCGGGACCAGGTGGTCCGGCTTGTAGGCGGCGAAGGTGATGATGACGGCGAGGACAGCACCGGCGGCGCCGAGCAGGTTGCCGTTGCGGGCCGACCGCGGCGACGACAGTGCCTTCAGCGCGACGATGAAGCAGACCGCCGAGATCAGGTAGCCGATCTGGGCCCAGGTGGCGATCACTTGTGCAGCTCCTTCTTCCGAGCCGCGGGACCGCGGAACATCTGCAGCATCCGGTCGGTGACGACGAAACCGCCGACCATGTTCACTGTCGCCAGCACAACGGCCAGCAGCCCGACGATCACCACCAGGGTGGACTCGGCCTGGCCGGTGACGATGATCGCGCCGACCAGGATGACCCCGTGGATCGCGTTCGCGCCGGACATCAGCGGGGTGTGCAGGGTCGAGGAGACCTTGCTGATCACCTCGACGCCGACGAACGCCGCGAGCACGAAGATCGTCAGCAGAGCGATGCTCTCGGTCATGAGGCCTCCCGGCGTGGACTGAGGAGCGGAACGAGCGAAGCGACTGAAGCGACTGAAGCGCCGAGGGAACGCCGGGAGTTGAGCCTCGTGACCGGCCGCGCCGGAGGCGCGGCAGTTAGTAGAGTCATGCCATTCCTTCCAGCAACTCGCGGGTCGGCTCGTGCAGCACGGTGCCGTCGTGGGTGACGCAGCAGCCGGCGACGATCTCGTCGCCGAAGTCGGGGTTGAACTCGGCGTCCCGCGTCATCAGCGTGATCAGGTTCGCGACGTTCTGGCCGTAGAGCCGGCTCGCCGGTCCCGCCATCTGGCTGGGCACGTTCGCACCGCCCCAGACCAGGGCGTTGCCGATCATCAGTTCGGTCCCGGCCACCGAGCCCTCGACGTTGCCGCCGGACTCCGAGGCCAGGTCGACCACGACCGAGCCGGGCCTCATCTGCTCCACCATCGCCCGCGACACCAGCATCGGCGCGGTCCGCCCGGGCACCGCCGCCGTGGTGATCAGCGCGTCCGCGCCCGCGACGTACGGCGCGAGCAGGTCGCGCTGCAGCTGAGCTCGCTCCTCGGTCATCTCGCGGGCGTAGCCGCCCGGGCCGTCCAGGGTGCCGAGCTCGAGCTCGATCGGCTGCGCGCCCATCGAGGCGATCTCCTCGGCCGCGGCGGTGCGCACGTCGTAGGCCTTCACCACCGCGCCGAGTCGCTTGGCTGTCGCGATGGCCTGCAGGCCGGCGACGCCCGCACCCAGGACGAGAACCTGGGCGGGCGGCACCGTGCCGGCCGCGGTCATGTTCAGTGGGAAGAACCGGGGCAGGCGTTCCGCGGCGACGATGGCGGCGCGATAGCCGGCGACCAGGGCCTGTGAGGACAGCGCGTCCATCGACTGGGCCCGGGAGATCCGCGGGATCAGCTCCATCGCGAACGCGGTCAGCTTGGCCCGGGTCGCGGCCCGGATCACGTCCGGCGGATTCGTCGGCAGGAACGACATCAACGCGGTACCGGCGTGCAGCCGCTGCAGGCGTTCGCGCTCCAGCGGTTGCACCGACACCACGACGGTCGCCGCGTGGTCGGCTCCCCAGGCCACCTCGGCCCCGGCTACGCGGTACGCGTCGTCGGAGAACAGCGCGCGCTCGCCGGCCGCGGGCTCGACCGCGACCTCGTAGCCGAGCTGGACGAGTTTGACGACTTGTTCCGGCACCAGCGCCACCCGGCGCTCGGCCGGTCTGGTCTCTCGCACCACTGCGATCTTCACTCGCCGAAACCTATGCCAAACCCTGGGTGCCCGGAAAGCCCGGTACCGATGATCAGGCCAAGTTCTGAAGAAGAAGCGCCTCGGCCAGGCAGACCTTGGCGAACTCCTCGAGGTGCAGACCCTCGTCGATCCCGTGCGCGCGGGTGTCCGGGTCCTCCACCCCGGTGACCAGAACGGCCGCGTTCGGGAAGGCCTGCTGGAACTCCGCGATGAACGGAATCGAGCCGCCCATGCCCATGTCGACCGGCTCCACACCCCAGGCCGTGGCGAACGCGGACCGGGCCGCGTCGTACGCCGTACCGCGGGCGTTGATCGAGCACGGCTGGCCCAGATCGCCTTCGGTGACAGTGACCTGAGCACCCCAGGGCGCGTTCTCCTCGAGGTGGTTGCGCAGGGCCTCCATCGCCTTGGCCGCTTCGTCGCCGGGGGCGAGCCGGAGGCTGACCTTCGCCCGGGCGACCGGGACCAGGGTGTTGCTCGCGTCGGCGACCCGGGGCGCGTCGATGGCCAGTACCGCGATCGCCGGCCGGGTCCACAACCGGTCGACCAGGCTGCCGGAGCCGATCAGCTTCACCGAGTCCAGCACGCTCGACTCGGCCCGGAACCGGTCCTCGGGATATTCCAGGTCGGCCGCGCGTGTCGCGTGCAGTCCGTCGACCGCGACGTCGCCGTTGTCGTTGTGCAAGCTGGCCAGCAGCCGGCACAGCGAGGTCAGCGCGTCCGGCACGGCACCGCCGAACAGCCCGGAGTGGACGGCGTGCTTCAGCGTCCGCACCTCGACGTAGCAGTCGACCAGACCGCGCAGCGACACGGTCAGCGCGGGGCGGCCGATCGCCCAGTTGCCCGAGTCGGCGATCACGATCGCGTCGGCGGTCAGTTCGTCGCCGTACTCGTCCAGCAGTCGCAGCAGGGTCGGCGAGCCGGTCTCCTCCTCGCCCTCGACGAACACCGTCACGCCGACCGGCAGATCGTTGCCAAAGGCCCGTACGGCGGCAAGGTGGGCCGCGATGCCGGCCTTGTCGTCGGCGGCGCCGCGGGCGTACAGCCGGCCGTCGCGCTCGGTCGGCTCGAACGGCTCCGAGGTCCACTCCTCGACCGCGCCCGCCGGCTGCACGTCGTGGTGCGCGTAGAGCAGCACGGTCGGCTTGCCCTCCGGCGCCGGCTTCTTCGCGATCACCGCGGGGGCCCCCTCACCGGCGCGCACGATCCGCACCGAGAACCCCTCCGCCTCGAACAACGCGGCGGTCGCCTCGGCGGACCGCTGGACGTCGGCGGCGCGGGCGGGATCAGCACTGACCGACGGGATCCGGATGAGGTCCTCGAGGTCGGCACGAACAGACGGCAGCACGCGGTCGATGGCCGCAGACAAGTCAGACATGGGGCCTACGGTACGGCGTAGCGCTGCGTGGTCAGCAATCTACGGATAAAGTCATGATTTCCGAAGGTTTCTACCCAAAACCGAGAGGACATCATGGCCCGCCCCTTAGCCATTCTGACCGCTTTCCTCAGTACTGCGGCAGCTCTGACCGCGGTCAGCGCACCCACCATCGCCACCGCCGCGATCACCTGCGACACCTCGACCACCGGTGGCGCCACCTTCTACGACGGCCCTTCGGCCTCGAGGAAGTACGACGCCCGGTTCAGCAACAGCGTGGGCATCCCCAACCTCAGCACGCACACCCCGCAGGGCGCCGGCACTTGGTACAACTGGGACGGCTCCGGCAAGAACCTGCTGCTCGTCTCGTCGTACCGCGGCGGCGCCGACTCGCAGATCTACGGCATCGACCCGGCCACCGGCTCCACCGTCGGAGTGGTCGCGATCGCCGAGTCCCACGTCGGCGGGATCACCACGAGCAAGGGCTGGGCGTTCGTGTCGGGCGCGGGGAGTTCGATCCGCAAGTACCGGCTCACCGAACTCCGCGACGCCCTGAAGGCCGCCGGTACGCCGTACCTGGCGCAGGTCGGTACCGCGCGCAACGTCGCGGGCGCCTCGTTCCTGACCAGCTACGGCGACTCCATCTTCTCCGGCAGCTTCAACGAGACCGGCCGCGGCACCATGTACGAGTACAAGATCGCCGACGACGGCACGCTGACCACCCTCGCCGGTGCGTGGGAGGTGCCGACCAAGACGCAGGGCCTGATGGTGACGGCGAACCAGTTCATCTACAGCACGTCGTACGGGCGGGGGAACCGCAGCAACCTGTACGTCGTACGGCGCGGGCAGAAGGATCTCGACGCCGCCGCGCTGAGCTGCTTCCGTGCCCCGAGCATGACCGAGGGCATCACCGAGTACAACGGCACCGCGTACCTGGTCTACGAGTCCGGCTCCCACCTCTACGCCTCGGACCCGGCGACCCTCAACGTCATCCCGCGCTTCCACAAGGCCTCGTCGTCGTCCTTGACGTCCTTGGTGCCGTAACCAGCTAGTAGGTCACCGAGTCGAGCACCTGGCGCAGTTGGTCCGGATCGTCGCTGTGCACCTGGATCCGGACCGACTGGGTGTCGGAGAGCTTGATGTACCGCTCGGTCACCATGTCGCTCTCGCAGTTGTAGTGATAGGTGACGGCCGTCTTGTCGTCGACGTCGCCTGGGTCCGATGCGCCCAGAGAGCAACCGCTGGGCGGTACCGCGGCCGTCGGGAGGGCACCCGCCATACCGACGAAGACACCGGGCACCGAGTTCGCCCGCCACAGCCCGGTGTCCGTGCTGACCAGCAGAACTCCGTCGCCTACCGACTTCTGGTCCCACGTCCGCGGGACCTCGACGGACAGCGATCCCGAGGTGACGGTGACCGGGCGGCTCAGGATGAACTGATAGCCGCCGTAGCCGCCCGCGGCCGCCAGGACGAGGCCGGCGAGCACCGCGAACACCCATGCTCCGCCCGAGCGGCGGCGGGGTTCTGCGGGTGCGGCTATCGGTACTGGTGCGGTGGTCTTGTCTGCGAGGCCGGTTCCGGTGCCGGCGACGGTGGCCGCGTTGGCGTCCGAGGGGGCGGTCTCCTGGTCGACGGGGGCCAGTCCGGTCGGTTTGGGGAGTTCCTCGGCAGGGACCAGGCCGGCGGGGATCCTGCCGGTTTCGTGGGCCTCGCGGAGCGCGTCGAGGAAGCTGTCGAGGTCGGGCCAGCGCTTGTCGCGGTCGGGCTCGAGGGCACGCCGTACGACGACGTCGATCGCGTCGGGGATGTCGTCGCGCAAGGTGCTCATCGACGGCGGTGGCGCGTCGATCCGCATCACCGCGCCGAGGCTGGCGACGCCGTGCGGAGGCTGGCCGGTGAAGGCCGCATAGGCGACCGCGCCCAGCGAGTACAGATCCGCGCGCTGGTCGAGCCGGTCGCCCATCACCTGCTCCGGCGCGACGTACGCCGGAGTACCGCCGGGCATCGTCAACTGGGAGACGGTCTCCAGGGACTTGCCCAGGCCGAGGTCGCCGAGCATCGCGCGGTCGCCGGCCGGGTCGGTCCGGAAGAGCACGTTCGCCGGTTTCACGTCGCGGTGCAGCACGCCGCGGGCGTGCAACTGCTTCAGCCCGCTGCCGACCTGGGTGATCACCTCGACCACCTCGGCGACCTCCAGCGGCCCGGCCTTGATCTTGTCGGCCAGCGAGCCGCCGTCGGCGTACGTCAGGACGAGATAGGGACGGCCGTCCTCGGCCTCGCCGACGTCGTGCACGCCGACGACGTGGGGCGAGTCGACCCGGCGCAGGAAGCGCCCCTCGGCCAGGAAGCGACGGCGTACGTCGTCCTGGTCGATCCAGTTGTCGGACAAAATCTTGACGGCGACCTCGGCGTCGAGTTGCTCGTCCCTGGCCAGCCAGACGGTCGCGAAACCACCGGCACCCACCCGGCGGACCAGGGAGTACCGGCCGATCCGCGGTGGCTGGTCCATCCCCGCATTATGCTCGATCGTTCCTGCGACCTGGTCGCCGGAGCGCGTGTTCGCAACCGAAACGGGGCCTGGCGGAGTGCGAAACCGGCCACACCGTTGGGCTCCGTCCCGCTGCTCTCGGGGTCATGACGAACAAAACGGATTCGGCTCGCGTCCAAGCCGGGACGGGGAACGACCGATGGTGAAACCGGCGAGTGCCGGCCGGGGAGTGGGGGCACATGACGGGGAACAACGGCCGGTTGGTCGCCTTGGTTGCCGCTGTCGCGGTGGCCGCGGTGGCTGTCGGCGGCGCGCTCGCCTACCGGCAGGAGCCTGAGGCCGAGAGTGCGACGGCCGAACCGCTGCCGGGTCCGAGTACTCCGGCGCCGCAGACACCGAGAGCGAGTACTCCGGCCCCGCCGTCGGCGACGCCGTCAGTCAAGGCGCCGGTCACCCCGCCGGCGACTCCCCGGACCACGCCTTCGAGGTCCCCGGTCAACCCGGTCAGGGTCACCGTCGACCCTGCCAAGCTCGTCCAGGGGCGCGCTCCCCAACGGCCCCATCTCGTCGGCCGGGAGGTTCGGGGCGGTGGCGGTGGCGCCGTGCGGATTCCGGGGACGGAGTCCATCATGGCGATCGCCCGGCTCGGCAACGACGCCATGGCGGTCGTCACCAAAGGAAAGGGCACGGAACTCCTCCGGATCCACCCGGCCAAGCCGACGAGGCACACCCCGGACGTCAGCTCGATGATCAGCGGCGAAGACGGCACCGTCGCCTACGTGGCGGTCCGCACCGGGCCCAACGGCGAACCGCTCCTGGGGGCCGTCCTGTACGCCGAGACCTCCGGCGGGATCGAGAAGCTGGCCGTGCCGAACGCGGAGGTTCACCTGGCCGGACTGGCGAACGGCAGGGTCTATTACCGGGTCCATACCGAGATGACCGGACCCTGGAAACTCTACGAGTGGGTTCCGGGTGCGGCGGCCGGGAAGCAGGTCAGCACCGTTCCCTCGGCGAGCGTCGTGTCCGGCGACGGCGAGATCGCCGCCTCGATCACCAGCACGGACACCGCGCGGACGTG
Source organism: Kribbella sancticallisti (assembly GCF_039530625.1). NCBI lineage: Bacteria > Bacillati > Actinomycetota > Actinomycetes > Propionibacteriales > Kribbellaceae > Kribbella > Kribbella sancticallisti. The sequence continues at coordinate 198,678 of NZ_BAAAOS010000037.1, read as the reverse complement.
CTCGACGGTGACCGCGGTCGGCACCGGCAAAAGGCTGTGGAAGACCTGCGAGGATCTCGTCACCGGCTTCACGCCCGACGCCGCCACCACGCTCACCGTCGCTGCCTACGGAGCCAACGGTCCGGCCGGCCTGGTCAGGGCGCTGGAGACGAAGTCCGGGAAGCTGATCCGCGAGTGGAGCGGATCGTTCGGCCTGGCCGTCGCCGAGGACGACCAGCATGTGCTGCTGCACACCGGCGGCGGCCCGATCGACGGCGCGAACGGGCCGACGTCCGCGATCCTGCGCTGCGACGTCACCACCGGCGGCTGCGAGCTCGCCACCGGACTGAGCAGCACCGCGGTCGCGATCGGGGTCTGACAACAAAACCACCCGGCCGGGCGTCATACCGGCAGGGGAACGCGTCGATGCGACGATGTGGTTCGACGTACGACTGTAAGGAGCCTGGAGATGAGGCAGAACAACGGCCGGCTGGTCGTGGTGGTCGCTGCCGTCGCGGTAGCGGCGGTCGCCATCGGCGGCGTGCTCGCGTACCGGCAAGGTCCCAGCAACGCCAGCGCCGATGCCGCCCCGCTCTCGGCTCCGACCAAGGCGCCCTCGACCTCGCCGACGACCGCCTCGCCCAGTAAGACACCGTCGCGCCCGCCGACGTCGACGCCGACCGTCACTCCCAGCGGTCCGGTCAAGGTCCCGGTGAACCTGGCCAAGCTCCCCAAGGGGCGCGAACCCCAGGTTCCGTACCTGATCGGCCGGGAGGTCCGCGGTGGCGCCGGTGGCGCCGTGAAGATCCCGGGCAAGGAGCCGATTCACCAGATCGCCCGGCAGAACGTCGTGGTGCTCGCCGTCGTCGGCAAGGGGTCGGGGTCGGAGTTGCTCAAGCTCGGGCCGACCGACGGCGAGGTCCGCCGGGTTGCCGACGTCAGTTCGATCGTGTCGGCCGCGGACGGCTCCGCGACGGCGTACGCGGCGACTCGCCGAGGCGACGACGGAGGAGCGCTCAAGGGCGGCACCTTGTACGCCGACTCGGGCCTGGACGTGGAGACGCTCAAGCGACCGAACGACTCGAATCTCAGGGTGCTCGGCTACGTCGACGGGAAGGTCTACTTCCGGGCCGACACCGACGACCGAGGCGCCTGGCAGTTCTACTCCTGGACGCCGGGCTCCTCGAAGGCCACCGAGATCACCATCGGTTCGCCCAGCGCGCTCTCCCCCGACGGCCGGATCACCGCCTCGATGAGCCAGATCACCGACGCCGGCTCGTGCTCGGACGTCACGGTGGTCGCCACCGGCAAGCGCCTCTGGCGGACCTGCGAGAGCAGCGTCCAGGGCTTCACGCCGGACGGCCGCACGGCCTTCGGTGGACCGGCGTACGCCGACGGGTACTGCGCCGGGACCGCCGCAGCCCTGGACGCGACGACGGGCCGGCTGTTCCGCGAGTGGTCGGGCTGCTTCCACCAGACCGTCGCCGAGGACGACCAGCATCTCCTCATCGTCGCGGATGCCACCGACGGAGGTGGCGAGGACGGCTACGGCAGCCGGGCCATCATCCGCTGCACCCTCACCACCGGAGCTTGCGAACTGGCCACGCCGCTGAGCGGCACCGGCGCCTCGATCGGTTCCTGACGGCGTCTGCTGCCAGCTAACCCCCGGGACCGGGCCGCCGTTCGGCGGCAGACTGGGCGGATGGAACGGATCGTGGTGTTGGCGGACATCCATGGGGTGTTGCCCGCGTTGGAAGCCGTGCTGGCTGAGCCCGACGTCGGTACTGCGGACGCGGTGGTGCTGGCCGGCGACATAGCGAGTGGGCCCATGCCGGTGGAGACGCTGGATCTGCTGGTGTCGTTGGGTGAGCGAGCGGTCTGGGTTCGGGGGAACGCGGATCGTGAACTGGTGGCGATGGCGCGTGGGGAGTTCGAGGGCGAGCCGCAGGACCAGGTGAGTTCGTGGGCGGCCGCGGCGTTGCGGGTGGATCAGGTGGAGTTGCTGGACCGGCTGCCGACCAGCGTGACCATCGGGAACACCTTGATCTGCCACGCGACTCCCCGGGACGACGAGGAGATGGTGCTCGTCGACAGTCCGATCTCACGGTGGGCGGACGTGCTGAGCGGAGTACCGGCTGAGGTCCGGACCGTCGTGTGCGGGCACACCCACATGCCCTACGCGCGGCAGGTCGATCGGCGGCTCGTGGTCAACGCAGGCAGCGTCGGGATGCCGTACGGCGCTCCGGGGGCTAGCTGGGCTCTCCTGACTCCCGCCGGGGTGGAACTCCGCAGGACGTACTTCGACACCGCCAAGGCAGCGGAGTACCTCGCCAAGCACTCGTCGTACTCCGGTATCGACGGCTGGTCGGACGAGTACCTCCTCGCCAACTACTCCGACACAGAGGCGCTCGAGGCGTTCAGGCCGCGCTCGGAGGTCTGAGCGGCTACCGTCGGGGCATGTTCGCGCGGCGACGGAAGCACTTCGGAACTCCGGCCGACAAGGCGACGTATGCGACCCTGCATACCGCCTCCCTGGCCACGCCGAGCCTGCGCGAAGGCCTCACTCCGTCAGCGGCAGGAAAGGCCAGCAAGCATCTGCGGGACCTCCTCGGTACTGCGGCGATCGCCATCTGCGACTCGTCCGGAGTACTGGCCTGGGATGGCGTAGGCGGTCCGTACGAGAGCAACCACCGCAGGGACGCCAAGGCCATCGCGGCTCCCACCCTGCGCACCGGTAGGACCGCAGTACTGGGTGCGCACGACGTTGCTTGCGACGACCCGCAGTGCCCGATCCGTACTGCGGTAGTGGCTCCGATCGTGACGGAGGATCGCGTAGTAGCCGTCCTGGTCGCCTACAGCCCGCGGTCCTCGGCAGCACTGGTCCGCGCCACGGAAGAGGTGGCTCGCTGGGTCTCAGGCCAGGTGGAACTGGCCGAGCTGAACAAGGAACGCACTCGGGCGATGGAGGCCGAACTCCGGGCACTCCGGGCCCAGATCAGCCCGCACTTCATCTACAACGCGCTCGCCGCGATCGCGTCGTTCGTGCGGACCGACCCGGAGCGCGCCCGCGAGTTGCTGCTGGAGTTCGCCGACTTCTCCCGCTATGCGCTGCGACGCGGTGGCGAGTTCACCACCTTGTCGGACGAGCTTCGCAACGTCGAGCGGTACCTGGTGCTGGAGCAGGCGCGGTTCGGCGAGCGGCTGACGGTGTCGCTGCTGATCGCGCCGGAGGTGCTGTCGGTGGCGATCCCGTTCCTGGTGGTCCAGCCGCTGGTGGAGAACGCGGTCCGGCACGGTCTGGACGGGACCACGGGGATCGGCCGGATCACGATCCGCGCCGACGACCGCGGCCTGGAGGCCGAGATCAGCGTCGAGGACGACGGCGCCGGCAGCGATCCGGAGGTGATCCGGGCCGCCCTGGCCGGCGAGTCGAGCAACGACTCGGTCGGGCTCGGCAACGTCGACGCCCGGCTCCGGCAGGTGTACGGCGACGCCTACGGCCTGGTGGTCGAGACCGCGCCGGAGGCAGGCACGAAGGTGAGCTTCCGGGTGCCCAAATACTCCTCAGGGGTGCATGCGTCCGCCTAGTGTCCTTAGTGTGTGCCCATGACCGAGTCGCTGCCGCCGCTGCGTGCACTTGTCGCCGACGACGAGGAGCCCGCGCTGGCCGAGCTGGTCTATCTGTTGTCGAAGGACCCGCGGATCGGCCCGATCCAGACCGCGTCGAACGGGCCGGAGGCGCTCAAGATCCTGCAGGCGGCCGAGGTCGACGTGGTGTTCTGCGACATCAAGATGCCCGGGCTGGACGGGATCGACCTGGCCCGGGTGCTGTCCAAGTTCGCCAGCCGGCCGAGGATCGTCTTCGTCACCGCGTACGACGAGCACGCGGTCGACGCCTTCGACCTGGACGCGATGGACTACGTGATGAAGCCGGTCCGGGCCGAGCGCCTGGCCGAGGCCGTACGCCGGGTCGTCAACGCCGGCACTCCGACGGCAGCTCCGCCTCAGGACGATGCCGAGGATGAGACGATCCCCGTCGAGCTCGCCGGTGTCACCCGGTTCGTCCAGCGCTCCACCGTTCGCTACGTCGAGGCGCAGGGCGACTACGCCCGGCTGCACACCGGGCAGAACTCCCATCTGGTCCGGGTCCCGCTCAGCACCCTGGAAGAACGTTGGCGCGACGCGGGCTTCACCAGGATCCACCGCAGCACGCTGGTCGCCCTGGCGCATGTCGACGAGATGCGCGTGGACGGCGGCCGTTGCGCCGTCCGGGTCGGCGACGACTGGCTCCCCGTCAGCCGCCGCCACACCCGCGAACTCCGCGACCTGCTGGTCCGCTCGACGTCCTTGCGCGGCTGACATGCCGACCCCGTACGCACGCGAGCCGCGCGAGCTGGGATTGCGTGGAGCGCCCGTCAGCCAGGCCGAGGTGCGCGAGTGAGTACGCCGGAGGTGCCTCGGCGGGTTCGGGTCACCAGTCCACGCACCAGTGCGGCACGGCGGATGGCGATCAACACCGGGACCCGGGAGATCGACGAGCAGACGCGGGTTGGCGAGGTCTACATGCACTCGCTGATCCAGTCGCAACTCCGGCTCGCTCTCGCCGTCATCGCGGGCGCGGCCCTCACGCTCGGCAGCCTGCCGCTGCTCTTCCTGCTGGTGCCGGCCACCCGCACCTTCTCGGTGTTCGGCCTGCCGCTGCCCTGGCTGCTGCTCGGCATCGCCGTCTACCCGGTCGTCTACGTCGCCGCCCGCATCTACGTCCGCAACGCCGAACGGATCGAGACCGAGTTCACCGAGTTCGTGGGACGCAAGTAGGAGCACTGAATGTCACCGGCGATGAGCTTGACCGCGATCGGTCTGGTGGTTGCGGCAACCATCGGGATCGGCCTGTTCGGGCTGCGGATCTCCCGAACCACCAGCGACTTCTACGTCGCCAGCCGGGCGGTGACGCCGCGCTGGAACGCGTCCGCGATCAGCGGCGAATACTTGTCGGCGGCATCTTTCCTCGGCGTCGCCGGCCTCGTGCTGGTGAACGGCGCCGACATGCTGTGGTTCTCGGTGGGCTACACCGTCGGCTACCTGATGCTCCTGGTACTCATCGCGGCACCACTGCGAAGGTCCGGCGCCTACACCCTGCCCGACTTCGCCGAGACCCGCTTCGAGTCCGCCGTCGTCCGCAGGATCTGCTCCCTCCTGGTGGTCGGCATCGGCACGCTGTACCTGCTCCCTCAACTCCGCGGCGCCGGCCTGACGCTCCACACGGTGACCGGAGCACCACCGTCGCTCGGCGCGGCCGTGGTCGCGGTGATCGTGGTGATCAACGTCGCGGCCGGTGGAATGCGCTCGATCACCTTCGTCCAGGCATTCCAGTACTGGCTGAAGCTCACGGCGCTGGCCGTCCCGATCTTCGTCATCCTGATCGCCTGGCGGTCCGCCGAGCACCCGGCCGGAGTACTGGAATCGCTGCAGGGTGCGGGCGCCGAGTGGGCCGAGCCGTTGTCCACCGCGGGCGGCCGGGACCACCCGCTGTACGCGACGTACTCGTTGCTCCTGGCCCTTTGTTTCGGGACGATGGGGCTGCCGCACGTGCTGGTCCGGTTCTACACGAACCCCGATGGCCGAGCCGCCCGTCGCACCACCGTCGTCGTACTCGCTCTGCTCGGGGCGTTCTACCTGTTCCCACCCCTGTACGCCGTACTGGGGCGGACCTTCGCGCCCGACCTGATCGGCACCGGGGCTGACACGGTCGTTCTCGAGCTGCCAGGGCGGATTTTCCCTGGTACAGCAGGGGATCTGCTCGGTGCTCTGGTGGCCGCCGGAGCGTTCGCGGCGTTCCTGTCGACGTCGTCAGGATTGACCGTCGCCATCGCCGGCGTGATCGACCAGGACCTGTTGCGGAGCAGGCTGCACCGGCTGACCAGCGGGGATTACCTGGCCGTGAACAGCTTCCGGATCGCTGCCCTGCTGGCGATCGCGGTTCCCTACCTCGCGTTCAACCTGACCGGCGCGCTCAGTCTCGCCGACACCGTGGGCCTGGCGTTCGCCGTGGCCGCGTCGACGTTCTGCCCGCTGCTGGTGCTGGGGATCTGGTGGCGCCGGATGTCGACGGTCGGCGCCGCGGGCGGGCTGGTGGTGGGTGGCGTCGCCGCGATCGCCGCGGTCCTGGTGAACGTGATCGAGCCACCGGGCGGCGGCTGGCCGAAGGCGCTGATCGGGCAGCCCGCGGCGTGGACGATGCCACTCGCGTTCCTCACCGTGATCGTCGTGTCGAAGCTGACCCCGCACAAGATCCCCCGCGGCACCGCCCGGAGCATGGTCCGCCTGCACACCCCCGAAGCCGTCGACGTCGACCGCGGCTTCCCGCCGGCCTGAAGCCCTCGACCACGCCGTACCGCCCGGTGGAACCGTTCGTCGTACCGTTCCGACCGCTCATCGCAGCGGCGTTCACCGCCGGTCGAGAGCTGGGCGCCATTGGGCGCTCAGCCCGCGCGGGGGGTGTCGGGGCGGGAGTGAGCTGGCCCACAGTACGGACTGCAACCCTGCGCGCCGGTATCCGCCCGGCCTGATCCAGTCTGGAGGTCCCGCGATGAGCGACACCCGCAGCGCGGCCGGCGATCCGGAACTGACGACGTACCGTGACGTCCAGCTCTCGCCGGACTTCACCGAACTGCGTCGCCGCTTCCGGCGCTTCGTGTTCCCGATGACCGGCCTGTTCCTGGCCTGGTACTTCCTCTACGTCCTGCTCGCCGACTACGCCCCCGGCTTCATGTCGCAGCGGGTCGGCGGCAACATCAACGTCGCACTGCTGCTCGGTCTCGGCCAGTTCGTCTCCACCTTCGCGATCACGATGATCTACGTCCGCTGGGCCGACAAGGAGATCGACCCGGCGGCCGAGAAGATGCGTGACCTGATCGAGGGGACGGACAAGTGAGCGCACCTTTGATGTTGCCGTTGGCAACCGACATCGGCAACCCGACCGTCAACATCGCGATCTTCGCGCTGTTCGTGGTGGCCACCCTGGCGATCGTCATCCGGGCCTCGCGCAACAACCGGACCGCCGCCGACTACTACGCCGGTGGCCGCTCGTTCACCGGGCCGCAGAACGGCATCGCGATCGCCGGTGACTACCTGTCCGCCGCGTCGTTCCTCGGTATCGCCGGTGCGATCGCGCTGAACGGGTACGACGGCTTCCTGTACTCGATCGGCTTCCTGGTCGCCTGGCTGGTGGCGCTCCTGCTGGTGGCGGAGCTGCTCCGGAACACCGGCCGCTTCACCATGGCCGACGTACTGTCCTTCCGGCTGAAGCAGCGCCCGGTCCGGATGGCCGCCGCGATCTCCACCCTGGTGGTCAGTTTCTTCTACCTGCTGGCCCAGATGGCCGGTGCCGGTGGTCTGGTCGCGCTGCTGCTGGGCATCTCCAACCGCGCCGGCCAGAGCGTCGTGATCGCGGTGGTCGGCCTGCTGATGGTCACCTACGTGCTCGTCGGCGGCATGAAGGGCACCACCTGGGTCCAGATCGTCAAGGCGGTGCTGCTCGTCATCGGCGCCGGCATCATGACGCTGTGGGTGCTCGCCAAGTACAGCTTCAACCTGTCCGGTCTGCTCGGCGGTGCCGTCGAGAAAAGCGCGGCGGGCGAGAAGCTGCTCGACCCGGGACTGCAGTACGGCGCAACGGGGATCAGCAAGCTCGACTTCATCTCGCTCGGCCTGGCCCTGGTGCTGGGTACGGCGGGTCTGCCGCACGTGCTGATGCGCTTCTACACGGTCCCGAACTCGCGTGAGGCCCGTCGCAGCGTCAGCTGGGCGATCTGGATCATCGGCATCTTCTACCTGTTCACCCTGGTGCTCGGGTACGGCGCCGCGGCGCTGGTCGGCCCCGACGTCATCCGGGCAGCGCCCGGCAAGGCGAACTCGGCGGCTCCACTGCTGGCCTACGAACTCGGCGGGGAGATCCTGCTGGGCGTAATCTCGGCGGTCGCCTTCGCCACCATCCTGGCGGTGGTCGCGGGTCTGACCATCACCGCGAGCGCGTCGTTCGCCCACGACATCTACGGTCAGGTGATCAAGAAGGGCCAGGTCACCGGCGACGGCGAGGTCCGGGTCGCCCGGATCACCGTGGTCGTGATCGGTGTGGTCGCGATCGTCGGCGGCATCTTCGCCAACGGCCAGAACATCGCCTTCCTGGTGGCCCTCGCCTTCGCGGTGGCGGCCAGTGCGAACCTGCCGACCATCCTGTACTCGCTGTTCTGGCGGCGCTTCAACACCCGCGGCGCGCTCTGGAGCATCTACGGCGGCCTGGGCTCGGCGATCATCCTGATCGCGTTCTCCCCGGTCGTCTCCGGCAAGGTCGACGCCAAGACCGGCGCCAGCCTGTCGATGATCACCGACACCGGCATCGACTTCCACTGGTTCCCGCTGGACAACCCCGGCATCGTCTCGATCCCGCTGGCCTTCGTGCTCGGCATCGTCGGCACGCTGACCAGCAAGGAGCAGACCAACGTCGACAAGTTCGCCGAGATGGAGGTCCGGTCCCTCACCGGCGCGGGCGCCGAGAAGGCGGTACAGCACTGATCCCCTGAAACCTGTCAGGCAGGCCCTGCTCATTCCTCGCGATCCTGCCTGACAGCCCCACCCCCACGAACGGGCCCGGCCTCCAGCCGGGCCCGTTCCTGTGGTCGGCTGAGTTAGCGGAGCCAGCCGGGGAGGTCGCCGAGCGTGGCGGTTGGGGCTCGGCTGACCATGGTGGTGAGGTCGGCTTCCAGCGCTTCGAGGCGGGGCTTGCCCAACTCCTTGATCCAGTCGCGGCGGAGGTCCTCGAAGATCTCGGCCGAGGCACGGAGGCAGTCGCGGCCGCGGGGGGTGATGGTGACCAGCACGGCGCGGGCGTCGGCGGGGTCGGGCGCGCGGTCCACGTAGCCGAGGTCGGCCAGTTTGCCGACGGTCTTGGTCGCCGCCTGCTTCGACACCCCGAGCCGCCGGCCGACCTCCGACATCGTCGCGCCGTCCGGCCCGACCGCCTGCAGCGCGAACCCGTACGCCGGACGCAGGTCCGGGTGGCCCCGCTCGGCCAGCCGCCGATGGAGTTCGTCGATCAGGCCGCGGAACGCCCCGGCCAGCAGCAGCGGCAACTCGAACCCGAACCGATCCATCCCCGCATCATCCCGAACCGCTGGACAGATCGACAACCCGGTGTACTATTTCGACAACCAGGTTGACGAAGTGCGACGTGAGGAGATGCCAGGGATGTATCGAGTGACAGAGACCCCGAACGCGGTGATGACGACGTACGCCTCGCCGACCCAGGGCAGCGACGGGTTGAGCTTGTGGCGGGTGCAGATGAAGCAGGGCGCGCAGGGTCCGCTGCACGTGTTCGACAGCGAGCAGATCTGGACGGCACTGGCCGGTACTGCGTCAGTCGAGCTCGGTGACGAGACGATCGACCTGAAGGAAGGCGAGACCGTCGTCTTTCCCGCCGGGGTGACGCGCAGGATCACCGCCGGGCAGGAGTTCGCGGCTGTGGTCGCCGGTCACGGCACCGCCAAGGTCTTCGTCCCCGGCGAGGACACCGACCGCGGCACCCCACCCTGGATCAGCTGACTCAGCGGACGGTTGGCCAGAGGTCCAGGAAGGCCAGGCGGGAGTTTTCGCCGCGTTGTTCCTCGGCGGCGTGCAGACGGCCGAAGGTGAACGCGTTGCCGCCGTCGAGGAAGACCTGGACAGCCAACTGCCGAAGGAGATCGCGGGCGACCACGCTGTCCTGGTGGTCGCCGAGCACCTCCTGAACCTGCTCGGCGCGAGCAGCAAGGTCGGTGGCCTCACTGCCGAGAACAGGCTCAGCCGACTCCGCGGCGTACCGAAGTCGCTTGGATGCCTTGCGAACCTCGTGGAGTTCGTGGTCCTGAGTGGCGGTGTCCTCGGCCGCCTCCATCCGCTCGACCGCCTTCCGCATCCGCTTCCAGTCGTGCTTCAGCAGCTTGGGCAGTTGCTTCGCGGCCTTGCGCGGCTTGCCGATCAGCGGCGGGTCGGCAAGCAATTCGTCGAGGGAGTCGAGCAGACGGAAGTACCGCTCGCTCTCCAACGCGGCCAGCGCATCCACCCGGCCGGCCTGATAGGCGCTTCGGAGGTGGGTGTCGATGATGTCGCCGACCGCTCCCATCACCAGCTCGACGGGTTGCGCGCCAACCGCGGTCTGGAAGTGCTCCTGCATCACCTCGGCGTCGCGCGCGCCGCCAAGCTCCCCTGCGAGCCACTTCAGCTCGGCGCGCAGACGATCGCCCGCCTCGCGATCGACCACCGGACGGTACGTGGCCAGCGCCGACCGGAGCCGGCGCGTCGCCACCCGCATCTTGTGGACCGAGTCGGGCAGATCCCGCCGTACTTCGGGGTCGCGCTGGTGGATCGCCTTCACCTGCGCCGCGGCGTACGCGCGGAACAGGTCCGCGGTGGTCGGCTTCTCCGGCAACTCCCGGTTCGTCTTCGCAGGCACCCGGTCGCCGAGAGCGCGAGCCAGCTTGCTCGGACCCGAGGCCGGCGCGGCGCCGGCGGCCCGCAGTACGGGCTCGGCGGATTCGAGGAGTTCGCGCTCGCCGTTGACGAGTTCAATCTCCCACTCCCGCCAGCTCTCCGTCGTGCCGTCGACGGTGGCCGTGACCTGGTCGTCGCTGATCTCGGCGAGAACCTCACCGTCGGCGTCGAGCAACCGGTGGACGATCCGGCGGGTCGCCAGCGTCACCACCGGGACGAGTTCCCTGTCGCGGACGTGCACGCGGACCGCGCGGACCACGTCGATCGGCACCTCGCGGACGGCCTCGCCGAGCGGGTGCCGGATCTCCAGCCGCTCGCCCGAGGACACCGGCAGCTTCACGTGCCAGCCGTCGTCCTCACCACCCGTACGCCGCCGCAGCGTCACTTTGGCCGCGGCGAGATCGAGCGCGGCCGTGTCGAAGTACACGGCCTCCAACTGCAGCTCGACCGGCTGCGCGACGCTCGCGACGCCCGGCAACTCGTGCAGGGTGGGCAGCATCGCCTGCTCGTCGACGTCGTACTTGGTCTCGATCTCGAGTTGCTCGGTCGCCGACATGTCCCTTGTCTACCAGGCGGGGTCAATCAGCCGCATCCCGTTGCGCGTCACCACTCGCGGCCCGCAGTTCGTCCCGGACCCGCTCGAGATCGCGGTCCTGTACTCCGGTCCGCCCGGCGCGCTGGTCACGCGGATTCGGCTGGCGGCGGCGGTTCCACTCCAGGCCGACCACGAGCACCACGACGAGGGCGACCAGGATCAGCCACATGGTTCGGCTCCGTCCGGGATCCGCCCGACCGCCTTGAAGAAGGTGTAGTGGAAGGTGCCGCCTGGTTCCGCGGCGCGTTCGAGGTCGCGGATGCCTTCACGCCACTGCTCGGGCGTCCGCAGGCCGGCGGCGATCGAGCGCTCGCGGACCGACTCGACCATCGCGATGAAGGTCTTCCGGGTGAACCCGTCGACCAGGTGCGGCAGGGTCTCGTCGGCGTACACGGTGCACGGCCAGGCGCGCACGTCGGCGTACCCGGCGGCGGCCAGCAACGGTTGCACCCGGCGACCGATCAACGCGTCGCCGCCGGCGAGCGCCTGCAGGTCGGTAAGACAGTCGATCAGCACCTGCGCCGCGTCGCTGCGGGGATGGAAGAAGGCCGACCCGTAATCGCCTTCGATCAACGTGATCGTGCCGCCCGGCCGGATCAGCCGGCGCAGAGTCTTCAGCGCCTGTTGCGGCTCGGGCAGGTGCTCGAGGACGAAGCAGACGAAGAGGTGGTCGAACGAGCCGTCCTCGAACGGCAGGTCGAGGAGGTCGCCGAGATGCCACTCCACTTGCGCGTTCGGGGCTTCGGCGGCCACCCGAGCCTTCGCCTGAGCGAGCGAATCCTCCGAGATGTCGACGGACACGAGCTCGATCCCCGGACTCCCGGTGACGAGTCGCACGGTCTGCGCACCCACCCCACACCCGACGTCGAGCACCCGCGCCCCCGCCTCGTACTGCGTACCGGCGTGCAGCAGGTCCGCCAGCGTCCTCGCCTGATCCGTCAGCCGGCGGGTCTCGGCGGCGGTGTAGCCGTGCACGTAGTCAGTTCCCATATCTCCAACGTGCCGTCACAATGGACCAGTGAACAGGTCCAATCAGTCCAAGATTGGCAGGTCCAAATCCGCCGGTGCCGACTTCCTCCAACTCCGGGTCGAGGAAGCGCCGCCAGGCGGCCTGTCGCACTGGCTGGCCGAACGCCTCCGCGAGGCAATCTCCGACGGCCGCCTCCCCCTCGGCACCCGACTCCCCGCCACCCGCCAGCTGGCCACCGAACTCCAGGTCTCCCGCGGCGTAGTCACCGAGGCCTACCAACGCCTAACCGAAGACGGCCACATCTCAGGCCAAGGCCGAGCCGGCACGATCGTCGTAGCCGCCCCAGTCGGCATCCCACCCGCACCCCTGGGCCGGGCGGAGCGCCTGGCGTTCGGGGGTGGCGCTCCCCACCCAGCGTCCACCTCAGGTGGGGCTGCAGCGGTGGTGGCGGGGCCGGGGTTGGAGGTGTTCGATGCGATGCGCGCGCTGCCCGCGGATATCGATCTGACTCCGGGTGTGCCTGATCTGGCGGCGTTTCCGCGGGCGGCTTGGTTGAAGGCTGAGCGGACCGTGCTCACCGACTTGTCGGCGTCGGCATTCGGCTACGGCGACCCGGCCGGTACTCCGGCGCTCCGGCTGGCCGTCGCGAACTGGCTGGCGCGCAACCGTGGGATCAAGGCCGACCCAGCCGACATCATCATCGTGGCAGGCGTCTCGCAGGCTCTCGGGCTGATCGCGCAGGTGCTCCGGGCGGACGGCATCACCGAACTGGCCGTCGAGGACCCCGGGTCGCTCGGATCGCGGCAACACCTGCAGTTGTGGGGAATGGAGACTCCACCAATCCCGGTCGACACCGACGGACTCCGCGTCGACGACTTACGCGAGAGCGGCGCACCGGCGGTCCTCGTGACTCCCGCACACCAGTTCCCGACGGGTGTAGTACTGGACGGGGAGCGGCGGCGCGAGTTGATGCGATGGGCTGCCGACGGCGGTCTGATCGTGGAGGACGACTACGACGCGGAACACCGCTACGACCGGCCACCGGTGCCCGCCTTGCGAGCGATGCTGACCGAGCAGGTGATCTACGCGGGAAGCATCTCAAAACTACTCGCCCCCGCCCTGCGGATCGGCTGGATGCTGCCGCCGGCGAAGTACAAGGAGGCTCTGGTCGGCGCGAAACGCCTTGCGGACCTGGGCAACGCGGCACTGCCACAGCTGGTGATCGCGCAACTGATGGAGTCGGGCGAGCTGGAACGCCAACTCCGCTACGTCCGCAGGCGGCACCGGACCCGGCGCGACGCCATGATCGATGCCATCAGCAACCACCTGCCGACGGCCACCGTCCACGGCGCCGCCGCCGGCCTGCACCTCACCATCACCTTCGACGACCACCCGTCAGGTGTCGACGACCTGGACCTGGCGGCGGCAGCACTGGAACGAGGCATCAAGACCCAACCCCTGTCCTGGCACTCCCAGAAACCCCAGCCGCCGGGCTTGGTCCTCGGCTACGCCGCCCGCACTCCCACCGAAATCACCACAGCAATCGCCACCATCGCCACCGCCTTGAAGACCTTGAAATAGATTTCCGTCTTGTGATCAGTTCGAGGTCCGCGCGGTCAGCCTGGACGGCAGTACGGAACTGAGCGTCGGCGACCACCAGTTGGCTCGGCCGGCGTCGACTCCGAAGCCTGAGGTCGGCGAGGGCGGGGCAGAACCAACGGGGTTCCGGTCAACGGGTCCGTGATGACCTCACAGGCCAGGCCGAAGACCTCCTCGACCACCTCGGCGGTGACGACCTCGGAGGGGGTGCCGACGGCAACCACCTTGCCGTGCTTCAGCGCGATCAGATGGTGTGCGTACCGCGCGGCGAGATTGAGGTCGTGGAGGACCAGGACAATGGTCTTGCCGCGGTCGTGGTTGAGGTCGTGGACCAGGTCGAGGATCTCCAATTGGTGAGCCAGGTCGAGGAACGTCGTCGGCTCGTCCAGAAGCATCGTCTCGGCGTCCTGGGCCAGCGCCAGAGCGATCCACACCCGCTGCCGCTGACCACCGGACAACTCGTCCAGCGAGCGATCCGCCAACTCCGTCGCGCCCGTCGCCTGGAGCGCCGCCGCGACCACCCGTTCGTCGTCCTCCGACCACTGGCGGAACCAGCGCTGATGCGGATGCCGCCCGCGCCCGACCAGGTCCGACACGGTGATCCCCTCCGGCGCGACCGGTTGCTGGGGAAGCATGCCGAGCTTGGTCGCCAGCGCACCACCGGACAGCCGGGCCAGGTCGACCTCGTCCAGATAGACCGCGCCGCCCTGCGGAGTGAGCAGCCGCGCCAGCCCGCGGAGCAAGGTGGACTTGCCGCAGGCGTTGGCGCCGACGATGACGGTGATCTGCCCGGCCGGGATCTCGACGGACAACCCGGACACCACGGGCGTCGCGTCGTACGAGAGGCTCAGGTTCTCGGTACGCAGTACGGGCATGTCAGCCTCCTTGCCCGACGCGGTTCGCGCGGGCCATCAGAACCAGCAGGTACGGAGCGCCGACGAAGGCCGTGACCACCCCGACCGGCAGCGCGGTCGGGGCGAAGATCTCCCGCGCGAGCAGATCGGCCGCGACCACCAGCAGCGCCCCGATCGCGCCGGCTGACAGCAGCCCGGCCACACGTTCGGCGACCAGTCGCCGGGCGATCTGCGGTGCGACCAACGCGACGAAGGCGATCGGCCCGGCAGCAGCGGTCGCCAGCGCGGCCAGTCCCACGCCAACAGCGATCAGCAGGCCACGCGACAGTTCGACCCTGCCCGCGAGCGTCCGGGCAAGGTCGTCGCCGAGTTCGAGCAACCGCAACTGCCGCGACGAGGCGAGAGCAACTGGAACGAGGACCAGCACGCTGACCCCGATCAAGGTCACATGCGGCCAGCCCCGCCCGGCGAGACTGCCCGCGAGCCACATCGTCGCGCTCTTGGCCGTGTAGATGTCGGCCAGCGTGAGCAGGTACGTGGTGACCGAGCCGACCATCGCCGTGATCCCGATCCCGACCAGCACCAACCGATAGCCCGCCACGCCCCTTCGGTAGGACAGCAGATAGACAGTGATCGCTGTCAGCAACGACCCGGCCAACGCACCGGCCGGCAGCCAATCGGTCGCACTGCCGAACACAGTGATCATCAGTACCGCGGCCAGCGCCGCGCCGGCGTTGATCCCGATCAGGTCCGGGCTGACCAGCGGGTTGCGCGCGAGCCGCTGGAAGATCGCTCCCGAGATCCCGAACGCGAGGCCGACCCCGATCGCCACCAGCACCCGCGGCAGCCGGTTGTTCACCACCACGTCCGTCATGATCAGGGATCCGTTGCCGGCCAGGGTGTCGAGCACCTGCGCCAACGGAATCTCGTAGTCCCCCATCGTCAGTGACACCGCGGCGATCACCAAGGTGACTAGCAGAGCGATCAGCGTCACCACGACGCCGGTCAGGTCCACCCTGGTGGAGAACGGGCCGATTCTCAGCGCCTTCACAGCTCGGCCAACTTGCGGCGGCGGACCAACGCGATGAACAGCGGCGCTCCGATCAGCGCGGTGATGATGCCGACCTGAAGCTCGTCCGGTCGTGCCACCCACCGGCCGAGCACGTCGGCCAGTAGCAGCATCGTCGGCGCGAGGACCAGGGACCACGGCAGGATCCCGCGGTAGTCGGCGCCGACCAGGGCGCGTGCGACATGCGGCACGGCGAGTCCGACGAAGGCGATCGGCCCGGCCATCGCGGTCGCGGTACCGGCCAGCAGGACGATCGCGAGGCCGGCCAGGACGCGGACCACTCCGACCCGGGTGCCGAGCGTGGAGGCGAGTTCCTCGCCGAGAGCGATCTGGTTCAGCGAGCGGCCGAGGACCAGCGCCAGAAGGGTGCCGACGGCAAGGAAAGGAATGCTCTGGGCAACCACTCCGCCGGTGGCCATGGTCAAGGACCCGACCACCCAGAAGCGGAACTCGTTCAGGGTGGACAGATCCAGCAAGGTGATCGCCGAGGTCACCGAACCGAGCAGTGCCGAGAGCGCGGCACCGGCAAGGGCAAGCTTCACCGGAGTGGCACCACCTCGGCCGACCGAGCCGACCAGGTAGACCACCATCGTCGCGATCAAGGCGCCGCCCATCGCGAACCAGACATAGCCGGTCAGCGACCGCACGCCCAGCAGCCCGATCGCGGCCACCACCCCGAGCGCGGCGCCGGCGTTGACGCCGAGGATGCCCGGATCGGCCAGGGGATTGCGGGTGATCCCCTGCATCACGGCGCCCGACAACCCCAGCGCGATCCCAGCCAGCAGCCCGGCCGCTGTGCGGGGGAAGCGCAGGTAGCGGATCACCCGATCGGTGTCGGATCCGGTGAAGTCCGCGGCGGCGACGTACACGTCATGCGGCCCGAACCACTGGTTGCCCGCCAGCAGCGACAGCAGGAAGGCCGCGAGCAGTACGACGACGGCCAGGACCAGCCCGGCCGTCCGCGATCCGCCGCACCGCAACAGGGCCGGCTCGGACCTCACTTGACCAGGTCGGGATGGATGATCTTGGCAATCAACTCGGTCGAGTGGGCGCCGCGGACGCCGGCCGAGTGGTGCGCGAACAGCCACGGGACGACGTGCTTGTTCTGCACTGCCTTGAGATTCGCGTAGGCCGGGTTGGTCAACAGTTTCCGCACCTCCGGCTGGACCTGCGCCTCGGTCAGGGTGGCGTCGCAGCAACCGCTGATCAGGATGTAGTCGGGGTCGCGCTTGATGAACTCCTCGACGCTGATCTTCACGTTGCGCTTCGAGGTCAGGTCGGCGAACGCGTTCACCCCGCCGGCCTGCCGGATCAGCACCGTGCCGAAGTCGGGTCCGCCCGACACCGTCACGCCGCCCCCTTCGAGACCGGGCCGCAGGATCGCCACGGTCGGCTTGTCCGCGCTGCTCACCTTCGCCTCGACGGCGGCGATCCGCTTCTTCTGGTCGGCGATCACCGCCTCGGCCTTGTCCCCGGCACCGAAGAGTTCGCCGAGGTCGCGCAGGTCGGCGTACACGTTGTCCATCGAGACGGTCGCCGGGTCGATCGCCTCGTCGCCCTTGCCGTCCGCGGTCGGGCAGAGCGGGCTGAAGATCCAGGTCCGCACGCCCAGGTCCGACAGGCTCTTCCGGCTGCCGAAACTCGAATCGCTCCCACTCGCGCTGAACACGTCGTTGAACCCGGACAGCACGAAGTCGGGGTTCTGGCTGAGCAGTTCTTCCCGGCTCGGCAGGTTCTGGTAATACTTCGGGTCCCGCTGGGCCGCCGCGTACTCCGGCAGCACCTCCGCGTCCAGGTACGCCGTACCGACCAGGCGGTCCGAGATGCCCAGCGCGTGCGCCATCTCGATGGCCGGCTGGTACGCCGCGAACACCCGCTTCGGCGGGCCGTCGACGGTCACGTCGAGGCCGCAGTTCTTCACGGTGACGGCATCAGCGCTCGGACCGGCGGTGGCGGACCCGCCGCAACCGGAGAGCAGGGACAGGACAACGACAGCAGCAGCCAGCGCTTTCACGCGCGCCTCCAACACCTCGTGGACGGGTGACACGCCGTGGCCGGTCTCCTGGCTGACGGGAACAGCGTCCGCCGACCTGACCTTCCCAGTCAGAACTGACCAGTGGTCTCCCAGAGGGAACGGCCTGCGGACTTCCCGAACACAGTGGCGAGGGCCGCGCCGGTATCGCACCGGCTTCCCGAACACCACGGCGCGGTCACCGTAACCCAGCTGCGACGCGTTCGCATCGCCGGGTCCGGCTAGCTGTCCTGACCGAGTACAGCTAGCGGGTGTAGAGCGGCGACATCGCGAGAGCGAACGCGACCATGTCGTCCTTGTCGGCCTTGCCGGCGGGCAGCGGGACCAGATCGACGATCTTGTCCGTGCCGACGCGGATGATGCCGCGGCCGGTCGCGGTGTCGACGTAGCCCTCGTCACCCAGCGGGACCGACTCCGAGGTCGGAGCCTTCCGCACGGGGGCGATCACCGCCTCGGCGTCGGCGACCCGCCGTACGCCGGTGTAGAGCACGCCGGTCGCCGTCACCCAGCCGCAGACCAGGTCGCCGACCGCGGTCTCGCTGTCCCGGCGGACCATGGCAGGCGCGCCGAGCACCTTGTCCGCCTTGGAGGATCCGCGCTCGCAGTCCGGGCGGGTAATCAGTGGTGCCGCGTCCGGCAACCCCGGCACCTGCTGCAGAACCTCATTCCCCAGGACTACGTACTTCGCGAGCGTGGCAGCTGGTCCGCTGACCTTGTAGACCTTGCCGTCCAGCAGGAACACCACGAACTTGCTTGTACCGAAACCGGCCTGCCCGAGCTCCACAGGCTTGACCGGCTCCGACTTGGTGGCGTCGTACGCCTTCCGCACTGCCCCCAGCGTCGCGGGAGTCGCGGGGAGCACGGAGACGCCGATCCGCAGTACGGGGCCGTTGGGGCTCGTACTGAGACCCAACTGGCAGACGTCGTACGTCGCGGGCAGGCCGAACTCCGCAGGCACGCCCTTCGGCTGGATCTGCACCACCGGCGCGGCCAGAGTCGTCTGCACCAGGTTCTGGTTCACCCGCGTGCACAGGGTGTCCGCCACCTTCGCGGTGGGCGGGCTGCTCGGGGTCTCTGTCGGCGTCGGGGTCTCCGACGGCGGCGGCGTACTGACTGATACCAGCGGCGGCACGCTCGGCGCATCCTCTCCCGCCGGACCGCTACACCCGGCCAGCAGAGCGGCACTACCGATGAGAGCTACTACCGAACGGGTACGCATGGTGACCCAGACTAGTGCTCCCTGCTCTCCAGGAACTCCTTTGACTTGGCGATGGCGAAGCCCCACCCCTGGGTGAGGGTTGGCTGGGGTGGGAGCGCCACCTCGTCGGCATTGGTCAGTACGTCGAGCAGGACCGGGCCCGGCGAGGCTAGTGCGCGCTGCACCGCACTGTCGACCTCATCCGGCTTCGTGACCCGGATCCCCACCAGACCCATCGCGGTAGCGACCGCGGCGAAGTTCGGGTTCTGCAGCTTCGTCCCGTACTCCGGCAGCCCGACCTGCTCCATCTCCAGCTTCACCATGCCGAGCCGCTCGTTGTTGAACACCACCAGCTTCACCGGCAGCTCGTACGAGACCGCCGTGATCAGGTCGCCCAGCAGCATCGACAGGCCACCGTCACCGCACAATGCGATCACCTGCCGCTCCCGGTCCAGCGCGGCCAGGCCGAGCGCCTGCGGCATCGCGTTCGCCATCGAGCCGAGGTTGTACGACCCGACCACCCGCCGGTCGCCCCGCATCCGCAGGTACCGGGCCAGCCAGACCGTCGACATCCCGGTGTCGCTGGTGAAGACCGCGTTGTCGGCCGCATGCCGGTCGATCGCCGCCGCCAGCAACTCGGGCCGGATCCGCGCGTCCGGGTTGTCCACCCTGCGCCGCAGCAGGCCCTTGGGTTTCCGGTCGAACTTCGGATCGGTGAACTGCTGCTGCCGCTCCCGCCAGGCGGAGTACACCTCTCTGGCCTTGTCGAGATGGCCCGTGCCGGTCTTCTGCTGGAGCAACGGCAGCAGTTGCGTGAGCGTCGGCCGGGCATGCCCGACGAGGGCGTGGTCGACCGCGATCCGCCGCCCGATGTGCTCCCCGCGCAGATCCAGCTGTACGACGGTCTTCCCGGCCGGCAGGAACTCGCGGTACGGGAAGTCGGTGCCGACCAGGAACAGCACGTCGCAGCCGTCGAACGCCACCTTGGTCGCGTGGTTGCCGAGCAGACCGGACTGACCGACCTCCTGCGGCAGGCGCTCCTCGAAGCCCTCCTTCGCCTTCAGGGTGAGCACCACCGGCGCTGCCAGGGTGGTCGCCAGTTGCTGCACCTCGGCGATTGCCTCCCCGGCGCCCGTGCCCACCAGCAGCGTGATGTTCTCCGCCGCGTTCAGCACCGCCGCGACCCGTTCGAGCTCGGCCGGATCGGGCACCGTGTGCGACGCGGGCTCGAGGAACTTCGGCACCGGGGTGCCCTTCGGTACTTCGAGTCCGCCGACATCGCCGGGAATCGAGAGCACGGCGACACCGCGCTCGGCCAGCGCCGCGTTCACGGCCTGCTCGATGAGTCCCGGCGCCTGCTCGACCGTGCTGACGGTCTCGGAGAACACGGCGACGTCCGCGAACAAGGCGTCGTTGTCCACTTCCTGGAAGAAGTCGCTGCCGATCTCCTCACGCGGGACCTGGCCGCAGATCGCGAGCACCGGGACCCGGGACTTCGCGGCGTCGTACAGCCCGTTGAGGAGGTGGATCGCGCCGGGCCCGACCGTGCCCATGCAGACGCCGAGCCGGCCGCTCAGCGAGGCCTGGGCGCCGGCGGCGAAGGCTCCCGCCTCCTCGTGCCGGACGCCGATCCACTCGATCCGGTCCTCTCGGCGGATCGCGTCGGTGACCGGATTGAGCGCGTCGCCGACGACACCCCAGACCGAGGTGACCCCGTGCTCGGCGAGCGATTCCACGAGCAGCTCAGCGATGGTGGTCATGGCGCTCCTTCAGCTAGTGCCCCCGTGTCGGAACGCCAGTACCCAGCTTCGCCGTCGGCTGCACCCCGCTACGCCATCGGCTGTACTCCGGCGCGTAGGTCGCGCTCCCGGACGGCGTGCTCGTCGGTGCGGGCGTCGTACCGCCAGAAGTCGCGAAGCCAGATGGAGGTGCCGACCACGCCCACGACGCAGAGCACGCCGCCGCTGACGATCGACGTACGGACGCTGGTCAGGTCGGCCACCAGGCCGGAGCGGGTCTGGCCGCCGAGCGGGCCCAGCGAGTACGAGAGCATCTCGATGCCCGCGAGCCGGCCGCGCATCTCGTCCGGGATGGTCTGGTTCCAGATCACCGCGCGGAACAGGCCGGAGATCATGTCCGCGCCGCCCGCGACGGCGAAGAAGGCGATCGCGAACCAGATGTTCGGCGCCAGCCCGGCGATCCCGACCGAGGCGCCCCAGATGATGGTCGCCAGCACCACCGCCCGGCCGTGGTGGTGCACCCTCCGCGCCCAGCCGCTGGTCAGGGTGGCGAGCATCGCGCCGATCGCCTCCGCGCTGTAGAGCAGCCCGAGCAGCTTCGGTTCTTTCAGTACTTCGGTCGCGAACGCCGGGAACAGCACGATCGGCATCGCCAGGAACATCCCGACCATGTCGACCGCATAGGTGCCCAGCAGGTCCCGGCGACGGAAGGCGTAGCTGATGCCCTCGCCGATCGCCCGCAGGCTGGGCGGCGTGGCATGCTCGGCCGGCTTGTACGACCTGAGGCGGAAGTAGAGCAGGGTGGCGACCACGAGCCCGGCCAGTTCCACCGCGAACGCCCAGGTCACTCCGGCGGTGCCGACCAGTACTCCGCCCAGCGCGGGTCCGGCGAGCTGGCCGACCTGCAGCGTGAGGGAGTTCAGCGTCACCGCGGCGGGCATCTCCTCGTGCCGGACCACCCGCGGGAACAACGCCTCCCGGCTGGGCCGCTGCAGCGACGAGGCGATCGCGTTCAGGCCGCCGCAGACGTAGATGAGCCACACCTGCGGGTTGTCGAGCAGGGTGTTGCCGAGGAGCACGGCGCAGATCAGCGCCTGGGCGATCCCGGTCCCGATCAGCATCTTCCGGCGATCCACGTGGTCGGCCAGCGCGCCGCCGTACAGGCCGAAGACGACCAGCGGGACGATCGTCACCAGGCCCATCGCGCCGACCGCGAAGTTCGAGTGGGTCAACTGGTAAAGCTGGAACGGCAGCGCGACATAACCGACCATGCCGCCGAGGAAGAACACCGAGCCGGCGATCACCAGGATCCGGAAGTCGCGAGAACCGCGCCACGGGGTCAGATCGACCCTCAGCCGCGCCAGCCTGGTACGGAGACTTGTTGCCACCGGCTCATAGTGACATCGGTGTCAGCCCAGGACGAACCTGTTTTCAGCCTGCGGTCGTCAGAGCTTCAGCAACGGCAGCAGTGCGGTGAGGTCCGTGCGTTCACCCGACGCGCGGACCTTGCCGGTGGCGCGAGCTTCCGCCCAGGTGGTTCGGCCCAGCGCCAGGTCGATCCACATCTCGGCGGGCATCTCGATCACCGCGCCCGGAGTACCGCGGGTGTGGCGCGGGCCCTCGATCGCCTGGACCGCGCCGTACGGCGGGACCCGTACTTCGACCGCGTGCCCGGGCGCCTTCGCCACCAGCAGCTTCAGCAACTCCTTCACCAGCAGCTTGAGATCCGCCCGGCCGGCCTCGCCCGCGTCGTACCGGCGCAGTGCCTCGTCCATCTCCACAGCGGGTCAGCGTACGCCGGGTTTCGTCCGCGCCCCCTTCGTACCTGATAATCGAACCGCGACCGAGAACTGGAAGCGAGGTCGGGATGCTCACGCCCAGGCACCAGGCGCTGCTGGCGACACTTGCGGGAATGACCGTGGGTGTTGCCGTCTTCGGCACCGTTCTGGCGATCAACCGCGATGAGGCGCCCGCCGCCTCGCCCAACGTGGCCAACAGCCAGCCCACGCCGACGCCCAGTGCCGGTGACGGTCTCCAGGCCGATGCGCTGCAGTACACCTCGCAGACCTTCGGCTCCGAGGACGACCCGGTCACGGCCGACGTGCCGACGGGCTGGAAGAGCACGCAGGAGGGGACCAGGCCGCGGTTCCTCGATCCCACCGGCGTCTGGCAGTTGCGGTTCGACGCGCGCGGCAGCAAGCAGACTCCCGACGAGCAGGTCGAGGCCCGCGCCAAGAGCATCGACGAGCAGGACCTCACCGTGATCAGCCGCGACAACGGCACCCTCATCTACACCTACGTCGACAAGGTCCGCGGCCCGCGAATGGGCCTGTCCCGCTGGATCCCGGCGGACGGCGGCAAGCGCACCGCGGTGGAGATCACCGTCGGCGGCCGGCCTCAGGACGAGGCGGGCCTCCGCGCCGTCCTGGAGCGTGCCACCGACACCCTGCAACTCTCCGGCACCAACGACAATCGGCCCAGCTGATCAGCACTTGATGTCGCTGGTGGGCGCGGTTCCCTTCAGGAAGTAGGCCTCGACGGCGTCATCGACGCACGAGTTGCCCTCGTGGTAGCCCGTGTGGCCGTCACCGTCGCGGGTGATCAGTACGCCGCTCTCCAGTTGCCCGGCCAGCCCGACGGCCCAGTCGTACGGCGTCGCCGGGTCGCGGGTGGTTCCGACCACCACGATCGGCTTGGCGCCGGCGGCCTTGATCACGTGCGGCTTGTCCGTCGGCTTCACCGGCCAGTTCGCGCACGGGAGCGAGCCCCAGAGCAGGAACGTCCCGAACCGCGGCGACTCCGCCGTGAACTTCGGCTCCGCCGCCTTCGCCTGCGCGATCGAGGTGATGTCGGGACGGTCGAGGCAGTTCACCGCGTAGATCGCCTCGCCCGCGTTGTCCGAGTAGCCGCGCGGCGTGCGGTTGGTGTACTCGTCGGCCAGCGCGAGCAGCCGGGCACCCTTCCCGCTCAGCCCGTCGAGCACCGCGTCCTCGAGCCGGGGCCAGTAGTCCTTCAGGTAGAGCGGGAAGATCACGCCGAGCACGACCAGCGCCTGCGAGACGGTGCGCTTGCCGTCGCCCGGCAGCGGATTCGCGTCACTGTCGTCGATCAGCTTGTCGATCTTGGCGAGCACCTCGGCCTTGCTGCTGCCCAGCCGGCAGGCCCGCTGGGCGCAGTCGTCGGCGAAGGCGTCCAGCGCGGCGTCGAACCCCTTCGCCTGGGCGATGTTGTTCTCCTCGGACGTGTTCGAGGGATCCACCGCGCCGTCCAGGACCAGCCGGCCGACGTTCTTGGGAAACAGTTCCGCGTACGTCGCGCCGAGCAGGGTGCCGTAGGACTTGCCGAGGTAGTAGAGCTCGCTGTCGCCGACGATTCCCCGCAGTACGTCGATGTCGCGGGCCGCGTCCTTGGTGGAGACATGCGCCAGCAGATCGCCGGAACGCTGCTCGCAGCCGTCCGCCATGCTCTTGGCGACGGCGTTCAGCTCGGTGATCTCCGCGTCGTCGTCCGGGCTGCCGTCGGTGGCGATGAACGTGTCCATCTGCTCGGTGTCGAGGCAGCGCACCGGTGTCGAGTCGCCGACACCGCGCGGATCCCAGCCGATCACGTCGAACTTCCGCAGCAACGGCGCACCGAGCGCGAACGCGGCCGCCGCCGCGTACTTCTGACCGGAGGCACCCGGCCCGCCCGGGTTGATGAACAGCGTGCCGATCTTGCCGGTCCGGTCCCGGGCCGGGACCTTGCGGGCGCGCAATTCGATCGTCTTGCCGGTCGGCTGGTCGTAGTCCAGCGGGACGGTGATGGTGGTGCACATCTGCCCTGAGCCACACCGCTCCCAGTCCGGCTGCTGCTGGTAGAACTTCTCCAGCCCCGCCGGCACCGGCCCGGCCGGCCCCTTGGTGCCACCGGCACTCGGCTGCGTCGCGCCTGACCCATCAGCATCCTGCGCCCGACTGGCCACCCCACACGAACTGACCAGCACCGCCACCCCAACCAGCACCACGGCCGCCTTGCGAATCTTCACTACGAACCGTCTCCCGTGCTGTCGTCCGGTACTCCGCTGTCCTGCCCCCCGGCATTCCCTGGCGCACCTTCACCCGAGGCGGTGCTTTGCGCACCCTCACTCACGGCAGCTTCCGCGGGGGCGCCTTCGGCCGCCTCGCCTACGGCCGAGGCCGGGTCGTCGCTCGCGGCGTGGCTGAGGCGTCGGCGCCGCCGCGGCTTCCGCCGTGGGCGGCCTGCGGGCTCCGCCTGCTCAGCAGCTTCCGGTGCCGCTGCCTCCGGCAGCGCAGTCGACTCAGCTGCCGACTGCGCACCTTGCCGGTTTTGCTGCGCCGGATCGCCAGTTGCGGGTCCTGCCGCGCGGGCGGAGGTCGGCGGCTCGGGCGGGACTGACTCCGCCCTTCTCGCCTGGTCTAGTTCTTCGCGGAGTTGGGGCTCGGCGAGGGACTCGGGGAGAGGAGCGTCCGGGGTGGTGGTGTCGGAGGCCTCGTACTGCTGGCGGGGCGAGCAGACGTCTGCTCGGCTGCAGGCGCAGCGGCGACCCGAGGCGGCGAGGCGGACTACGACGGTGTCGCTCGGAACGTTGTGTCCGACGACGACCCCATCACCCGCCGGCGTCTCGACCGCAGTACCGGTCGCCGGGGCCTTCGCGTTGAACTCCTGATACAGCGGGTGCTCGTACTTCAGGCAGCACATCAGCCGTCCACACGCGCCGGAGATCTTCAGCGGATTGAGCGGCAGATCCTGATCCTTCGCCATCCGGACCGACACCGGCTCGAAGTCCTTCAAGAACGTCGCGCAGCACAGATCCCGCCCGCACGGCCCGATCCCGCCCTGCAACCGCGCCTCGTCCCGCGCGCCCACCTGCCGCAGTTCGATCCGGGCGCGCAGCCCGCGGGCGAGATCCCGGACCAGTTCACGGAAATCCACCCGATGCGGCGCGGAGAAGTAGATGATCACCAACTGGTCGACGTCCGGCCGGCGGTCCACGAAGTCGATGCCGACCACCTTCATCGGCAGCCCGTGCTCACGGATCAGCCGCTTGGCGGTCAGCCGCGCGTCGGCCCGGCGCTGCCGGTTCTGCTCGTCCCGCTGCAGATCGGCCGCGGTCGCGACGCCCTCACACAGCGGCAGCCCACCGATCTCCTCGGTGACGTACTGCGGCGCCCAGACGCATTCGGCGACCTCCGGACCGTCATCGGTCGGGACCAGCACTTTGTCCCCGACCCGCGGTCTGTGCGGGCCGGGGTCCAGGTAGTAGAGCCGCCCGTAGCGCTCGAACGACACCGCCATCACCATGCCCACGCGGCCAGACTAGGGCATACCCTCTGCGTGCCGACTAGCGCTTGGAGTCCTTGACTGTGCCGGTGAGCGGCTCATTCCTGGGCCCGTACGCCGCGCAGACGACCAGTCGATCGCCTCGGGACCAGTAGTCCTCGTCGGGGTACCAGTAGCTGGATCTGAGCTCGGACTTGCCCACGGTGTTGCCGATGTACTTGCCGAATTCGGCGTCGCACCGGGCCCTCGCGGTGTCCTCCGTCTTGCGATCGCCCGGGTACGGGCCGGACGGCAGGGTGACGTTGGAGACCAGTTCCCCGTCGTGCGGCACCGAGCACGGGCGGCGCAGTACCTCGTCCTCTTCGCCGGCGTCGTCGAAGCATTCCCCGACGGCGAGTTCGTCGACGTACGTCGTGTTCGAGTACGTCGGCGGCGGTTCGCTCTGGTAGTCATCGGAGTTGAGACCGACGATCACCCCGAGCGCGATGAACCCGGCCCAGGCGAGCGTGACGACCCCACCGACGACCAGACCGGCGATCGCCTGCCCGGCGCCGCCCTCCTTGCGCCGCTTGATCTGGACGAGCGCGGCGATACCGAGGCCGACCGCCACGGGCGCGGTGATCGCGAACAGGATGCCGGCCAGGCCGGTGACGAGCGCCGCGGTCGCCAGACCGTTCGTCTTGTTGTACGAGTCGCCCGGGTAGCCGTAGCCATACCCGAACTGCGCCTGCGGCGGCGGATAGACCGGGGGCTGCGGCGGCGCCTGATACTGCGGCTGCGGCGGCGGCTGGTACGGGTTCTGTTGCTGCCCGTACGGCGCCTGTTGCTGGCTGCACGGGTTCTGCTGGTACGGGTTCTGCTGCTGGGGCGGTTGCTGGTACGGCGGCGGTGGTTGCTCCGGGCGGCCGTAGTTCGGGAAAGCCCGAGGCGTGTCCTGCGGCCGATTCGGGTCCGCTCCCGGCGGTAGTGGCGGGTAACTCACAGCTGGTCTCCCCCGGACGCTAGCGCTGAGATCCGCGCATGGAACCGGACAACTTCTCGCGGGGCGTGCCGACCATGCACAGCACGTTGCCATCAGCAACAGCATGATCTTCCAGGACGACGTAGTACATGTCCAGTTCGGACCTCTCGTATGCCTTGCCGACGAAGGCCTGGAAGGCGGTCGCGCACTGCTGGGTGGCGACAGTGCTGGTCTGCTCGGCGGTCAGCCCGGTCAAGGTCGCCCTGACCTTCGCGTAGGCCTCGCCGGTGTGGGGAACGGCACAGTCGGCGATCCGGACCACACGCAGGGTGGCGACATTCAGGTCCGCGTCGAAGCACTGCTGGACGTGCACCTCGGCGATCGCGACCGTCCGGCCGATGCCGGCCTTGCGTTCGCCGTACAGGCCGAGGGCGGCGGCGACGCCGATCGCGATCACCCAGCAGCAACTGATCGCCAGCGCACCGATCGCCAGCCCGCGACCGCGGGCGCCGGACTTGCGGATCCGCGGGAACGCGACCAGCGCCAGCACCGCGGCGAACGGCACCAGGCCCGGGAGACTCACGACGAACGCCGCCACGGCATAGCGATCCAGCCGACGTTCCGCAGGCGTCGGTACACCCTCCAACCAGGACTCAGCCGACGGGAGCGGAGTCCGCGCAGGCTGGATCGGCAGCGGCGGTTGGGTCAACAGACATCCTTCGAACTCTCCGCGCCGGCCGGCGCGCCCTAGCACCCAGACATCGGCCAGACCCACCCCCGCGTTACACCCGCGTCCGCTCCACAGACACCAATCTCACCCGTTGACCCTCACCACGGGGCGGGTGGGTGACTGGTTCAGCCTTCGAAGAGGGCGATTGTCAGGGCTTCCAGGGCCAGGAGGGGGGCGACGTTGGTTTCGATGGCCTCTCGGCAGCCGGCCAGGGCGTCGATTCGGCGGATGGTTTGTTCGGGGGTGGTGCGGGTCGCCAACTGCGCGAGGTCCTGGTGGAGTTCGGCGTTGATCAACTCGGTACCGGGGGCGGTCTGGAGAACCAGAACATCGCGGTAGAGCGCCATCAAATCGACCAGCGACCGGTCGAGCACGTCACGTTCCCAGCGTTTGGCGCGGGCCTTCTGCTGCTCCTCGAGATCCTTCACCGCTGCGGCAGCCTCGCGTGGTTTGGCGCCTTTCGTGCCCACCCC
The DNA here is from genome assembly GCF_039530625.1 of Kribbella sancticallisti. Taxonomy (NCBI): domain Bacteria; kingdom Bacillati; phylum Actinomycetota; class Actinomycetes; order Propionibacteriales; family Kribbellaceae; genus Kribbella; species Kribbella sancticallisti. Next base: position 170,672 of record NZ_BAAAOS010000037.1, on the reverse strand, counting down.
GAGCGCCTGCTCGAGCTCGGTCCGCTCCCGCTCGTCGACCTGCGCCGCGCTGGCCTTGGCTTCTTCCTTCGCCGCGTCGACAAGTCGCTGCGCCGCGTTCAGGCAAGCGCCGATATCCCGCAACTCGAACGGAACCTCCAGCACCCTCGTACGACGGCTGCGGACCTGCTCGTCCCGAGCAAGCGCCTTGGCCCGGCCGATATGCCCCTGAGCGGCCCGCGCCGCGAAGCCCGCCAACTCCGGCTCAACCCCAGCCTTGACGGTCAGCATCTCCGCGACCGCAGCCACCGGCGGCGTACGCAGTACGAGCAGGCGGCAGCGGGAGCGGATCGTCGGCACGACGTCCTCGACCGTCGGCGCGCACAACACCCACACCGTCCGGGGAGCGGGCTCCTCGATGCTCTTCAGCAGCGCGTCCGCGGCCTGCTCGGTGAGGCGATCCGCGTCCTCGACGACCATCACCTGCCAACGCCCCTGCGTCGGGCTCATCGCGGCCCGGCGAACCAACTCCCGGATCTCCCCCACCCGGATCGACAGCAACTCGGTGCGGATCAGCGAAACATCCGGGTGCGCCCCGTTCAGCGCAGTACGACAGACGGCGCACTCGCCACAGCCGTCGTTGAGACATTCCAGAGCGGCTGCGAACGCCCGGCCCGCGTTCGACCGCCCCGACCCGGGCGGACCAGTGATCAACCAGGCATGCGTCATCCCGGCTGTCGCCGCGCCGCTCTCACCTCTCAGCCGTGCAGACGCGCCGGCCACAGCCCTCCGCAATACTGCGACCGCCGGCTCCTGCCCGACCAGGTCGTCCCAAACAGACACGTCCTACCCCACCTTCGGCAACATCGGCAGCAAGCGGGCCTGGATCTGCGCCGCGATCACCTCGCGGTCCTGCGTCGCGTCGAGCACCAGATAGTGCTGCGGCTCAGCGGCGGCCAACTCCAAGAACGCGGTCCGGACGCGCTCATGGAAGTCCGCCGACTGCGCCTCGATCCGGTCCCGCTCCTCGAACCGGCCGAGCCCACGCTTAGGCGGCAGATCCAGCAGAATCGTCAGATTCGGCCGCAGGTCGTCCGTGGCCCAGCGATTCACCCGCTCGACGTCGTCGAGGTCCAGATCCCGGCCCGACCCCTGGTAGGCCAGCGCGGAGTCGACATACCGGTCGGTGATCACGACGGTGCCGGACTTCAGCGCGGGCTTGATCACCGAGTCCACGTGCTCGGCCTTGTCCGCCGCGTACAGCAGCGCCTCGGCGCGGTGCGAGATGTCGCCGGTCGCCGGGTCGAGCACGATCTGGCGCAGCGTCTTGCCGAGATCGGTCGCGCCCGGCTCGCGGGTGAGCAGCACCTGCTGGCCCTGCTCCTTCAGCCAACTGATCAGCAACGCCGACTGGGTCGACTTGCCCGCTCCCTCGCCGCCTTCGAGCGCGATGAACAGGCCGGTGGTCGGATACACACCCGGAGTCTTGCCGAAGCTGCGGCGCAGGTCACGCCAGAACGGCACGCCCGGCCGGTCGTCCATCTGCCGCCAGGCGATCAGCCCGATCACGCCGGCCAGGACGGCCGCGATCAGCATCGTCATCGCGGCACCGTTGTAGGTGATGGACCGGTCGCCCACCGACAGGGTGCGCCGGCCGATCGCCCCGGCCACGAACGGCGCCACCGCCAGGGTCACCGCGAGCACGGTCCGGACCGCGGACTGCACGAACGCGAACGTCCGGCCGCGGACGTTGTCCGGCACCTCCAGCCCGAGCAGCGTGTATCCCGAGACCCAGGAGGCGCCGGCGCAGAAGCCGAGCACGACCGCGATCATCGTGGCGATCTCGATCTGCTGGATCAGCGCGAGCCCTGCCAGCCCGATCCCCGAACCGACCAGCCCTGCGCTGAACAACCTGCGCCGCGACAGCCCGGAGAACAGCCGGGGCGCGAACCCCATCCCGAGCGCCAGACCCGCGAAAACGGCGCCGAACAGCACGCCGTACCCCGGGTCGCCCGCGTCCAGGTCCTCCACGTAGGTCCGGCCGAGCCCGATCACGACCGCACCGGCCGCGAACGCGCCGGAGATGCCGACCACCAGGCCGCGGACGACCGGAGTACCGGTGACGTAGGACCAGCCTTCGACCATGGTGCGCCACAGGGTCGGGTGTTCCTCGTGCTCGTGGCCGCCGGCCCGGCCGATCTCGGACACCGACACGATCGCCAGGCCGGAGATGAAGAAGGTGGCGGCGTTCACGTAGACCGCCAGGTCGATGGCGAAGTCGCCGAGGCCGCGGGCCGCCAGCGTGATCGCGGTGAAGATGACGGCGGCCGGCAGCGCACTCCCGTACGTCGTGACGAGGCTGAGCTGGTTCGCCGCCTCGAGGCGGTGCCGCGGGACCAGGTTGGGCACACTGGCGTCCTTCGCCGGCCCCCAGATGAGGCTGACGATCTCGATCAGCACGGTGGCCACCAGCACCCAGGTCAGGGTGCCGACGATCGGGATGCTGACGAAGAAGGCGGCCCGGATCAGGTCGCCGAGGATCATCGTCCAGCGCCGGTCCAGCCGGTCCGCGACCCAGCCGGCCACCGGGCCCATCACCAGCGCCGGCAGCACCCGCAGGAACAGCACCCCGCCGATCGCGAAGTTGGCCGCCTGGTAGTCGTCCCCCGCGAAGGACTTGGCCATCGCGGTCAGCGCCAGCAGCCCGATCCAGTCCCCGAGACTGGACAGCCCGAACGCGATCCACAGCCGCCGAAACGCCCGGATGCGCAACACCGCGCGCAGATCGTGCGCCGGTGCAGGATCAGTCAGCGGGTCATACACCTCCGGCACGACACGAAGCCTAGTCGGGTGCGTGGACAACCCGGACGCGGACCGTGACTTCGACGGCGTTCGCCGGCGGGTCAGCGTCTGTCGGCCGGGTCAGCGCCCGGCGTCGTAGTTCACGGTCAACTGGCGCTCGGCCCAGCGCACCCGCACGGCGGTCAGGACGCCGAGCAGGACGATCACCACGCCGACCATCTCCGCCGTCTCCTCGACGGCCATCGCCAGGTGCCGCCACAGGTACCGGGCGCCCGCCCTGGTGAGCAGGACGTTCACGACCTCCATGCCCAGCGCTCCCGCGATCGACGTGGCGAGGCCGGCCAGGATGACGACGCGGGGCCGGGCGGGGATGGCCCGGAACGCGGGAACCAGCACGAGGAGCGACAGCACCAGGACCGCGGCGGCCGGGATCGTCCACCCCAGGCGCCCCAGCAGCGAGCCGTTGTCGACCACGGCGGCGGTGAACTTGGCGCCGCGTTCGTGCAACGAGACGACCTCGTCGAGAGAGAGCAGCGCGAAGACGACGGCCAGCACCAGCCAGGACCGCCCGGCCCGGCCGGTGACAGAGCCAGTGACAGAGCCGGTGACGGAGCCGCCATCGGCCAGCCTGGCGGCGGCAACGGCCGCCAGGCAGCAGGCCGCCAGCAGCGTCGAGGTCCACCAACTCGCCAGCGAGCGCTCCTGTGCGGCGTTCAGCAGTGCCATGACTTCGACCAGGACGCCGTGACCCGGCCGGACGAGGCTGAGCACCGCGACGGACACGACGTGCAGCGCCATGATGGCCGCGCAGATCGGTAACAGTGCCCTGGCCATCCCGGACCGGACGTCGTAACGCCCGATCGCGGGAGAGCCGGGAAACTCCGTCATCGACGGAGGGCAACAGGCAAGGATGTCATGCACTACCTGACGGCTACGAGCTCGAAAAGGTTGTGCTAAAGCGTAAATGCCGCCTCGCGGGTGTCGCTGGGTTCTACCTGCTGAATTTCACCGACAGCGTGGCTGGGGCCGTTGGGAGCTTGTACTTGTCAGGTAGGGCCGGGCCGCAGGAGTTGGAGCCGATGCCGGCCTGGGCGAGGTCGACGGTGACGTACGTCGTGTCGGTGGCGACCAGGTCAGGGGCGTGCTTGGCGGACTCCAGGGCTGAGGTGGTCCAGTTGCGGACGGTCAGGCCGAACAGGGTCGGAGTCGCCTCGATGCGGAGGGGGCCGACGACTGCCCAGCGGGTGTCGAGGTGGTGACCGTTCTCCTGGGGGCGCACGTACGGCGTCTGGAGCTCGTCGACGGTCGCGGAGTACTTGCCGACGGCAGCGGCGGCGCGGGTGTCGACGTATGCCTCGCTGGGTCCGGTACCGAACCACTCGACCGTGTCGACCCGCGGCAGCTCGAAGGTGATGCCCAGTCGCGGCAGGGTCGCCGGGAACTGGCCTTCAGGCTCGATGGAGAGATCCAGGCCGAGCGAGCCCTCTGCGACGTGGGTGAAGCGCCAGGTGGCCACTAGACCCCACTGCAGCGCGGGCGGCGCAGTACGGGTGACTACCTCCCAGGCGCCGTCCTTGACGCCCTCCGAGACCACCCGGTGCTGCACTCGGTGCAGGCCGGCCTCTCGCCAAGCGTCTGTCACGCCCGGGATCGCGTCGTTGTCCGTCTGGGCACGCCAGACGTCCAGGCGCAGGTTGCGGATCGGCAGCTCGCCCAGGCTGATGCCGGCGGCGGTGGCTGTGCCGCCCTCTCCGACTGCCTCGGCCCTGGCGTGCCGAGCCTCTCCGCTGGCGCCCTCAGCCTCTGAGGTGCTGCCTGCGTGCCGCGCCTGGTCTGCCGCCGGTACGTCGAGCCGCACCTGGCCCCACGCGATCCGGTGGCCCGCCTCGGCCCAGGTGGTCGCCTCGGTCAGCTCCGCCGTGACGGTCAACCAGGTCTCGGGCTGATTCGCGTCCTGCTGCTTAACAATGCCTGGCGGCAGTACTAGGGTCGCGGTCTCGCCCGGGGCGATCGAGGGCACCGGCAGGTTCCCACTGCCGACCACCTCTCCCGCGACCTCGGTGACGGACTGGAAGGTGAGGTGGCTCGTGTCGAGCACCTCGTACCGGTTGGTGATGCTGATGCCGCCGTTGCCGTCGGCCGTGATCACCAGCGGCTCGATCACCTTGATGTACTCGAGCATGCCGGGCGACGGCGTACGGTCCGGGAACAGCAGGCCGTCGCAGACGAAGTTGCCGTCGTGGATCTCCTCGCCGAAGTCCCCGCCGTACGCGTAGAACTCGTTGCCGTCCACCGAGGTCCGCAGGCCGTGGTCGATGAACTCCCAGATGAACCCGCCCTGGCAGCGCGGGTACTGCTCGAACAGCGCGTGGTAGTCGGACAGCCCGCCCGGCCCGTTGCCCATCGCGTGCCCGTACTCGCACAGGATGAACGGCAGCCCCCGGTACGACGCCGGGTCCGCGCCGATCTTCGCGACGTCCTCCGGCGAGGTGTACATCTGCGAGTACACGTCGACGAACTCCGCCTCGGTGTCCCGCTCGTAGTGCACCGGCCGCGACGGGTCCCGGTCGTGCGCGAACTCGTACATCGCGCGCAGGTTCTCGCCCATCCCGCACTCGTTGCCGAGCGACCAGATGACGATGCTCGGGTGGTTCTTGTCCCGCTCGACCATCCGGCGCATCCGCAGTACCAGGTCGTCGCGCCAGCGCGGATCCATCACCGGGTTCGGCAGCTTCGGCGGCTCCGGCTCGTAGCCGAACCCGTGGGTCTCCAGGTCGCACTCGTCCACGACGTACAGGCCGTACTCGTCGCACAGGTCGAGGAAGTGCGGGTGCGGCGGGTAGTGACTGGTACGGACCGCGTTGATGCCGGCCCGCTTCATGATCAGGACGTCGTCCAGCATGTCCTGCTCGGTCAGCGCGCGGCCGCGGTCGGGGTGGAACTCGTGCCGGTTGACACCGTTGAAGAGCACCCGGTTGCCGTTCACCGTGAGCACGCCGTCGACGATCGCCACGGTCCGGAAACCGATCCGCAGCCGGACGTCACCACCTTCGGCCCGTACTACGGCGTCGTACAGGCGGGGGCTTTCCGCGCTCCAGGGCTCCACCGCCGCGACGGGAACCTCGAAGCCGGTCGGGAACTCCAGGCCCAGTTCTGCCACGACGACGGTGCCCGGCACGTCCGAGTCGACCTTGAGCGAGCCGGACCCCTCGGAGTACGTGGCGTGCACGAACACGTCGGTCGGCGCGGCCGGCTTGAGCGCGAGCAGGTTCACCTCGCGGAAGATCCCGGACAGCCACCACATGTCCTGGTCCTCGACATAGCTGCCCGCCGACCACTGGTGCACCCGGACGGCGACCTTGATCTCCTTGCCTGGGGCAACGAGATCGGTCAGCTCGAACTCACTCGGCAACCGCGACCCCGACGACCAGCCGACCGGGTTCCCGTCGACGAACACCGCGAACCGCGAGTCGACGCCTTCGAACCGCAGGACCACCCGGCTGCCGTCCCAGTCCGCCGGGATCGTGACGGTGCGGACGTAGTCCCCGGTCGGGTTGCCGCTCGGCACGTACGGCGGGTCCACCGGGAACGGGTAGTCGATGTTCGTGTACGCCGGAGCGCCGTACCCGCTCAACTGCCAGTGCCCCGGCACGCTGATCGTGTCCCACGACGAGGTATCGGGGTCCTTCAGGTCGTCCGGCGCCTCAGCCAGGCTCGGCGACAGCCGGAACCTCCAGTCCCCGTCCAGCGAGACCCGGCCGGAATCGTCGTCCAGCCGGGCCCGCGGGGGCAGCACACCCGCGCCGGGAGCAAAGTCTTCGACATAACTGTGGTCGTAGGTCACAGACATCGACCCTAAGCCCGATCTGTTCACGAATCCACACCGATGAACAGATATGGACAACTTTGCTGCTACGGAGGCGTTACCAGGGCACCGGCCCGCTCTCGTTGAAGAAGCCGCCGGTGGGTCCGTCCGCCGCGAGCGTGGCGAGCCGCACCACGACGGCGGCCCCCTGCGCGGTGGTGAGGTAGCCGGTGTGGTTGTTGATCTCGGTGTCCACGAAGCCGGGGTCGGCGGAGTTGACCAGGACGCCGTCCTTCCGCAACTCGTTGGCGTACTGCACGGTCAACGCGTTCAGCGTGGCCTTGGACGGCGAGTACGCGGCCGACGCCGGCAGCGCTGTCAGCGGGCCGTCCGGGTCGGCGCCGATGGACAGCGATCCCGCGGTACTGCTGACGTTGACGATGCGCGGCGCCGGCGACCGCCGGAGCAGCGGGAGCATGGCGTTGGTCACGGTGATCACCCCGAAGACGTTGGTCTCGAACACCGCCCGGACCATGTCCAGGTCGACGGAGCTCGGGACCTGGTCAAGGGCCTCGTGGGGCGAGACCTGGCCGGAGCCGGTGATGGCGGCGTTGTTGACCAGGACGTCCAGATGGCCGAAGCGCTCCTCCACCTGCTTCGCGGCCGCTTGGACGACCGCCGGGTCGGTCACGTCGAGGATGACCGCGTGGGCGTCACCGCCGGCCGCACGCACCGCCGCGGCGGCCTCCTCACCGCGCCGCGCGTCCCTGGCGCCGACAAGGACGGTCATGCCCAGCGAGGCCAGCTGTTCGGCCGTGGCGCGACCGATCCCTTTGTTCGCGCCGGTGACGAGTGCCACCTTGTGCTCGTTCATCGTCAAGCTCCTGTTCGAGAGAGTGCGTCTCCCTCGGGACGAGACAGCCCGGTAGTTCTGTGACATCGCCCGGCCCATGTCACAAAACAGCGTGCCCGTGTCGTCTCAGGTACGGGTTCAAGGAGAGGAACTGGTGTGACCAAGGCCGAAGAGTTCGAACAGTTGCGGGCGTTGCTGTTCTCGATCGCCTACCGGATTCTCGGCAGCGTGAGCGAGGCCGAGGACGCTGTCCAGGAGACCTGGCTGCGCTACGAGGCCTCGCCGGCGCCGCACACGTCGACGAAGTCCTTCCTCTCGGCGGTGGTCACCCGGATCTCGATCGACGTACTGCGCTCGGCCCGCTTCCGCCGGGAGGAGTACGTCGGGCAGTGGTTCCCCGAGCCGCTGCTCACCGACCCGTACGAGGACCCCGCGCGGTCGGCGGAGCTGGCCGACTCGGTGTCGATGGCGGCCCTGTTGCTGCTCGAGCGGCTCAGTCCGCTCGAGCGGGCGGTCTTCGTCCTGCGCGAGGTGTTCGGCTTCGGCTTCGCCGAGGTCGCGGCTGCCGTGGGCCGGTCGGAAGCGGCGTGCCGCCAGCTCGCAGTCCGGGCGCGGCGTCACATGGACGCGGGCCGGGCCCGGTTCGCGGCGGATCGCCGCGAGCGGGAGGAACTCGCCGACCGGTTCTTCCAGGCCATCCGGGAGGGGGACGTCGACGGACTGCGGACGCTGTTCGCCGCTGACGTGCAGATGATCGCCGACAGCGGCGGCAAGGCCCCGCTCTGGGGCAAGGGCATCTTCGGCGTCGAGAACGTGAGCCGCCTGCTGGCCGCGACCATCGCGCCGTTCGTCCGGATCGGCGGCGTGGTGGAGGCGCAGGAGGTGAACGGCCAGCCGGGCGCGATCTTCCGCGACCGGGACGGCAGGGTGGTCAACACCCTGACGCTCGACATCCTCGACGGCCGGATCCAGACGATCCGCGCGGTGCTCAACCCCGACAAGCTCGCGCACCTGGGCCCGGTGGCGGACGCCTGGTCCGTAGTCCGCGAGACGAACCAGGCCCGCCACCCCTCTGACTGACGAGATCGAGCGGTGCGACCGCGTCAGGTTGCCAGGGTCGGCTCTGGTAGGGGCGCGCCGAACCAGTTGGTGAGGGCCTCTCGTAAGGCGGAGGCGGTGGAGTCGGGTGTGGCGGCCCAGGCGATATGGGCGTCTGGGCGGATCAGGAGAGCCTCGGCTGGTCGGTCGGCGGTCTTGGCGGTGTGGATGTCGATGCGGTCCGCCCACTCGCGGGCAGCCTCGCGGAGATCCGGGCGGTCGGCCAGGTCGAGGAAGACAGGCCGGGCTTGGTGCATGAGGTCCGCGACGGTGCTCGTGCCCTGATCGTTGTGCAGGGTGAGGTCGGGCGCGAAGGTGCCGGTCACGGGATGGTCGCCGCCGGGCATGGGGTAGCGAAGGTCGGTGGTGGCGATCATGGCTGCCATCCGGCGTACGGCCGGCTCGTCGGTGACCAGTTCCTGGAAGACTTCGCGGAGCGCGTCGGCGGCTGAGTCATGGCCGCGTCTCAGGGCCACCTGGGCCTCGGTCTGGAGCATCACTCGGGCACCGGCGTACCGGCGTTCGTCGTGGTAGGTGTCGAGGAGGCCGGTCGGTGCCCAGCCGTGGATGGTGGCGGCCAGCTTCCAAGCGAGGTTGACGGCGTCGAGCATGCCGGCGTTGAGTCCGATGCCGGTGGCGGGGAACAGATGAGCGGCATCGCCCGCCAGCAGGATTCGTCCGTCGCGGTACTGCTCGGCCTGGCGGGCCTGATAGGTGTACCGCGACAGCCGAATCGGCGCCCCCAGCGGGAGATCCACGCCGAGCACGCGGCGGATGCTGTCCTGGAGCTCGGCGACGGTCATCGGGTCGTCGTCGTCGGCGTCGGTGGACTCGTCCTCGGTGGTCGAGATGAACAGCTCGCCGGGGACGAGCGAGCCGAGCGCGAACACCGCACGGTCCGTCCGGGTGTAGCCGGCCGGGATCCGCCCGACCCCCGGTACGTCGAGGTCCCCGTTGTCGAGCTGGGTCACCGAATCGGCCAGGCCGACTTGGCCGAGCCGCTGGACCTCCGGGTAGGTGGTACCAGGAAACGGGATACCCGCCAGGTCCCGGACCCGGCTCCGCGCGCCGTCGCAGCCCACGACGTACCCGGCGGTCAATTGGTACTCCCCGTCCGGGCCGAGCACGTCCACGGTCACCGTCGCGTCGTCCTGCCTCACCGCGACGACCTCGTGCCCGCGGCGTACCTCGGCGCCGAGCTCACCGGCCCGTTCCCCGAGCAGCCGCTCCAGTCGCGGCTGTGGGATCTGCACCGCGTGCAACGGCGGATCCGCCAACTGCGTGAGATCCAGCTGCACACCACCGAAGGGAAAGCGCGGAACCGGGTTGGAATCGGTACTCGCCGACTTCAGGCGTTCCAGCACGCCGCGGTAGTGCAGCAGTTCCAGGATCTGCCCACCGAGCCCGTTGGCCCTCGGCACCTCCCGGACGTCCAGCCGCCGCTCCAGCACCAACGGCCTCACCCCGGCCAACCGCAACTCGGCCGCAAGCATCAAACCGGCCGGTCCGGCACCCACGACGACCACATCGACATCCACCACGTTGCTGACTCCCCAACCGTTGACAACTGCCTTCGGCCGACGATTCTCCGCCACGAAACAGGCCATGCCGGCTTCTTCAGGTGCGTGGGGTCAGCCGGCGCAGTCCTTGCAGAGGCCTACCAGGGCGACCTGCTCGGGAGCCAAGTGGAAGCCGAGTTCGCGGAGGAGCTTGCGGCGGACCGGGTCGAGGATGTCGCCGGCCACGTCCAGGACGGTGCCGCACTCGCTGCAGCGGAGGTGGAGGTGCCGGGGGGCCAGGTCGCCGGCCAGGTGGTACGTAGTGCCGGCTCGGCCGAGATGCACGTGGGTGACCAGGCCGAACTCACCCAAGGCGTCCAGGGCGCGGTAGACGGTGGCGCGGTGGATGCCTGGGCGGAGCTGTTCGGCTCGCTCGCCGATCTGCTCCGCGCTCAGGTGTTCCTCGGTGCCGGCCAGCACCTCGACGACCGCGAGGCGGGCGGGGGTGACCCGCTCGCCTCGTTCCCGCAGCCGTTCCGCGGTGACCTCGGCCGGGCCGCGTGATGCGGTGACCTCGGCCGGGCCTTTCGAAGTAGTCGCCATACGCTTCAGTGTCCCCTATCAGGACTTCTTGGCGGCGGCCTTCTTGGTCGTGGTCTTCTTCGTGGCCGTCTTCTTGGCCGTGGTCTTCTTGGCCGTCGTCTTCTTCGCGGCGGTCTTCTTCGTCGCGGTCTTCTTGGCGGCCTTCTTCGCCGTCTTCTTCACCGGACCCCGAGCCCGCTTGTCAGCCAGCAGTTCGGCCGCGCGCAGCAGCGAGATGGTGTCGACCGAGTCGTCCTTGCGCAGCGTCGCGTTCGTCTCCCCGTCGGTGACGTAGGGACCGAAGCGGCCCTCCTTCACCACCACCGGCTGACCGGACGCCGGGTCCTCGCCCAGTTCCTTCAGCGGCGGTGCCGCGGCGCGGCGGCCGCGCTGCTTCGGCTCGGCGTAGATCTTCAGCGCTTCCTCGAGGTTGATGTCGAACATCTGGTCCTCGGTCTGCAGCGACCGCGAGTCGGTGCCCTTCTTCAGGTACGGGCCGTAGCGGCCGTTCTGCGCGGTGATCTCGTCCCCGGACTCCGGGTCCTTGCCGACCACCCGCGGCAGCGACAGCAGCTTCAAGGCGTCGTCGAGCGTCACCGTGTCCAGCGACATCGACTTGAGCAGCGACCCGGTCCGCGGCTTGGCGCTCTTCGGCGCGTCCTCGGGCAGCACCTCGGTCACGTACGGACCGAAGCGGCCGGCCTTGGCGACCACCATCAGACCGGTGTCCGGCGTCTTCCCGAGCTCGAGCTCGACACCCGACGGCTGGCTCAGCAGTTCCTGGGCCCGCTCGACGGTGAGCTCGTCCGGCGGGAGGTCCTCCGGCACGTTCGCGCGGGCCTCTTCCGGACCCTCGACGTACGGGCCGTAGCGGCCGACGCGGACGACGATGCCGCTGTCCGGCGGGCCGACCGGGAAGGTCGACATCTCTCTGGCATCGATGTCGCCCAGGTCACTGACCATGGACTGCAGGCCCTCGATGCCGTCGTCGCCGAAGTAGAACCGGCCCAGCACGCCCTCGCGCTCCAGGTTCCCGGCCGCGACGTCGTCGAGCACGTCCTCCATCGAGGCGGTGAACGCGTAGTCGACCAGCCGGGTGAAGTGCTCCTCCAGCAGCCGGACCACGGCGAAGGCCAGCCACGCCGGGACCAGCGCGTTGCCCTTCTTGTAGACGTAGCCGCGCGCCTGGATGGTGCCCAGGATCGACGCGTACGTCGACGGCCGGCCGATCTCGCGCTCTTCCAGTTGCGCGATCAGCGTCGCCTCGGTGAAGCGGGCCGGCGGCTTGGTCTCGTGCCCCGACGCGATCACCTCGGTGGCCGGCAGTACGTCGCCCTCGGACACGTCCGGGATCTGGGTCTCGCGGTCGTCGGTCTCGGCGGACGGGTCGTCCGCGCCCTCGACGTACGCCTTCAGGAAGCCGTGGAAGGTGATCACCCGGCCGGACGAGGTGAACTCGCACTTCTCCCCGGTCCCGGCGGTGGCGTCGATCTTGATCGAGACGCTGTTCCCGGCCGCGTCCTTCATCTGCGACGCGATCGTCCGCATCCAGATCAGCTCGTACAGCCGGTACTCCGCGCCGCTCAGCCCGGTTTGGGCCGGCGTCTGGAAGACCTCACCGGCGGGCCGGATCGCCTCGTGCGCCTCCTGCGCGTTCTTCACCTTGGAGGTGTAGACCCGCGGCTTGTCCGGCAGGTACGACGCGCCGTACAGCTCGCGGACCTGCGCCCGGGCCGCGGTGATCGCCGTGTCCGACAGCGTCACCGAGTCGGTCCGCATATAGGTGATGTTGCCGTTCTCGTACAGCCGCTGCGCGATCTGCATCGTCTGCGAGGCGGACATGTTCAGCTTGCGCCCGGCCTCCTGCTGCAGCGTGGTGGTCCGGAACGGCGCGTACGGCTTGCGGGTGTACGGCTTGGACTCGATCGAGCGGACGGTGAAGGAGGAGTTACGCAGCGCCGCGGCCAGCGCGGTGGCGGTCGACTCGTCCAGGTGGACCGTGTTGCCGCTCTTCAGCTCGCCGGTCGAGGCGAACTCGCGGCCCTGGGCGACCCGCCGGCTGTCCACCGAGACCAGCCGGGACGGGAACAGCCGGGGCGTCTTGCCCTCGCCGGCGTCGAGCTTGGCGTCCAGGTCCCAGTACGACGCGCTGCGGAACGCGATCCGCTCGCGCTCACGGTCGACCACCATCCGGATCGCGACCGACTGGACCCGGCCCGCCGACAGCTTCGGCATGACCTTCTTCCACAGCACCGGCGAGACCTCGTAGCCGTACAGCCGGTCCAGGATCCGCCGGGCCTCCTGGGCGTCGACGAGCGCGTCGTTGATGTCCCGGGCACTGCCGACCGCGTCCTGGATCGCCTTCGGCGTGATCTCGTGGAAGACCATCCGCTTGACCGGGATCTTCGGCTTCAACTCGTCCAGCAGGTGCCACGCGATGGCCTCGCCCTCGCGGTCCTCATCGGTGGCCAGGTAGAGCTCGTCGGCTTCCTTCAGCAGGTCCTTCAGCTTGCGGATCTGCGCCTTCTTGTCCGCCGGTACGACGTACAGCGGGTCGAAATGGTCCTCGATGTTGACCCCGAGGCGCGCCCAGGGCAGGCCCTTGTACTTCGCCGGGATCTCGTCGGCGCCCTTCGGCAGGTCCCGGATGTGGCCGAAGCTGGACTCCACCACGTATCCGGCGCCCAGGAAACCGGCGATCATCCGCGCCTTCTTCGGCGACTCGACGATCACCAGTCGACGCTGACGTCCGGCCGCCGCCGTCGACGAGCCGGACGATGTCTTTGTCCCTGTTGCCCCTGCCACTGCGCTCCTTGCCTGTCAACGCCTAGTCATGCCCTTAACGCCTGCAGCCGGACAGCCCATTCCCCGATGAGCAGAGCCCCCCGAGCGCAACCGACCCGTCCCTACCTGGGACAGAGTACGGCCGACAGCAACGCATTTCTCAACGCACGGTAACCGCTCGGGGCGTCGCCGGCCTCATCAGGGTTTCAGAAACCGGCCGCGGAACCCTCCCGGCGCGCGTCGCGAGTGACCCACCGCATACCCGCCTACCTGACGAACTGTACGTCGGGCCGACTGTCAGCGGACGAAGGTGACTTCCGGGTAGTCCGGGGACTCGGTGCGGAGAAGGGCCTGCGGTTCGTGGCGCAGGGTCTGGTCGAAGAACGCCGTCAGATAGGCGCGCTGGGCGGCCACGCTGCGTCGGCGGTCGACGACGCCGGCGATGTTCGCCTGGATCTGGTCGGCCACGTTCATCTCGTCGTCGTCGCCGAGGAGTTTCGACACCACGTCGTAGTAGATGAACTGGTAGTCGGAGAAGGCGAGGGGTCGCGACCCGGGCAGTTGCAGGTTCAGCTTCCAGCCCTGTTGCGCCTGCCAGAATTCGGCCCACGACCTCTCGTGGTTCTCCCCCGGCTTGGTCCGCTGGCTCCCGTCCGAGCCGAAGAGCAGGAACGGCCGGTCCAGTCCGCGCCGCGCGACCTCGCTGAGCGGCCCGTTCACCCTGTCGTAGGCGAGCGTGCCGTCCAGGTCCGCGCCGGCCGCGACCCGGCGGTCGGCGTACAGGGTGGCGGCTGTGGTGAAGCCGCCGGCGGAGAAGCCGTACATCCCGATCTTGCGGAGGTCGATGGCCTTCGGCAGTCCGGCCGGCAGCTTGCGCTCATCGGCGTCCGGGTTGGTGCCGTAGGCGAGCCGGATGATCTGGTCGAGCACGAAGCGGGTGTCGGCGACGCGGGTGTCGATCACCTGCCGGTACTGGTCGGCGGTCGGCTCGGGGTTCACCGTGCTCGGCACGAACCGGCCGCCGGGGAACTCGACCGGGCCCTCATGGGTGTGGTCGATCGTCACCACGACGTAGCCCTGGCTGGCCAGTTCCTCGACCTGGGCCGTGTTCAGGAACCGGCTGGACGGATAGCCGGGTGAGAACAGCACGACCGGGTGCTTGCCGGGCCGCGCCGGAGCATCAAGGTGAGCGTGGGTCTGGCTCTTGGCGAAGTCGAAAGTACCCAGCGGAGCGCCGATGCTCTCGGAGAGGTTCTTGTCGACCGCGGCCGCCGTCTTGGCAGGCATGTACCTGGCGATCTCACCCTCCGGCCGGGCCGGGTACCAAACGCTGACCATCAACTCCCGTTTGCCGCCCGGAGCAGCCGCGTCCGTCCGGGCCGGATCGACCAGGTGCAACTCCGTGGTTCCGAGCTCGTACCGCCCGGTCGGACCGGGCAGGTCGATCGTCTGCGGCTTCATCTCCGACGCCACAGCGATGTCGAAGTCAGGCTCCAGCGGGTAGGCCTGGGCCGACGCCGGGCTGGACAGCAGCAGGCTCGCCACCAGGCCGCCGCCCAGGATCCGGCGGCGGCTGAAGCTTTGATAGTTCGTCATGCGAATCATCGTCACCGGCCGTCGAGCCGGCGCGGAGCCACCGTCCGATGGAGACCCCGTCTCAACTTCATGACGGCAGCGGGCGCGAGCTAGTGACAAAGCCCGCCGTGGTGAGTTATCAATAGCGCAATCCTGTTCATTGATGCGTGAAGTGAGGCACTCGTGAGCATCTTTGTCCGCGTTAAACGTTCAGCCGTCGTCACTGGCACAGCTCTGGCCCTGCTTGCGAGTGCCTTGGCCAACGCCGTCACCGCGGGACCCGCCGCAGCCGACTCCAGCGACGGCTCAGCGGCCGCCGCCGGCGAGACCGCATTGGGTGCGGTGACCGCCTTCGCCGCCGACGGAGCGCAGTACACGCTCAGCGCCGGTACCGCGAAGGTCCGGGTGGTGTTCGTCAAGGACGACGTGTTCCGGATCTGGCTCGCGCCGGACGGCACGTTCACCGACCCGGCGAACACCCCACCGACGGACCCGACCGCACCGGCGTCGAACATCGTCGTCAAGACCGACTACGCCCAGCCCAAGACCACCTGGAAGGACCAGGGCGGCTACTACTCGCTCAGAACCGGCGCGATCGAGGTACGGGCGAACAAGTCGCCGCTGCGCTTCTCGCTCTATCGGGCCAACGGTCAGCAGGTCTGGTCGGAGACCGCGCCGCTGTCGTGGAACGACACCTCCGCGAGCCAGTCCCTCAGCCGTGGCGCCACCGAGCAGTACTTCGGCGGCGGCATGCAGAACGGCCGGTTCTCGCACCGCGACCAGACGATCACCGTCGCCCGCGACTTCAACTGGGAGGACGGCGGCAACCCGAACGCGTCGCCGTACTACATGAGCACCGCCGGCTACGGCGTACTGCGGAACACGTTCGCGCCCGGCAGTTACCGCTTCACCGAGCCCGTCGTCACCCGGCACGACGAGAAGCGGTTCGACGCGTACTACTTCGTCGGCGACCTCAAGACCTCGCTGGATCGCTACACCGAGCTCACCGGCCGGCCGTTCATGCCGCCGATCTACGGCCTCGAGTACGGCGACTCCGACTGCTACAACCGCGGCCACTACGCCACCGACCCGGACTCCAGCAACGACTGGAAGGTCAACCCGGAGAAGGTGACCACGCTGGACGCGGTCAAGGTCGCCCAGAAGTTCCAGGACAACGACATGCCCGGCGGCTGGATGCTGGTCAACGACGACTACGGCTGCGGGTACTCCGACGACACCGACTCCGAACTGGTCGACGGCACCTGGTGGGGCAAGCGGGAGATCCCCGCCCTCAAGCAGACCGGCGACGAACTGCGCAAGCGCAACATCGAGATGGGCCTGTGGACGCAGTCGGCCCTCGACCGCCAGCCTGCCGAGGTAGGCGAAGCAGGAGTCCGCGTACGCAAGCTGGACGTGGCCTGGGTCGGCCCGGGCTACCGGTACGCGCTGAGCGCCTGCGACACGGCGCACAGTGGCATCGAGCAGCACAGCAACGCCCGCGGGTACGCCTGGATGGTCGAAGGCTGGGCGGGCACGCAGCGGTGTGCGGTGCAGTGGACCGGCGACCACAGCGGCTCGCTGGACGCGATCAAGTGGCAGATCCCCGCGATCACCGGCTCCGGCAACTCCGGAATCGCCTACAGCGCGGGCGATGTGGACGGCATCTTCGGCGGCTCCCCCACCAGCTACACGCGCGACCTGCAGTGGAAGGTGTTCAACCCGGCCTTCATGACGATGTCCGGCTGGGCCACGCCCGCCTTCAAGCAGCCGTGGACGTACGGCGAGCCGTACACCTCGATCAACCGCAAGTACCTCAAGCTGCGCGAGCGCCTGCTCCCGTACTTCTACTCGTACGCCGCTGAGGCCCACCGCACAGGTGCCCCGCTGAACCGGTCGCTGGTGCTGGAGTACCCGAACGACCCGAAGACCTGGGACGACACCACGAAGTACGAGTTCCTCGCGGGCAAAGAGTTCCTGGTGGCCCCGATGTGGGGCGCCGACGAGGTCAAGAGCGGCATCTACCTGCCCAAGGGCAACTGGGTCGACTACTGGACCGGCAAGGTCTACCAGGGCCCGACGACCGTGAACGGCTACCACTCGAAGCTCGACACGTTGCCGCTGTTCGTGAAGGCCGGCGCGGTGGTCCCGATGTGGAAGAGCGGGATCAACTCGGCTGCCGAGCAGGGCTTCGGCGATCGGCTCACAGTCGACATCTATCCGCAGGGCAAGTCGTCCTTCTCGCTCTACGAGGACGACCGGGTCACTCGCGACTACAAGCAGGACCGGTCCGCCACCCAACTGCTGGAGGTGACCGCTCCGGTCGCGGCTCGCGGCGACGTCACCGTGAAGATCGGTGCCAGCCGTGGCTCGTACACAGGCAAGCCGAACGCCCGCCCGTACGAACTGACCGTCCACACCGGTACCGCACCCCGCGACGTCACCGTGGACACCCAGAAGCTCACCAAGCTCGTCAGCAAGAACGCCTACCTCGCAGCCTCGACCGGCTGGTACTACGACAACGGCGTGGTGCTGGTGAAGACCGCGTCGATCTCCACCTCCCGCGACGCCACTGTCCGACTGAGCGGCACCACCTCCGTCGGCGGCGGTCAGGCCGTGCTCGAGACCTTCGGCACCCCGGAGCTCTCCAGCCCATCCCTGTGGAACGCCCCGGGCCAGGCCACCGAGGTCACCGCCACCTTCACCAACGCCGGTACGACGACGATGCGCGACGTCCGCCTGGCTCTGGACCTGCCGGCCGGCTGGACCGTCACCGGTACGAGCACCTTCGCCAAGGTGGACCCCGGCAAGACCGTCAGCACCAAGCTCGCGGTCACTCCTGATGCCGCGGTGAAACCGGCCGGCTTCACCCTGCGGCTGGACGCTTCGTACCAGATCCACGACAACGCCTACACCGGCAGCACGGTGGCCACCGCACAGTTGCCCTACGCATCGTTGTCGCAGGCCGCGAACGTGGTCGGCGTCAGCGACGCGTCCAGCTTTGCCAAGGGCAACTTCGACGGCTCCGGCAACTCCTTCCACGGCGAGGCCCTGGCCGCCGCCGGCTACGCTCCCGGCGCCAAGGTCACCGTCCAAGGGGCCGAGTTCACCTGGCCCACCGGCGTTCCCGGGACCCCGAACCTGGTGAAGAACCAGCCCGCGCCGATCCTGGTGTCCGGTACCGGTTCACACCTGGCTCTCCTGGGTGCGGGCGCCAGTCTGAACGCCAAGGGCAGCGTCACCGTCATCTACACCGACGGCTCGCAATCCCAAGCACCGCTGCAACTCCCGAACTGGTGCTGCCAGGACCCGACCACCGGCGGAGCGAAACTGGCGGTCGGCGTGAAGGGCCGGTACACCGCGGCCGGTCTGGCCAACACCACCACGGACTACCGGGTCTTCTACACCGCCGTCCCGCTGGAGGCCGGGAAGACGGTCAAGGCGATCAAACTGCCCGGCGGTGGGCTCGGGTTCTTCGCGGCCACGCTCGCGGACAAGCCGTTGCCGCCGGCGCCGACGGGGCAACCCTGGATCAGCGATCTGGAGTGGATCGACTCGACCAACGGCTGGGGTCCGGTGGAGCGGGACAAGAGCAACGGCGAGGACGCCGCCGGGGACGGAGCCACCCTGACGCTGGACGGTACGCAGTACGCCAAGGGGCTGGGCACGCACGCACCGTCGTCGGTCAGTGTCCGGCTCGGCGCCAACTGTTCGGTCTTCACCGCCAAGATCGGGGTGGACGACGAGATGGAGGACCGGGGCAAGGTGAGCTTCAAGGTCGCCGTCGACGGTGTGGTGAAGTACACATCGGATCTGCTCACCGGAACGTCACCGACCGTGCCCGTAACGGTTGACGTGACCGGCGGTCAGACGCTGACCTTGCAGGTCACCGATGCGGGCGACGGTGTCACCAGCGACCACGCAGACTGGGCGGAGGCGCGGCTGACCTGCGCGGACGCCTGACCTGGCAGCCGATCGCGCGGAGCGCATCCGACTTTCGGCTGGACTTTCCCTGACGAACCCCGGAACCCACCTGATCGCCCTCCCAGGGGAGGCAACAGGTGGGTTCCGGTGGTAACGCGGCCCCTCTCCATGACAAGGTCTGACCTGGCAACAATTCTCAGCGCCGTGGCCCCCTCCCATGGTGGTGCAGAAGCCACCGCGGAAGTAGTGCTAACACCATCAGATCTGGTCCCCGGTTGCGGTTGACTTCTAGACAGACGAAGCCCGTCGGGGGCAGCAGTGTCAGAGAGGGCGCGTGGGAGTCATGGTTGCGACATACCTCAAGAGATGGGTCGGCAGCCGGGTCTTGAGCAGGACCACCCGCAAGGGTGGTCTCAACCTGTCCAAGATGCGGGTGTTCCCTCGCCAGGTGTCGATGCCGCTGCGCCGCGTCGGGCTCGACCCGACGCCGGAGCTGGGCCAGATCCGCGAGGTCGAGCCGGTGCACAAGCTGGCCAACCTGTTCGGCCTGAACGTCTGGGTGGTCAGCGGCCACGCCGAGGCCAAGGCCGTGCTGGCGGACACCACGAACTTCAGCAACGACATCCGGCCGATGATCGGTTCGGACCCGAACAAGCCGTCGGAGGGGATCGGCGGACTGGGCTTCACCGACCCGCCCGACCACACCCGGCTGCGCAAGCTGCTGACGCCGGAGTTCACCAAGCGCCGGCTGGCCCGGCTGGAGCCGGCGATCGAGAAGATCGTCAACGACCAACTGGACCTGATGGAGGCCAAGGGCCCGGTCGTCGACATCGTCGCCGACTTCGCCTTCAACGTGCCGTTCCTGCTGATCAGCGACCTGCTGGGGGTGGAGGAGTCCGACCGCGACCGGTTTCGGGCCCTCGGCCCGGCCCGGTTCGACCTGTCCGGCGGTGGGATCGGGGTGTTCGGCTCGGCCAGCGAGTCCCGCGAGTTCCTCTTCGAGATCGTCGGCAAGCAACGGCAGAACCCCGGTGACGGCCTGATCGGCTCGATCATCCGCGAGCACGGCGACGGGATCGACGACATCGAGCTCGGCGGGCTCGCTGACGGCGTCTTCCTCGGCGGCTACGAGACCTCCGCCAGCATGCTCGCGCTCGGCACCCTGGTGCTGCTCCGCGACCCGGAGAACTTCGCCCGCATCCGCAACGAGCCCGGCGCGGTGGACGCGATCGTCGAGGAACTACTGCGGTACCTGACGGTCGTCCAGGTCGCCTTCCCGCGGTTCGCCCGGCACGACCAGGAACTGTTCGGGCAGCAGGTCAAGAAGGGTGACCTGGTGGCGGTGTCGCTGTCCGGCGCCGACCGCGACAAGGAGATCTTCGGCCTTGACGCAGAGTCCTTCTACCCGCAGCGCGCTCCTGCCGCGCACCTGGCCTTCGGCCACGGCATGCACCGCTGCGTCGGCGCCGAACTGGCCCGGATGGAGCTACGCGCCGCCTTCACCGCCCTGGCCCACCGCTTCCCAGACCTCTCCCTCGCGGTCTCCGAGGAACAACTCCGCTTCCGCGACTTCTCCATCGTCTACGGCGTCGAGTCCCTTCCCGTCCAACTACACGCCGCGGACGCTCGGCAGGCAGCCGGCTAGTCCTCCCGCGCGGGCCTGGCACGCTGGCTCCTCCGTCGCTCACCAGTAGCGACTAAGGGCCCGCGTGGGAGCCTGGGTTGACGTAAAACCCTCCCCAAGAAGCACCCACCCTCCTGCGGGCGGTTGCGGCGAGACCGTGACAGCGGGGGCTGTCGCGGCCACAATGGGCGGTCCCACCCGAACAGCGGGTGACGGAAACCGGGGAGGGCGGGGGATGGACGCGGGGCGGCTGTCCGCACGCATCGCGGCAGCCATGACGCTGGCCCAGTCGGGCGGTCACGCGATCGCTGCCGTCCAGATCGACGCGATCCGTGCCGAGCTCGGCGGGGTGCCGAGCTACGACCTGGCCGCCGCGGAATACGTCCGCGGGGTCGCCGCCCACCACGCCAGCGACGCCGACGAGGCGCTGGCCGCGGTGGAGGACTGCCTGACCGTCGCCCGCGCGATCGACGAGCCGGGCTGGGAGGCGAACGTGCTGCCGATCCGGATCATCACCCTGGCCCGCAGCGGCCGGGGTGGTGACACCGTCAACGATCTGCTCGCCGCCGAGCACGCCCTCGACCGCACCACAGACCTGGGCCTGCGCGGCTGGGCTCACACCGGACTCGGGTACGCCTACGACGTGCTGAGGTTGTTCGAGCTGTGCATCCCGCACTACGAGACCGCCGCCGGTATCGAGGCCGACGCGCTGGAACTCGCGGAGTCGCCGGCGATCGACCGGCTCAATCTCGCCGAGACCCACCTGCGCTGGGCGCACGAACTCGAGCGGCTCGGCGATGCGCAGTACGAGCAGGAGATCGAGGAGTTGCTGGCCGCCGCGGCCCACTGGGCCGGCGAAGCGGAGTTGGTGATCGTCGAGGACGAGAGCCAGGAGTACTGGCGGCAGACTGCCCGGCTGTGGCTGGCCGCCGCCACGACCACGAGCGATCCGGCGACAGCCGTTCAGGAGCTGGAGAAGTGCCGCGACCAGCTCAGGAAGCTCGGCGAGACCGAGCGGCTCGCGATCGCCGGCGCCTACCTGGCAAGGGCTTTGGCGGCTCAGGGCAAGCTCAGCGAAGCCCGGGGCGCCGCCGAGCAGGCCACCGATGACTTGTTGCCGTTGGCCGATCCGTCCACCAACCTGCTGGTCTTCCAGACCAGGTCGGAGCTCGCGGCGCGCGCCGGCGACCCCGGAGCCGTAGCAGCCTTGGCCTATGCGCGTTCGGTGGCTCGCGGCTGGTGGAAGGAACGCCGTCGCGCGCTGAACGCAGTACGGCATGCCTTGGCGGTGCACGATCTGTCGGCCCGCCACGATGCCGAGTGGCACGCGGCCCGGCAGGACGCGCTGACCGGGGTCGGCAACCGGCGGGCGATGGACGAGCGGCTGGCCGCGGCCCGGGACTCGCAGCGCGCGGTCACCCTGCTGGCCATCGACGTGGACAACCTGAAGGTCGTGAACGACAGCTTCGGGCATGCCCGCGGTGACGAACTGCTGCAACTAGTGGCAAATCTGCTGGTAGAACAGGCACGAGCCACCGATGCCGTGATTCGATCGGGAGGAGACGAGTTCTTCGTGGTGCTGGATCAGCCGGACGCCAAGGGCGGCGCCCAGCTGGCCGAGCGGATCCGGGCCGCCATCGCGCGGGTAGCGGCGACCACCACCGAACCATGGCTCAGCGGACTGGGTCTGAGCATCGGCTACGCCGCCACCGCGGAAGGGGTTCCGGTGGAGCAGCTGATCCCGACGGCGGACAGCCGGCTGTACGAAGACAAGCGCAGCTCGCGATGAGCGGTGGATCCAGCCATCGAATGAGTCGTGGGACAAGCCGTGAGTCGGGCAGTGAATTGAGCAGGGCGACAGGGGAGGTCGGGTGCGCGAGACGTCGGGGGTGACCGCGCGGATCGGTGCGGCGATGACGCGCGCACAGTCGGGCAACCCGACCGGAGCCGCCGGCGACATCCGCCGGCTGCTCGACGAGCTCGGCCCGGAGCCGACCAGCGAACGCGCCGCCGCCGAGTACGTCCGTGCCGTCGCCGCGCACTACACCGGCGACGCCGAGGAGGCCCTGGACTCGGTCGAGGCCTGTATCCGGGTGGCCCGCGCGATCGACGAACCCGGCTGGGAGGCGAACGCGCTCGCGGTCCGGATCATCACCTTGATCCGCAACGGCGAGGGTGGCGACTCGGTCGCCGACCTGGTCGCCGCGGAGAACGCCCTGTCCCGGACCTGGAACGCCGGCCTGGCCAGTTGGGCGCACACCGGACTGGGCTATGCCTACGACCTGCTGCGCCTGTTCGAGCTGTGCATCCCGCACTTCGAGCTCGCGGCCGAAGCGAACGTGGATCCGCTCGGGCTGCCCGAGTCACCCGCGATCAACCGGTTGAACCTGGCCGAGTCCAACCTCCGCTGGGCGCACGAGATGGAGCGGCTGAGCGATTCGTCGTACGACGGGGAGATCCGGCGCCGGCGCGAGGAGGCCCGGCGGTGGGCCGCCGAGGCGAACGAGGTGATCGTCCACGCGAACCTGGTCGGCTACTGGCCGATCAGCGGGCGGATGTGGCTGGCCGCCAGCGACTACGAGGCCGATCCGGCCGAGGCGGCGGTCGTACTGAAGGACTGCCGCGACCAGTTGGCCAAGCTCGGCGCGCTCGAGCTGGCCGCGATCGCCGGGGCCTACCTCGCCAAGGCGCACGCCTCGATGGGCCGGCTGGACGATGCCCTGGAGGCCGCCGACCGGGCCGGTACCGATCTGCCGCCGACCTCCGATCCGCCGGTCGAGGCGCTGGTCCGGCACACGGCCGTGCAGATCGCCGCGAACTCGGGCGACGCCGGCGCCGCCGCCGGGCTGCAGTACGCGCGAGCGATCACCCGCGGCTGGTGGGCCGAACGCCTCCGCGGCCTGTACGCCGTACGGAGCGCGCTGGCGACCCACGAGCTGTCCATCCGGCACGACGCCGAGTGGAGAGCCGCCCGGGAGGATCCGCTCACCGGCGTCGGTAATCGCCGGGCGCTGGACGAGCGGATGAGCGCAGCGCAGGACTCCGGCCGCTCGATCGCGGTGATCGCGATCGACGTGGACAACCTGAAGGTGGTCAACGACAGCCACGGCCATGCCTGCGGCGACGAGGTGCTCCGCCGGGTCGCGCAGGTGCTGACCGAGCAGTGCCGCGCCGAGGACGTGGTCGCGCGAGCCGGTGGCGACGAGTTCGTGGTGGTGCTCGACAACCCGGACGAGAGGGGCGCGCGGGAGCTCGTCGAGCGGATCAGGAGCGCCGCCGACCGGATCTCCCGCGGTGCCGTCGAGCCGTGGTTCGCGATGCTGCGGCTGAGCATCGGGCAAGCGAGCAGCACAGACGGCACGTCCGTCGGCGACCTGCTCACCGAAGCCGACCGCCGGATGTACGACGACAAGCGCCGCCGCCGAGCCACTAACGGTCGAGAAACCCCTCGATGACCAGGTTCCTGATCTGCGGGAGGTAGTCGGCGGCGAGCTCGTCGGCCGGCCTTCCGAGCAGATCGGCCAGCGCGGCGAGGATCTGGCCGACGCTCAGGTCCCCGTCACACGCGCCGACCAGTCCGGCCAGCACGGTGTCGGCCTGCTCAGCCCGGCGCATCCCGCGCTGCCGGCGCAAAACGATCGTCGCCGGATCCTCTGCGCCTGGCTGCCCGGCGGTCTCCTGTACGACGTCCGGCGCGGTCGTCAGATAAAGCTGCGTGAGATCGGCCGGAAGCCCCTCGGCCCGCTCGAACCGGTCCAGCACGAAGGGCCCGATCGGCTGCTCGATCTCGTACGGCCACTCCTCGGCGTGGGTGGTCCCGACGGTGTTGTGCAGGTTGATCCAGCCCATCCCGATCGCCTCCACCTGCTGCTCGTCGAGCCAGCGCAGCCAGGCGTCGTACCGGCTCGTGTACTCCGGGCGCCCGTGCAGGCCGGCGTCGCGCAACCACAGTTCGACGTACTCCGCCGGGTCGAGTTGCTCGCGCTGGACCGCCCAACTCGACCGGTCACCGGTCCAGCTAGCGATTCGTTCCCGCCAGTCCTGACCGCGCACGCAGGTCCAATTGGCCAGCAACTGGCACCAGCCGCCGTCCGTGAGGTGTTGCGGCGCCTGGCGAACGAGTTGCTCGACCACGGCGTCACCCGCGAACCCGGTCTCGCGATAGGTCAGCCGCCCATCGCTCGGCGGCGCGATCACGTACGGCGGGTTGCTGACGATCAGGTCGAATCGCTCGTTCCGGACCGGCTCGTAGAGACTGCCGTCGCGGACGTCGAGCCCGATATGGTTCAGCGCCGCGGTCCATCGGGTCAGCCGCAGCGCTCGCGGGTTCACATCGGTGGCGACGAGATGCCCGACCCGGTCCGCCAGGTGCAGCGCCTGGATGCCGCACCCGGTGCCGACGTCGAGAGCGGTCTCGGCCTTGATCGGCACGGTCAGCTTCACCAGACTCAAGCTCGCCGGCGCGATCCCGAGCACATAGTCCGATCGCATCGGCTCCCGTCGGCCGTCCAGCCCCGGGGTCAGATCCGCGACAACCCACCAGTGCCGATCGTCTTCCGCATAGGGCCGGACGTCGATGGTCGCGACTGCCTCCCCGTCACCGACCTCCAAGATGCCCAGGGCAACAAGCACCTCCGCGACACCCGCAAACGCCTGATCCACAAGGGTTGTGGGCACCGGCCGCTGCAACAGGAACAGACGGATCATCGTGTCGAGTGGATCACCGGCTTCGGTCCGCCGGTAGGCGAGCGTGGTCTCGTTGCGCGCCAGCGCCGCGTTCGCCTGCTCCCCCAACCGTCCCGCGACCCCGTCGACGGTGTAGTCCGCCGCTTCGAAGGCACCCCGGAGGCGATCGACCACACCAGCACTCAGTTCCATCCGCCCATCTTCGCAGCTCGGGCGGTGGCGTAGAGCACTGTGCCGGACTCGATGAACGCCTCCGGCGCCAGCCCGGCCAGCTCACGCTCGGCGGCCGCCAAACACGCCGTACGGCGTGCCGCGGGGAGCTCGTCGATCCGCCGGGCCATCGCGCCGACCACCTCGGAGTGGGCCAGGAACTCGGCCGCCGTGGTCTGGTGGTGGAAGCGCTCCCCGGTGATCTCGATGGTCTCGAAACCCGCCTCCTGCAAGGCGTTGCGGAGTTTGCCGGGGTCGGAGGTGATGTTGTCGGACGGCATCTGCGGCGAGGGATCCGGGGGCGCGCCGTGCTCGTCGATCACCCGCACCCACACCTCGTACGCCGGGTGCGGGTCGAACTCGGACCAGGTGACGGCGCCGAACGAACCACCTGGCACCAGCGTCCGGCGTACTTCGGACAGCCCGGCGGGCAGATCGGGCAGGTGGAAGAGCACGAACGCCATCACGACGGCGTCCAGGCTGCCGGAGCGGAACGGCAGCCGCTGAGCGTCGGCGACCACCCGGTCGAACCGCGCGGGGGCCAGCCGGAGCATCTGCTCGGTCAGGTCCGACCCGATCACCCTCGCCTGCGGAGCCAGTTGCGCGAGGTGCGGCAGGACCCGCCCGGGGCCGCACCCGAGCTCGGCGATCCGGCGGGCTCGGGCGAGCGGCAGCCGGTCGGACACCGCGCGCGCGTGGATGGCGAGTGTGCCCGCCCACTTCCCGTCGTACGTGGTGGCGATGCGGCTGTAGTTGTCGCGGATGTCGCTGGTGCTCATGTCAGAAGAAGTACGGGGTGGCGGCGCGGAACACCTCGACGAGTTTGGCTTTCACCAGGTCTCGGTGGCGCGCCTGCGCGTTCGGGTGCTCGTCGTCCAGGCGGACGCCGTGGTCGACCATCGTGTAGACCGCCCGCAGGGCGCGCACGGTGTTCGAGATCTCCGGGCGGATTCCGTCGGTCGGGACGGTGGCGACCGCCCGCACCGCTGGATCGAGCCAGTCGGTCGCGTCCGCCGCCGGCAGGTCCTCGCGAGTCAGGGTGGTCGCGAGCGCGAAACCGAGCCGCTCGTCCTCGAAGTCCCGCAGCACATACTCGGTCGGGGTCAGGAGCCGTCCGATGCCCAGCCGGAGCATCTGCACCGGCTCGACGGCCTGGAGGCGGCCCAGAGCGCCCAGGAGGTCGCTGCCGTGCGCGACGGCGTGCAGCCAGCCCAGCTTCGGGTCGTGGCCGCGCAGATCCTCCTCGGCGACGTACCAGCGCTCGAAGGGCGGCACCCAACTCGGCTCGAAGACGCCCTGGAAGACGATCGAGGCGAGGATCAGCGGCGCGAAGGTCCGGGCCTGGATCTCCTCGTCACCGAACCTGGCCACCATCTCGTCACCGAGGGCGCGCAGTTGATCGGGCGCGAGCACCCCGGTGCCGATCCAGGTCGCGAGGGTCGAGTACGCCTGCCGGTCGCGGATCAGCGGATCGGGTGACCGCAGCATCATGGACAGCTCGGCGACGAGATCGGCGAGCGGGCGATCGGTCGGCACGGCGAAGCCGTCGGCGCGCACCTGCGCCCAATCGGTCATGCAGCGCAGGCTAACAAGAGAACGGCCCGTGGGACATCTGAGTCAGATGCTCCACGGGCCGCAGCGGCCAGGACCACTCAGCCCGGCCGGACCCCGCGCCCCGGCCAGGGCCCCTCAACCACGGCCGGGGTCGTACAGTCGCGCGATGGCCGGAGCCACCCCGCGGTGGTTCTGTCAGGCGTCGCGCTTGCTCGCGGAGAACAACGCGATCACCAGCAACGCCGCTGCCCAGCCGGCGAAGTACAGCAGAGCCCACCAGGGCGTCAGGGCGAACTGGCTGCCGCCGGCGCCTTCACCGGCCAGACCGAAGTCCTGGCCCTGGTTCAGGAACGAACTGCCGTTGGCGAACGGCGACCACTGCTGCAGGTCGTCGCCGACCTTCGGGATCAGGGTGAACAGGTTCTCCACCAGCAACGGCCACAGGATCAGGATCGCGATCGCGCCGGCGCTCTGCCGGATCAGGATCCCGATCGCCACCGCGATCACCGCGGACAGCGCGAAGATCGGCCCCTGCCCGGCGATCAGCCGCCACTCGGCGCCGGTGTTGATCGCCAGGTCGGCCGAGCCGGCGAACAGGCTGCCGATGAACCAGGCACCGAAGGACGCGATCAGGCCGATCACACCGGCCAGGAACGCGACGACCGCGGTCTTGCCCAGCAGCAGCGCGGCCCGCTGCGGCACGGCCTGGAAGCTGGTCCGGATGGTGCTGAACCGGTACTCCGTGGTGACGGCGAGCGCGGCCATCACCATCATCACCATCTGGCTGAGCTGGGCGCCCGGCTGGGTGATGAAGATCGTCGCCTGCTGCTCCTCGGCTCCCTTCAGGAAGCCGGTGGTCAGCGCGGCGAAGCCGATGGTGAGCACCGCGGCGACCACCATGCACCACCACGGGGAGCGGGTGGAGAAGAGCTTGATCCGCTCGACTGTGATGACCGACATGTCAGTTGTCCTCCTTCGGCCCGGCGGCCACCTCGGCGCCGGAGACCGGCGGAACCGCGGTGAGGTCTGTCACCGCGGCGATCTCGTCGTGCGCGTGGTACTCGACCGAGTCGCCGGTCATCTGCATGAAGGCGGCCTCCAGCGAGCCGCGCTGCAGCGACAGTTCGTGCAGCACGATGCCCTGGGCGGCGGCCGTCTCGCCGATCTGGTCGGTGGTCAGGTCGCCCTCGACGAACAACACCTTGCCCTGCTCGTCGATGTCCTCGATCCGGGTCGCCAGGTTCTGCTGCTGCAGGACGCCCTGCAACTGGTCGAGCTGGGGGCTGCGGACCTTGACCGTGGTACCGCTGGCGCGGTCGACGAACTCCGTGGTGGTGCTCTGCGCGATCAGCTTGCCGCGACCGATGACGATCAGTTCCTCGGCCGTCAGCGCCATCTCGGACAGCAGGTGGCTGGACACCAGCACGGTCCGGCCCTCGTCGGCCAGCCGGTGCATGAAGGTCCGGATCCAGACGATGCCCTCGGGGTCCAGGCCGTTCACCGGCTCGTCGAAGAGCAGGATCTCCGGATCGCCGAGCAGGGCGCCGGCGATGCCGAGCCGCTGCGACATGCCCAGGGAGTAGGCACCGGCCCGCTTGTTCGCGACCGAGGTCAGGCCGACCATCTCCAGCGCGTTGTCGACGCTGGACTTGGGCAGCTTGTTGGAGGCGGCCATCCACATCAGGTGAGATCTGGCCGACCGGTTCGGGTGCACCCACTTGGCGTCCAGCAGGGCGCCGATCTTGGTCAGCGGCTGACGCAGGTCGCGGTAGTGCTGACCGTCGATCCGGACGTCACCCGATGTCGGGGTGTCGAGTCCGAGGATCATCCGCATCGTGGTCGACTTGCCGGCCCCGTTCGGGCCCAGGAAGCCGGTCACCTTGCCGGGTTTGACCTCGAAGGACAGGTTGTCAACGGCAACGGTTGCGCCGTATCGCTTGGTGAGGCCTTGTGCCTCGATCATCGCCGTACTCCTCGTTCGGTGGCGCGCCAGTGAATCGTCGGGCGGGCGTACAACCCCAGTATCGAGGTCGATTCGGGTCATCACATCGGACCCGGGGCGGATCCGGTGGGTCCACCTCTGGTGGGATTCTGCCGTCCTCACCACCGGTGTGCCATCGGTTAAGCCCCTGACCCTCCCCCGACGATCCCGTACTCCGGGGCCGGGCACATCCGACCAAAGTCGACGGCCTGGCACCGAAAGGAGCGCGGACAACCCTGGTGCACCACGCTGCTGTCCTGACAAACACCCCTGTCCTGACAAAGCGAAAGG
>NZ_BAAAOS010000037.1:5628-141419 GCF_039530625.1 Kribbella sancticallisti | reverse complement strand
CCAATCGGGGTGTTCGGTGTTGCTAGGCGGCGGTGTTCACCTCGGCCGGGGTGTCGGAGATGACCGACTCCCGGCGCTTCGAGACCACCACGGCCGCGACGATGATCAGCACCGCGACGACCGCGATGATGATCCGCAGCGGGGTGTTGGTGTCCTCGCCGATGCTGGACATCCCGACGACGGCCGGAGCGATCAGCACGGAGACCAGGTTCATCACCTTGATCAGCGGGTTGATGGCCGGACCGGCGGTGTCCTTGAACGGGTCGCCCACGGTGTCACCGATGATGGTGGCCTCGTGTGCCGGCGAGCCCTTGCCGCCGTGGTTGCCGTCCTCGACCAGCTTCTTCGCGTTGTCCCAGGCGCCACCGGAGTTGGCCAGGAAGACGGCCATCAGGGTGCCGCTGGCGATCGCGCCGGCCAGGTAGCCGGCCAGCGCCGAGGCGCCGAGGCCGAAGCCGACGGCGATCGGGGCCGCGATCGCGAGCAGACCAGGAGTGGCCAGCTCACGCAGCGAGTCGCGGGTGCAGATGTCGACGACCTTGCCGTACTCCGGCTTGCCGGTGCCTTCCATGATCCCGGGGATGTCGCGGAACTGGCGACGAACCTCGTAGACGACCGCACCGGCGGCGCGGCCGACGGCGTTGATCAGCAGTCCGGAGAACATGAAGACGACAGCGGCACCGATGATGAGGCCGACCAGCGTCGACGGGTCGAACACCAGCGCGTCCACGTTGAACGCGGCGTCGCCGGCGTCGTTGAGGACCGCGTAGATCGAGTCGGTGTACGAGCCGAACAGCGCGGTCGCCGCGAGCACCGCGGTGGCGATCGCGATGCCCTTGGTGATCGCCTTGGTGGTGTTGCCGACGGCGTCCAGCTCGGTCAGGATCTGGGCCGCTTCGCCGTCCACGTCGCCGGACATCTCGGCGATGCCCTGCGCGTTGTCGGAGACCGGACCGAAGGTGTCCATCGCGACGATGACGCCGACGGTGGTGAGCAGACCACAACCGGCCAGCGCGATCGCGAACAGCGCGACCACACCGGAACCACCGACCAGGAAGGCGCCGTACACGGCGGCGGCGATCACCAGCGCGGTGTAGACGGCGGACTCGAAGCCGACCGAGATACCCGACAGGATCACGGTCGCGGCACCGGTCAGCGACGTCCTGCCGACGTCCTGGACCGGCTTGTCCTCGGTACCGGTGAAGTAGCCGGTCAGCGCCAGGATGACCGCTGCCAGCACGATGCCGATGATGACCGAGACGGTGGCGATGACCCGGGGGTCGCCGTCGTTGGCGGCGATCGCCTCGGTGACACCCGTCAGGCCGCCGAAGCTGCTCGGCAGGTAGACGAAGGCCGCGACCGTACACAGCACCGCCGAGATCAGCGCGGAGAGGTAGAAGGCCCGGTTGATCGTGCGCAGACCGTTCTCGCCGGCGCGCGGCTTTGTGAGGTAGACACCGATCACCGCGGTGACGGCGCCGATGGCCGGCACGATCAGCGGGAAGACCAGGCCCTGCTCGCCGAAGGCCGCCTTGCCCAGGATCAGCGAGGCGACCAGCATCACGGCGTAGGACTCGAACAGGTCCGCGGCCATACCGGCGCAGTCACCGACGTTGTCGCCCACGTTGTCGGCGATGGTCGCCGCGTTGCGGGGGTCGTCCTCGGGGATGTTCTGCTCGACCTTGCCGACCAGGTCGGCGCCGACGTCGGCGGCCTTGGTGAAGATACCGCCACCGACACGCATGAACATGGCGAGCACGGCGGCACCGAAGCCGAAGCCCTCGAGCACCGTCGGGGCGTCGCCCTTGAAGAGCAGCACCACCAGGGCCGCGCCGAACAGGCCGAGGCCCACCGTCGCCATCCCGACCGTTCCACCGGTACGGAACGCGACCCGCATGGCGGGCTCACGTCCCTCGTCCCGGGCGGCGGCGGCGACGCGGACGTTGGCCCGGGTCGCGAGCCACATGCCCAGGTAGCCGATGCTGGCGGAGAAGCCCGCGCCGACCAGGAAGAAGATCGAGCGGAAGATCTTCAGTGTGGTCTCGTTGCCGTCACCGTGCACCGGCAACAGGAACAGCAGCAGGAACGCCACCACGGCGAAGACCGACAGCGTCTTGAACTGCCGGGACAGATAGGCCGAAGCGCCTTCCTGCACCGCCAAAGCGATGGTCTTCATGTTCTCGGTGCCATCGTTCGCGGCAAGCACCTGACCGCGGAACACCATCGCGATGGCGACCGCGAAGATCGCGATCACTCCGACGACGATGACCAGCGTGGTGTTGCTCGACGAAAGATCCACCGCTTGTACAGCAAGCAGCCCGGACATCCGTCCTCCTTGTTGGCAACCCTCAGGGCTGAACGGCCCCCGTACTGCCGCAACCGAAGGGTTGAGAATTACGACACAGCGCCAATGGCCTGACGCGGTGGGTCACTCTAACGGGTATCCGACCAGACCTGACGACAGGGTGGTCTATGCCATACCCGGGCCTGACGGCAAGTGGTTCACCGTCAGTGATCACCGGACTACCTTTTCGGTCGACCCGCGATCGGCCCCGCTACCGCCTCAGATGGCCGAGGCGACATCGGGATGGATATCGAAGACCTTGGTCAGGCCGGTGATCCGGAAGATCTTCAGCAATCTCTCCTGGGTACAGACCAGCGACAGCGAGCCGTCGTGGGTCCGCACCCGTTTGAGTCCGCCGACCAGCACGCCGAGGCCGGTGGAGTCCAGGAACTCCACCTTTTCCAGGTCGATGACGAGCTCGTACTGCCCCGCCTCGACCAACTCGGCGATCTTCTCGCGAAGCCTCGGCGCGGAGTACACGTCGATCTCCCCGCCCACCTCGACGACAGTGCGCACGCCCTCCGCGCGCGTCGCCAGCGACAGATCCACTTCGGCCTCCGATCCCGTGAACTGTTGCATTCAACCATGTACGGACCGTGAGTAGGGCCGTGTGCGAAAACTCTTTCATTCCGCCGCATCCCGCGTCGAGCCACCTGGTCAAAGTGATGCGTGCATCCGCATCTGCACACGCGGTCCGCATCCGCGCGTGCACGCTCTGCCCCGGGGATGACCCTGAGGATGACGGAGCACGGTCGGATGCCGACAGTGTGTCCTGCGGCTAGGTTCGACCGGTGCAGGACACTTCCGGACTGGGCCGGCCACTCGATCGCCGGCACCTGATCGCGCTCGACTGCCTGGTCGCCGCGGTCTATGCCGTCCTCGTCGGTATCAGCACGGCGGCCGACGCCAGTACTCCGAACTGGGCCTGGCTGTTGGTCGTCGGGATGGCAGCGGCCGCGGCTGTCCGACGAGTCTGGCCCAGATCTGCTCTGGCGTTCGTGGCCGGCCTTTCGCTGCTGGCCGTAGTACTGGGGGTACTGCGGGATCCGCTGCTCGCTGCTTCGTACTGCCTGTACGTCGTCGCGTTGACGAGCGGATCGCCGACTACCAAACGTTTGTTGGGTACTGCGGGCGTCGTCGGCGCGGCCCTGCTCTTCCTGGCGGCGTTGGGCACTCCCGCCTCCACCAACCTGTGGACCAGCGAGGTCAGCCTGGCTCTGACCGGTGTCACCGGGCTCTTCATGACGTGGATGCTCGGCAAGGTCGTCCAGGACCGCCGGGCGGTCGCAGTACGGGCTGCTCGGCAACTTGCCCAGCGGGCGGTCATCGACGAAAGGCTCCGGATCGCCCGGGAGTTGCATGACATCGTTGGCACAGCATGGGCCTGATCGCGGTGAAGGCAGGTGTCGCGAACCACGTCCTCAAGGTGCGGCCCGAAGAGGTCTCGGACGCACTGGGAGTCATCGAGACGACCAGTAGAGAAGCACTGGTCGAACTGCGGCACATGCTCGGTTTACTCAGGGATGAACCTCTACCGCCGCCTGGAGGCCTGGCTGCCCTGCCTGAACTGGCGGATCGCGTACGGAGTCTGGGACTGGAGGTAGACCTGCAAGTCCGCGGGACGGATCGGCTGCCCGAAGGGGTCGAGTTGGCCGTCTACCGAATCGTGCAGGAGTGCTTGACCAACGTTGCCAAACACTCCGGTGCTTCGAGCTGTCGGGTAGTGGTGGACGCCGACGGTCACGAGGTCCTCATCCAGGTGTCCGACCAAGGCACCAACACCTCAGCAACAGCACCCGCCGAGGGCCACGGCCTGATCGGCATCCGCGAACGCGTCAGCCTGTACGGCGGAACGCTGGTAGCCGGACGCGGTCCGGCAGGCGGCTTCGAGGTGACGGCCAAGCTGCCCTACCGATCTGCTGGGATGTCCTGATGGCTGAACCGATCCGGGTCCTCGTCGCCGACGACCAGGCGCTCCTGCGCGGCAGCTTCCGGGTGCTGATCGACACCACCCCGGGCCTGACCACCGTCGGCGAGGCCGCGAATGGGGTCGAGGCGATCGACCTGGCCCGCTCGAAGCAGCCCGACGTCGTACTGATGGACGTCCGGATGCCACAGCTCGACGGGATCGAGGCGACCCGCGAGATCTGCGCCGCGAGCGACGTCCGGGTGCTGATCCTCACCATGTTCGACCTGGACGCCTCCGTGTACGCCGCTCTGCGGGCGGGGGCCAGCGGATTCCTCCTGAAGGACACGCGACCCAAAGACCTGCTGAACGCCATCCGGGTGGTCGCAGCCGGTGACGGCCTGCTCGGGCCGACGATCACCCGGCGGCTGATCTCGGAGTTCGCCCGGATCCCCGAGCCCGGCCAGAAGCCCAGCGGGACCTGGCCGGTGTCACCGATCGGGAGCGGGAGGTGCTGACGCTGATCGCCCGGGGCCTGTCCAACCTGGAGATCGGCGACCACCTCCACCTGGGCGCCGGCACGGTGAAGACCCACATCAGCCACCTGCTGGCCAAACTGCACGCCCGCGACCGGGCCCAACTGGTGATCACCGCCTACGAGTCCGGCCTGGTCCAGCCGCGCCGCCTGTCCTAGGAGTTCACTAGTCTCGCGGGTATGAGTGAGGCGGCGGAGATTCTCAAGCGGCTCGCTGCCGGCCCGGGGCGTTCCGAACGGCTGACCCACGTCGAGACTGTTCCGCCTCGGCTGGGGCAGACCGGCGCCTGGCCGCGCTGGGTCCCGCCGGAGGTGCTCAGCCAGCTGGAGATCGCGGGCATCACCGCGCCGTGGAGCCATCAGGTCGCCACTGCCGAGGCCGCCTACAGCGGCAAGCACGTTGTCGTCGCCACTGGAACTGCGTCCGGGAAGTCCCTCGGCTACCTCTTGCCCGCCTTCGCGACTCTGAGCGTCGCCCAGGCCGCATCACCGCAGCGGCGGATCGCCTCTGTTCTCTACCTGTCGCCGACCAAGGCGCTGGCTCACGACCAACTCCGAGCGGTTTCTGCTTACACAGTGCCGGGGTTGCGGCCGACCACGCTCGACGGCGACTCCGAGCGGACCGAACGCGACTGGGCCCGGGACTACGCGACCTACATCCTGAGCAACCCGGACATGCTGCACCGGTCCGTCCTGCCGAACCACCAGCGCTGGGCCAGGTTCCTGGGGTGTCTGCAGTACGTCGTGGTCGACGAGTGCCACCACTACCGCGGGGTGTTCGGCGCACATGTCGCCGGAGTACTGCGTCGGCTGCGGCGGGTTTGCGCGCAGTACGGAGCTCATCCGATCTTCGTGTGCGCGTCGGCGACCGTGGCGGAGCCCGCTGTCTCCGGGGAACGACTGACCGGCCTGCCGATGGTGGAGGTCACTCAGGACGGCTCACCGCGAGGGGGCATCTCCTTCGGCCTGTGGGAACCTCCCCTGACCTCCCTCCACGGCGAGAACGGAGCCCCCGTACGCCGGTCCGCCCCGGCTGAGGTGGCCGACTTGCTGACCGACCTGGTGGTGTCGGGCGTCCGTACTGTCGCCTTTGTCAGGTCAAGGCGGGGCGCGGAGAGCGTCGCGATGACGGCCCGGGAGAACCTGGCCGAGGTGGATCCGGCGCTGGCCGAGCAGGTTTCGGCGTACCGGGCCGGCTATCTCCCGGAGGAGCGGCGACGGCTCGAGGGGATGTTGCAGAGCGGCGAGCTGACCGGAGTCGCCGCCACCAACGCCCTGGAGCTGGGGATCGACATCGCCGGGCTGGACGCAGTACTGCTGTCGGGCTGGCCCGGGACTCGCGCCTCGCTCTGGCAGCAGGCGGGGCGGGCCGGGCGTTCTGGTGGAGACGCCTTGGCACTACTGGTCGCTCGCGACGACCCGCTGGACACCTATCTGGTGCGGCACCCGGCCGCGATCTTCGGGCGGCCGGTCGAGGCGACTGTGTTCAACCCGGAGAACCCCTACGTCCTCGGTCCGCAACTGTGCGCCGCCGCGCAGGAGCTCCCCCTGACGCCGGCCGACTACGAGATCTTCGGTGCCACCACCGAGAACGTAATCCAGCAACTCGTCCGGCAGGGCCTGCTCCGGGAACGGCCGCACGGCTGGTTCTGGACCCGACGCGACCGGGCCGTCGACGCGATCGACATCCGCTCGGCCGGCGGCAAGACCGTGCAGATCGTCGAGGACCAGACCGGGCGGCTCCTCGGCACGGTCGACGGCGGTTCGTCCCATGCGAGCGTGCACGCCGGTGCCGTCTACGTGCATGCCGGCGAGTCGTACCTGGTCCGCTCGCTCGACCTGGAGAACCACGCCGCCATCGTCGAGCCCGCCTCGCCGGACTACACGACCTTCGCGCGCGACGTCACCGAGATCAGCATCCTGGCGACCGAGAACACCACCGCCTGGGGCTCGGCCGAACTGTCCCGCGGCTGGGTCAAGGTGACGAACCAGGTGATCTCGTTCCAGCGCAAGCAACTCGTCACCGGCGACGTCCTGGACGAGCAGCCGCTGGATCTGCCCGAACGCACACTGCGGACGAAGGCGGTCTGGTGGACCATGCCGGACTCCGTCGTCGCCGGGCTCGGGCTGGACGACGTACCGGGAGCGGCACACGCCGCCGAGCACGCGTCGATCGGCCTGCTGCCGCTGTTCGCCACCTGCGACCGCTGGGACATCGGCGGAGTCTCCACCGCCAGGCACGCCGACACCGGCCGGCTCACCGTTTTCGTCTACGACGGGCACCCCGGCGGGGCCGGATTCGCCGAACACGGTTACGCGGCGGCGCGCGAGTGGTTGACCGCGACCCGGGAGGCGATCGCACACTGTGAGTGCATGGAAGGGTGCCCGTCGTGCGTACAGTCACCCAAATGTGGGAACGGGAACAACCCACTCGACAAGAGCGGCGCAGTAGCGCTGCTCACCGCGCTACTAGGTAGTGAGGCCTGAACGCTACTAAGTAGCGAGGCCTGAACGCTCCAGCGCCACCGGCTGCTGGAAGAAAGGCAGCAATCATGATGGTCCTCGGAATCGTTCTGATCGTTCTCGCCGTCCTCTTCGGCCTGGGGGTCTCCGTCTCGTCCGGTGAGTCGGCCACGATGTCGGTCTTCGGCGTCGACTTCGGCGTCATCGTGCCGACCGTGTTCTTCCTCGGCGCCGCCGCGGGAGCTGCCCTGATGGTCGGGTTGTGGCTGACGAAGAAGGGACTCGCCCGCGGCTACCGCCGGCACAAGGAGGTCAAGGAACTCCGCCAGCAGGTCTCGGCCGCCCCGGCCACGGACACCGACCGCGACACCGGCCGTGACCTCAGCACCGATCCCCGCACCGGCGACGAGGTCGACACCACACCGGAGCACAGCACTGGAAAGCACGCCGCGACCGAGGTGGACGACGGCGACAGCAGGACCGTCGATCTGCAGGCCGGCGACCGCCTGGCCACCGACCGCCCAGCCGGTGAGCGACTGGCCGACGATCGGCACACCGTTGCCGATGGCACCGATCACAAGCAGCCGCACTGAATCACCCTCACCTTCCCGGGACGCGGCAAGACGCTTCCCGGGAAGGCTGTTCCGCCGGCAATCCCTCGCAGTATCTCGATCTGGGCGCAGCCGCCGCTCAGCCGCGCCACGGTGATCTCACAACCCGATTTCGATGCCCTGTGCAACAATATTTCCCTGGCAGTTAGTTGCCATTGGCATCAAGTTCCTTCGATTCTTGATTACCGCCGCCACGCCTCCTGTGCATTACTGGTCGTGGCGTCAACGTCGCGTTGAGTCACCGTCGCCCTTCCGGCCACACCACCCCTTCACGGGGGAACGACCCGCACCCAGGCCCCACGCGCAGGGGCCACGTCGCGGTCGCCGGCAGCGGTCGACCACTCTCGCCGCGGGGTCCCGACGACCTGACGCCGCGAGATGGCACGACCTCTGGAGGTTGTCTTGATCATCCGTAGATTGTTGAGTCGCACCGGCGTGGCAGTACTCGCCGTCAGCGTCGCCCTGGCCACCGCGATCCCGGCGGAAGCGGCGGCACCGGCACCGGCCGACCAGCCAGGCGTCGAGGTCGGCGTGGTGAAGCAGATCGCCAACCGCGCCGACACGCGCTACTGCCTCACCTTCGTCACGTCCAACAAGGTCCCGATGGCGGTGATGATGGCCTGCGCTCCGGGCAAGGAGGGCAAGACCCAGGAGTGGTTCCTGACCGACAAGGGCCAACTGCAGGTGGCGATGAGCAAGAGCGTCGGTGGCGCCCTGGCCCAGACCGGCGCCTGCCTGGACACCGGCGCGGATCTGGTCAGGACGCCGGCGAACGCTCCGGTCCTGGTGCTGCCCTGCCGTGACGGCGACGGACAGAAGTG
Organism: Kribbella sancticallisti; assembly: GCF_039530625.1. Classification (NCBI taxonomy): domain Bacteria; kingdom Bacillati; phylum Actinomycetota; class Actinomycetes; order Propionibacteriales; family Kribbellaceae; genus Kribbella; species Kribbella sancticallisti. The sequence continues at coordinate 132,739 of NZ_BAAAOS010000037.1, read as the reverse complement.
GAACTACGACCAGGGGGCCGGCTCGTTCGTCAACGCGGCGAACGGGATGGCGCTCAGCTCACTGCTCGGCAAGGGCAAGGAGAAGCAGGCTCAGCCGACCGGCAACCAGCCGGCCAACGGAGCGGCGTACCAGGGCTGGGCGGGACTTCCGCTGCCGGGCCTGGACATCCTCGGCGCGGTACTGGCACTCGTGAACGCTCTGCTGGCAGCACTGGGCCTGGCCCTGCCGCTGCCGATCGCGAACGCCGCGTCGAGCCTGTTCGATCTGGTCCGGGCGAAGAACCCGGTTCCGGCCCAGATCACCACGCTGCCGAAGCAGATGATGGAGCTGGCCCGGCGCTGATCACGGAGGATCTCCCCACGAGGAGGGCCGGTCCCGACATCGTCGGGACCGGCCCCTTCCTTTCGGTTCGAGTTGGTGAGGGCGTGACGTCCGCTGCTTGCGCGTCAGCGGAGGTCGCCGATCACCGCCGGACCTTTACCACCAGCAGTGGTGCCAGCAGTGCCAGTAGTGGTGGCAGTGACCGAGAAGGTCACCGAGAAGGTCGCCGAGCATGTGCGTCACCTCCGATCCAGTGATCCGATCGGCACTGACGCTACCTCGGCGTCTCACGACATGTATCTACTCCACTACTCTTTGTGACATAACCGCGAGTCAGCTTTAACTTTTCCGCAACGCGTCCCGCCTGGTACCGAATTGACGCCACCCAGGGGTTTGTGGGAAGTAGCCGAAGGCAACCAGGGACAACCCGGCGGACGAACCCGCGACGGACCGCGGAGGCTTGGTAGGAAATTGACAACGTTTTCTTGTCCACCGTTGAAAAGTCTTCACATAGTCGGCGCCGAGTGCCAAGGTGGACCGGCACTGGCTGCACTGACCCCGCAAGGAGCCCCCTGATGCGACGAATCTCGCGCTTGTCCCGGCCGGCCGTTCTCGGCGTGGCCGCCACCGTCTTGCTGACCGGCTGCCTCGGCTCGTCGGACTCCGGGTCCGGGGACCAGGACGCGAACCGCAACGCCGACGCCAAGAAGGTCGAACTGGTGATCGGCGCCAACTCGGTCAAGGGCGGCAAGAACGCCGCCGGCGCCGAGTTCACCGAGAACGTGCTGATCCCGAAGTTCGTCGCGGACCAGAAGGCCAAGGGCGTCGACGTCACCGTGACCTTCCAGGGCGACGGATCCGACGACGAGGTCTACAAGCAGAAGCTGGCGCTGGGCCTGTCGAACAAGACCGGCCCGGACCTGATCAACGTGGACGGCATCTGGGTCGGCGAGTTCGCCCAGGCCGGGTACCTCCGGCCGCTCGGCGAGACCGTCGGCGACAACGGCAAGGTGGACGACTGGGACGGCTGGAAGCAGATCCCGGACTCCGTCCAGCAACTCGGCATGTTCGACGGCAAGCGGTACGGCGTACCGGGTGGCACGGACGGCCGGGTGCTCTACTACAACAAGAAGCTGTTCGAGCAGGCCGGGTTGCCGGCCGAGTGGCAGCCGAAGTCGTGGGACGAGATCATCACCGCCGCCCAGACCCTGAAGCAGCAACTGCCGGGCGTCAAGCCGATCCAGATCAACGCCGGTACCGCGATGGGCGAGGCGACCACGATGCAGGGCGTGCTGCCGCTGCTGGTCGGCACCGGCGCGGCCATCAAGACCGACGACAAGTGGCTCGGCAACAGCACCCAGATCCGCCAGGTGCTCGACTTCTACAAGCAGATCTACGGCAGTGGCCTCGGCGACCCGATCCTGCAGCGTGAGGCCAAGGGCCGGGACAAGTCCTTCGCCGAGTTCGCCGCGAACAAGATCGGCATCCTGCTCGAGGGCGACTACTTCTGGCGCAGCGTGGTGGAGCCCAAGGCCGGCGTCGCCAAGATGGCGGACCGCGACACCGCGGTCGGCTACGCGCTGATCCCGGCGAGCAAGCCGGGCGGCGGGATCGAGGGCCAGGACTTCGTCTCGATGTCGGGTGGTGGCGCGGTCGCGATCAACCCGAACACCAAGTTCCCGCAGCAGGCCTGGGAACTGCTGCAGTTCATGAACTCCGCCGAGATGGTGAAGGCCTCGCTGAACGGCGCCGCCAAGATCACCCAGCGCACCGACGTCAACGCCGAGGTACTGGCCAGCGACCCGATGCTGAACTTCGTCGCCACCAAGGTGCTGCCGATCACGCAGTACCGGCCGGGCGCCGCGGAGTACCCGAAGATCTCGGCCGCGCTGCAGCAGGCCACCGCCGACGTGGTCGGCGGCAAGACCACCGACGCCGCGGCCAAGGCCTACCAGACGGCCGTCGAGGCTGCCGCCGGCAGCAAGGACAAGGTCACCAGCAACTGATGGCGACCACGACAGGGCCCGCGCCGGTGCAGCCGGCGCGGGTGCGTGGTCCGGCCCAGGACGTGGCGGGGCTCGGGGTCACCCGGGCCGTCGGCTTCCTGGCGCCGGCCCTGCTGCTGATCGGGGCCTTCCTGGTCTTCCCGGCGATCTGGACGATCTACATCGGCATCACGAACTACCGGCTCACCGGTGTCGAGGCCGTGTCCCCGTCGATCGTCGGACTCGCGAACTACACCAAGGCCCTCAATGACGCGCTGTTCCACAACGCGCTCTGGCTCACGATGCTGTTCGTGCTCGGCTCGGCCATCATCGGGCAGAACATCCTCGGCTTCGCGCTGGCCTGGACGATGCGCCGCGCCCGCCCGGCAGTACGCCGTACGGTCGAGGGCCTGGTGCTGCTGGCCTGGATCCTGCCGTCCACCGTGGTCGCGTACCTGTGGATCGCGTTCTTCGACCGGGACACCGGCACACTGAACAGCATCCTCGGGACGCAGGGCACGGCCTGGCTGATCGACTACCCGATGGTCTGCCTGATCCTGTTCAACACCTGGCGGGGTACGGCGTTCTCGATGATGCTCTACTCGTCCGCGCTGCAGGCGGTGCCGCCGTCGCAGCTCGAGTCGGCCCGGATGGTCGGGGCGTCGGGCTGGCAGACGCTGCGTGACGTGGTGTTCCCGCACATCCGCGGGCACGTGCTGACCAACACGCTGCTGATCTCGCTGTGGACCGCGAACGACTTCTCGCCGTTCCTGCTCACCAAGGGCGGGCCGAACCACGAGTCAGAGACCGTGCCGGTCTACATCTACAACGTCGCCCTGCAGGGTGGTGAGCTCGGCTACTCGTCGGCGATCTCGTTCCTGCTGCTGATCGCGAACCTGCTGGTCGCACTGCTCTACCTGCGGCTGCTGAGGAGGCGCTCGTGACGCCGGCTTACGTAGTACGGCGGATCGGCTTCTACGTGCTGATCTGCGCGATCACGCTGTTCTTCGCGGTCCCGATGCTCTGGATCGCGTCGGCGCCGTTCGACGCCTCGCCGGGCCTCGGCGTGGGCTGGCCGGACTGGACGCTGGAGAACTTCCGCAAGACGCTGTCGCACCCGTACGCGATGCACTCGATGATCAACTCGCTGCTGATCTGCGTCACCACCGCGGTGGCCGTGACGGCCTTCGCCGCGCTGGCCAGCTACGCGCTGTCGCGGGTCCGCATCCCCGGCCGCGACGCGCTGTTGTACGGGCTGTTGCTGCTGTCGTCGGTGGTCACCGGGACGGCGGCGATGGTGCCGATCTTCGTGATGATGTTCCAGCTCGGGCTGATCGACTCGCGGTTCGGCGTCGCGCTGGTGATGACCGGCGGGTTGTTGCCGGCAGCCATCTTCATCCTGAAGGACTTCGTCGACGCGGTGCCGAAGTCGTACGAGGAGTCGGCCCGCGTCTTCGGTGCCTCGACCCTGCAGATCCTGCGGGACGTCGTGCTGCCGGTGGCGCGGCCCGGCCTGGCCACCATCCTGGTCTGGGCCTTCGTGAACTCCTGGGGCAACTTCCTGGTGCCCTTCCTGCTGATCCGGTCGATCGACAAGCAGCCGGGCGCGGTGCTGCTGCAGACCTTCACCGACGAGGGCGGCAGCGCCAACCTCTCGGTGATCCCGGTCTTCTCGCTGCTGTTCTCGATCCCGGTCGTCGTGCTGTACCTGTTGGTGAACTCGCGGTATGGGTTCCGCTTCCACGGAGGGATCAAGAGCTGATGGCGGGCATCGACATCGAAGGCCTGGCGACCGTCTACCCGAACGGCGTCCGCGCCGTCGACGGGCTGGACCTGAGCGTGGCCGACGGCGAGTTCTTCGCCCTGCTGGGTCCGTCCGGTTGCGGCAAGACCACACTGCTGCGCACGATCGCGGGCCTGGAGAACGCGAGCGAGGGCACGGTACGGATCGACTCCGCCGACGTGACCCGGCTCGAACCCGGCAAGCGCGGCGTGGCGATGGTCTTCCAGGACTACGCCTTGTTCCCCCACATGTCGGTGGCGGAGAACATCACCTACCCCTTGAAGGTACGGCGGGTCGCCGCGGCCACGCGTGCCTCCACGGCCGAACGTACTGCGGGTGAACTCTCGCTGCAGGGGTTGCTCGAGCGCCGGCCCGGGCAGCTCTCCGGCGGTCAGCAGCAGCGGGTCGCGCTGGCCCGGGCGATCGCCTCCGAGGGCAAGGTGCTGCTCCTTGACGAGCCGCTGTCGAACCTGGACGCGCGGTTGCGGCTCGAGGCTCGCACGTTCCTCAAGAAGCTGCAGCGGGATCTGGGGATCACCACCGTCTTCGTCACGCACGACCAGGCCGAAGCTTTGGCGCTGGCCGACCGGATCGCGGTGATGCAGTCCGGCAAGCTCCGCCAGCTCGGCAGTCCGCGCGAGGTCTTCGCGCGACCGTCGAACATCTTCGTGGCGAACTTCATCGGCTCCACCCCGATGAATCTGCTGCCGGGTGTGGTGTCCGATGGTGGGGCCGTGTCGTTGGCGGGTGGGTCGTTGCCTGCGGCTACCGGTTCGGTGCCTGCCGGTGCCGAGGTGACGGTCGGCGTGCGGCCGGAGTACCTGACTCTCTCGAACGGCGACGTGTCCGGACCGGCGATCCGCGGCTCGGTTGTGGTGACGGAGAACCTCGGCACCCAGTCACTGGTCAGCGTCGAGTGCGATGGTGAGCTGATCGGGGTCACGGTGCCGGAGGAGGACGAGCCGAAGCCGGGTACGCCGGTCGCCCTCACTGCCAGCGAGCAGCGCGTTCTGCTGTACGACAAGGAGTCCGGCGAACTGCTGGCCCGGCAGCCTTCCGTCGTCGCCTGATGGCGGTCACGAGCTACCGGCAGCGGTGGACTCTTGACGACCGGGCCGAGTCGGTCTGGCATTCGCTGCCGGTGGACATCCCGCCTTCGTGTGCTGGGCTGTCCGTCACGTTGACGGTGCCTGCGGTCGAAGGTGCCGTGATCGATCTCGGGTGCGAGGGCGCCGAGGGCTGGCGCGGCTGGTCCGGTGGGGCTCGGCGGTCGTTCGCGATCACGCCTTCTGCTGCGACGCCTGGCTACCTCGCGGGTGAGCTCGAGCCGGGGACGTGGTTCGTCGTGATCGGCTTGCATCGGGTGCCTGTCGAAGGTGTCGAACTGGTGGTCGAGGCTGTCACCGGGCCGGTGTCGGTGATCCCCGGGCTGGACGAGTACGCCGCGGCGACGGCAGCGATCGCAGTACCGGCTCGGCCGCCGCGGCGAGCGCTTCCGGCCGCGGACGGGCTTCGCTGGGTTGCCGGTGACTTCCACGCGCACTCGCTGCACTCCGACGGGTCTACTCCGATCGCCAACCTCGCGGCGCTCGGGGTGTCGGCCGGGCTCGACGTCATGGCGATCACCGACCACAACACCGAGGCGCATCATCTCGAACTGCCGGGACTGAGCAAGCAGTTCGGGATCGGGCTGATTCCCGGCCAGGAGGTGACGACGGACACCGGCCATGCGAACGCCTTCGGCGAGATCGGGGTGATCGACTTCCGCCGCCCGGCGTCCACCTGGGTCACCGAGGTCTCGCGCCGTGGCGGCTTGCTGTCGATCAACCACCCGCTCGGCGGCGACTGCTCGTGGCGCCACCCGCTGCCCGAGCACCCGCCGCTCGCCGAGGTCTGGCACTCGTCCTGGCTCGACCACAGCTGGGGCGGTCCGGTCGCGTGGTGGCAGGCGTGGGGCCTGGGCACGACAACACCGATCGGTGGCAGCGACTGGCACAACCCGTCGTCGCTCACCCTCCCCGGCACGCCCACCACCTGGATCGCCATCGACGCCTCCGCCGAAGGCCCCGACGAACTCCCCGCCGCGGTCATGGAAGGCCTGGCCGCCGGCCGCACCGCGATCTCCGCCGGCTACAACGCACCCGTTGTCCTACGCAACGACAACGAACTCGTCGTCCTCGACGCCCCCAACACCCTCCTCCTCTCCCCCGACGGCACCCGCCACGCCATCCGCTCGCCGTACGAGGTCCTCCCGGCCCCACCCGAGACCGGCCACGCCCTCATCACCCACACCAACCACTTCCTTTCCCTCACGAACTGAGGCTCCCTCTCGCCCACCAGCTGGCCCCGCTCTCACCAGCTAGCCTTCTCCCACCAACTGCCGGCCCAACTCTCGCCAGTTGCTCTCCTCTCGCCCACCAATCACTTTCTCTCCCTCGCCATATAGCTCGGGTGCGCAGGCCGAGCGCGCCGGCGCCACGCCCGCCGCTGGACAGCAACCCAGCACCGCCGCCGCCCCCGAGGTCCACCTCAGCGGCCAACTTGCTGGGGACTGTCTGCTGCTCGGCTGGGAGTAGCGGGTCGAACGGTCGCGATCTGGTCGCAATCTGATAGAGATACCGCGTTGATCTGGACGAGGCTGCTTTCCCCGCTCCATGATCTGGAACCGAAGTCCTGCTCATCTCCTCCCGGACGCACTTCCCCAGCGCCCGGGACGGTCACCCCGGAGGCTCGTTTGCCCGACCCCATCCGGCTGCTGCTGGTCGACGACCAGATCCTCAGTCGAGGCGTCCTCAGAAGCGGTCTGGAACGAGAACAGGACCTCGAGGTCGTCGCCGAACTGAACCGCACCGACGATGTGGTGGGCGCCGCGAAACGGCACCGTGCGAACGTTGCCCTGCTCGACACGGCCGGCCCCGGCTACAACAGCATCAGCGTGACCACCCAACTGCGCAGCTCGATCCCGGAGTGCCGGGTCGTCATGCTGACCACCTTCGGCCGCCCCGGCCACCTCCGCCGCGGCCTCGAAGCCGGCGCGAAAGGCTTCGCCCTCATAGGCAGCCCCGCACCCCAGCTAGCCGACGCCGTACGCCGCGTCCACCTCGGCCTGCGAGTGGTCGACGCGAACCTGGCCGCCGAGACCCTCCAGTACGCCGACACCCCACTCGACGACGGCGAAACCGAAACCCTCCGCGCCGCCCGCGAAGGTGGTTCCGTCGCCCTGATGGCGCGCAAGCTCGACGTCTCCGAACGCGTGGTCCGCACCCGCCTCTGGTCCGCCATCGGCAAAACCGGCGCCCGCACCCGAGCCGACGCCATCCAAATAGCCGAACACAACGGCTGGCTCCTCGACTGACCGACTACCAACGCCGCCAGCGGACATCACCCTGCTGGCGACGTGCACGCCGCGGGGGCCGGGGTCGGAGGTCCGGGGTTTGGGGTCGGGGGTCCCGGGTCGGGCGTCGGGTCGGGTAGTCGTACTGAATCGGGCGGAGAGATCGCCGACGGAGGGAGGTCAGGAGTCGACGCGGTCGAGGAGCCAGCGGGGGCCGACTGTGGTGGCGCCGTGGGCTTCTACTCGGTCTCGTAGCCCGCGGTCGGCGGTGACGACGATGACTCTTCGGTTGTTGTCGGCCGCAACCGCCTCTGCGACGACCTCGACGATCGTGTCGTCCCCAGAGCCTCCCGCCAGCACCACCCTCAGGTCGGCAAACTCGGGATCATCCTCACCATCAACGGCTGCCCGAGCCGCCCCTTCGAGGATGACGACGACATCACCTGGCTCATCCAACCGATCAGGCAGCATCGTCAACTTCCCCAGCAGCCGCCGCGCAGCACCAGCCCGATCACGCCACCACCCATCCGGCCGCGAACCAACGACATTCGCCGCATCAACAACTATCAACTGCCGCTCGCCACCCGCCACACCGTCAGTCTCGTCAGCTGCCACTTCGTCAGTCTCCTCCCAGCGGCCCCGCCCGCGCATCAGCAGTCACCCTCGGCGCGCCGAGCACCCCCAACCCGAGCTCCACTTCCACGACGACCGACACCACCTCCCTTTCCACACGACATCCAGTCAGCCCAACCGCATGCACCCCAGCAATCCGCTCCGCCGTCTCACACGCATCCCCTTCACCCGACTGCAACGCGTGAGCCGCACTGAGCGCCACCAAGTCAGCAGCAGCATCCACCCGGTGATGCGCTACCAACACAGCTGCCCACAACATGCCAACCACAGCAACACTCAGCACCCCCAGCACCACTCCAATCGCGAGCAGAGTTCCTGATCCCCGCTCCCCACGCAGCATCGGGCTCGGCCACGTCCGCGACCTCCGCAACCAGCTCGAGCGCCGCTTCCGCCGCTGGCCCGGCGGCGGACTCGGGGCGCTAGCCGGCATCGAGAGTCCCCGGTTCGACCTGGACTGTGGCGTTCGCCGTTGTGGCAAAGCTCGGGAGAACGTCGAGAAGTGGCCAGTCGATGGTCGCGGTCACGACTACGTGGATGTCCTCACCTTCAGGGCTGATCTTGATCGCGGCGTCGGGGGGCGCGCTGCGTTCGCCGATGCGGCGGGCGGCAGCAGGCGGCTCACCTCTGGCAACCGCGCGAGCGGTGTCCCGGGCCGCGTCGATGCAGCGGAGGTTGGTGATGACGGCTCCGACCGCCCACACAGCCAGCAGAACCACCGCCAGCAGCATCGGCAGGACGATCGCGACCTCAGCGGTCACGGCACCAGCTTCGTTCGGCTTCGTGGAACGGAATCGCATCTCTGACTCCTTGCCAGACGGCTCGCCGGCCGCGGCGGCGAGGGGAAGCGCCGCGGCCGGGCGAGGATGAACCGGTGGTCAGATCTGGACGCCGTCCACACCGGCGGCCTTGAGGGCGAAGTTGATGATTGCCTTGAGCAAGGACATCATCGCGCTGGACTTCAGCAGCGCGATCAGGATGCCGGCGAAGCCGCAGGCCGCGACCATCGTGACGGCGTACTCCGCGCTCGCGGCGCCGCGTTCGGAGTGCTTGCGGAAGCGGCGAGCTACTACCAGCGCCTTGGACATGTCGGGACCTCCTGCTCTGCGATCCGGCTGCTCCGGATCGACTTACTGACAAGGTGCCGTCGTCAGAGCCCTTGCAGAAAAGGAGTTTCCAAGCTGGGGACAACTAGCCGTTCCGACTCGCGGCGTTCAAGCGCGAGAGCTGGTCCGCGGACAGCCGCAGGCGCGCCGAGTCCACATTCTCCTTCAGGTGAACCTCCGACTTGGTACCGGGAATCGGCACAACGACAGGAGACCGATGGAGCAGCCAGGCCAGTGAAACCTGCGTCGGTGTGGCCGAGAGCTCTGCGGCGATCTCCGCCAGCAGCCGCGACTGCGCATGATCGCCGTCCGCGATCGGCAGCCAGGGAACGAAGGCGATTCCTTGCCGTGAGCAATAGTCGAGCACCGGGTCGTGGTCGCGATCGGTCAGGTTGTACCGGTTCTGCACGCTGACGACCTCGATGACCCGCCGCGCCTCCTCCAACTGCTCCACCGTCACTTCCGACAGGCCGAGGTGCCGAACCTTCCCCTCCGCCTGCAACTGCGCCAGCGCGCCCAGTTGATCCGCGAACGGAACGGTCGGGTCGATCCGGTGCAACTGCAGCAGATCGATCCGCTCCACCTTCAGCCGCCGCAGCGACAACTCGGCCGCCTGGCGGAGGTACTCCGGTCGCCCGAGCGGCGTCCACTCGCTGGGGGAAGGTCGAGTGCGCCCGACCTTTGTGGCGATCAGCAGCCCGTCGACGTACGGATGGAGGGCCTCGGCGAGCAGGTCCTCGTTGGCGCCATTCCCGTAGGCGTCGGCGGTGTCGATGAACGTCACGCCCAACTCGACCGCCCGACGGGCGATCCGAATCGCCTCCGACCGATCCCGCGCCGGACGGAACCCGGTCAGCCTCATTGCGCCGAACCCCAGCCGGTGCACCTCGAACTCGCCGATCTTCAGCGTCGTCTGCAATTCCATCCCACATCTCCTCCGCATCGAGGCCGCAACCGACGGCCCGTACTGCGCATGGTCGAGGGATCCGCCACACGCCTTGAAATGATTTAGGCTGAGCTAAATCGACAGGTTCAAGGGATGAGGAGCGGCGCCGCCAAGTTCGCGGCTGTCGCGACAAGTCCGACGGCCTAGTCGCCGTTGCAGTTGCCCGGCGTGCGCCATCGGCTGCTCGGGATTCCCTCGGGCGCGAGGCGGAGGTCGGATGCTGAGGATTACCTTCACGGTGGAGGATCTGGCTCGTACGCGGCTGGCCGTGTCGCCGTTGTGGGAGGCCGTCGCGAGCATCCGGTTGCTGAAGACGCCGCGTTCGCAGACGTTCCACCGGGCTTGGGCCGCGGGCGCCGGCGAGCGGATCGCCCGGGCCGGGGTCGACCTGGATCTGCTGTTCGATCTGGTCGATCCAGGCGTCTGGTACGTCGCTGACTTCCTCACTCCACCGCCGCAAACTCCCGTGCCGGACCTGGCGACGGATCTGAGCGCTTTGCGGCGGGTGCCCGCGGAGCAGATTCGTGCCGACCTGGACGTGCTGGCCTACGCGCGTACTCATCCGATCGGGTCGTTGGAGGAAGCCGCGCTTCCGCATCGGCTGCGGCCTGCACGCCCTGAGGATCTGCCGACCGAGTCGATCGTCGAGCTGTACGAGGATCCAGGGGTCGGAATCGAGAAGCTCGTCGGGCAGCTGCAGACCTACTGGGAGTTGGCGCTGGCTCCGCACTGGGGACGAATCCGGGCGCTGCTCGAAGGCGACCTTCTCTACCGCGGCCGGAGGCTGGGACAGGCAGGGCAGGCAGGACTCTTCGAGGATCTGGCCGACTCCGTGCGCTGGCGTGATGGGTCTCTATATATCAAGCACCGGCGCTTCAAAGGCGTGCGGAACCTGGCGGGCGAGGGGTTGCTGATGACGCCGTCGGCCTTCGTCTGGCCGACGGTCTACTCGAGCACGATCCCGCCGTGGCAGCCGACCTTGACCTACCCGGCACGCGGAGTCGCCACTCTGTGGAGCAATCCGAAGAAGACCACGTCAGCCGGCGTCACCGCAGTACTCGGGCGGTCGCGGGCTGAGCTGCTGATGCAACTGGACACGCCTCGCTCGACCACCGAGTTGGCTGCGCGTACAGGTTTGACGGCTGGTGGAGTGTCGCAGCACCTGGGCGCGCTCAAGGCAGGAGGTCTAGTCAGTGCTCACCGCGTCGGCCGCCTGGTCCTCTACGCACGCACCGCAGTAGCCGAGTCGCTGCTAGCCGCCGCGGACTGAACCGCGTCGGCGCCCGCCGCGGCGTCGAGCTCGCCGGGCGCGCTGAGGTCGGTGTTGCGGATGCGCTGCCGGCGGCAGGCTACTTCGTGGTGGCTTAGCGTTGGGGCATGTTTGTTTTGGAGTTGACGTACACCGTGCCGCTGGAGCGGGTTCAGCCGTTGCTCGAGGAGCACATGGGGTGGGTGAAAACGCAGTACGAGGCAGGGGTGTTCGTCGCGTCGGGGCGGAAGGAGCCGCGGGATGGTGGCGTGATCCTTGCTCTTGGGCAGGACCGGGAGGCGATTGAGAAGCTGGTGGCGGAGGATCCCTTCTCTGTGGCCGGGGTTTGTGAGTATCGGGTGACGCAGTTTCTGGCTACCAGTGTTGCTCCGGTGCTGGAGGGGCTCAGAGAGCAGGCCTCAACCTAAGAGGGTGAGGAAGCCGGTCAGGGAGCTGGCGATGGTCGGGGCGATTCCCAGCAGGATGAAGGCGGGGAGGAAGCACAGGCCGAGCGGGATCACTGAGCGGGTTTCGACCGCTCTGGCGTGTTCTTCGGCGGACCAGCGGCGGGACTGACGGGTGTCGTGGGCCTGGTGTTCGAGGGTCTTGGCCAGTGGGGCTCCGGATTTGAGGGCTCGTTGGACTGCTCGTGCGAATGGGGCGCAGGCCGGCTCGGTGGTCAGGGCGGACCAGGCGTCGATGGGGTCGGTGCCGAGTCTTAGGCGGTGCTCGACTTCCAGGAGGAGCGCGGCGAGTGGGCCTCCAATGGCTTTGGCGACGACGCTGATGGCTGCTTGGGGTGGGCGGCCTGCGCGGAGGCAGGCGGCTAGTAGATCGATCGCCAGTGGGAGGTCGGCGAGGATTCGCGCTGAGCGTCGGCGTACTGAGGCTGGTTCTAGGCGGCTGAGTGCGATGGGGATCGCGACGAGGGCGGCTGTGGCGGGGAGTATGCCTAGCGGGATGCCTAGTAAGAGAAGAGCGCCGGCTGAGGTTATGGCCGCGGCTGCGCGGTGGAGGCGGCGCGTGGCTGGTGGGATTGTCTTGGCGGGGAGGGACCATCGGGCGGGGATGAGCGTTCGGCGTTTGGCTAGGCGGCGTGGGCCTGGGCGGCCTGGGGTGAGGAGTGCGACGGCGAGGGCTGCTGTGACGGCTGCCGCGAGAGCGGGCCCGAGAGCAGGCCCGAGAGCAGGCGCGAAAGCAGGCGCGAAAGCAGGCGCGAGGAGAGTTGGGTCAGGCATCGCGGGCTTCCCAGGGTGGTTTGGATTGGGTGTTGGTCCAGTGCAGACCGGTGATGGTGAGGAGTAGCCCGAGGGCCAGGCATAGCCAGCCGGGTGGGGTGTGAAGGAGGAAGGTCAGGGGGTTGGCGCCGATCGCGTAGCCGATGAAGGTGCCGAAGAGGGGAAGGACGGCCAGGAGGCGGGCTGTGGCGCGTGGGCCGGCCAGGGTTGAGGTGATCTGGCGGCGGATGGATTCGTCGGCTCGGAGGGATTCGGCCAGGCGTTCGGTGATGGTGGCGAAGGCGGCGCCGGATTCCTCGGCTACACGCCAGGCGGCGGCCAGGGATTTGAGGCCCTCGGAGCCTGGGGATTCTGCTGCGAGCTCGAGGGCGGCGGGGACGTCGCCGCCGAGTCTGGCTGCGGCTGAGGCTATTTGGAGGTCGGGGCAGGCGGTGGTTGCGCCTTCGAGGGCTTCGGTGGGTGGGCGGCCGGCTGTTAGCTCTGCTGATAGGACGTCGCAGGCTTCTATTACTGCTGTGCGGCGGGTGGTGGCGGCACGGGTGCGGCGGGCGATGGAGCGTTGGTGGGTGATCAGGGCTAGGACGGCTGCCGCGGCCATTGTGAGGATGAGGGTTGATGGGTCGAGCCAGGCGATCAAGATGCCCAGGGCAAGTATTGCTGCGAGTGCGCTGAGGCGACGGCGGGCTGATCGAGTGAGGTCGGCGCTGCCGATCGCCAGTAGACGTCGTCGGTCGCCGGCCCGGTTAAGACCCCGCTGCGCGGTTGGATTTGCTGCCGGGTTGGTGGAAGCGGCTTGTAGGCGGTGGTAGCCGCGGGTGTGGCGTGGGGTGATGAGGAGGACGGCGAGGAATGCGAGGAGTCCGGCTAGAGCGGGCATCAGGCGGCGCCGGATAGGAGGCGGGTGAAGCGGGTGGCGCCTTCGTGGAGGGTTACTTGGCCGGAGGGGGTTAGTTCTACGGCTGGGGTGGTGGCGCAGTGGCCGGTGGGGAGGCGCGTGAGGGTGCGGATTTCGGAGACTCGGCGTAGGCCGTCGGGGCCGCGGACTAGGTGGATTACTGCATGTAGGGCGGAGGACATTTGGCTGTGAAGGGCCTCGCGGGAGAGGCCGGCTAGAGCGCCTAGAGCTTCTAGGCGGGCGGGGACATCTGCGGCGGAGTTGGCGTGGACTGTGCCGCAGCCACCTTCGTGGCCCGTATTCAAAGCGCTGAGGAGATCGACCACTTCGGCGCCGCGGACTTCGCCGACTACCAGGCGGTCTGGGCGCATGCGGAGGGCTTGGCGGACCAGGTCTCGCATTGTGATCTCGCCGCTGCCTTCGACATTGGGCGGCCGCGCCTCAAGCCGTACTACGTGCGGGTGGTCCGGCCTGAGCTCGCTCGCGTCCTCCACCAGGACGAGGCGCTCCGTCGAGTCCACCAGGGACAGCAGCGAGCTGAGCAAGGTGGTCTTGCCCGTGCCAGTGCCTCCGCTGATCAGGAAGGCGAGTCGCGCGTCGAGCAGATCACGCAGTACGGAGGCTCCGCCGATGGACAGGGAACCGGCGGCCACCAGGTCCTCTAGCCCGAACACCTTGCGCGAAGGAACTCGCAGGGAAAGGCAAGTGCCCGGACCAGCAACCGGAGCCAGTACTGCGTGGAACCGCGTCCCGTCAGCCAGCCGGACATCCACATAAGGGGTGGCGTCGTCCAGCCGGCGACCAGCGGTAGCGGCGAGGCGGGTCGCCAAACGGCGCACGGCTTGTTCGTCACCGGTGCGAACAAAGGCCCGTTCGAGCCCGGAGCCGCGATCGACATAGACCTCGTTCGGCCCGTTCACCAAGATGTCGGTGATGCCTGGCTCCGACAGCAAGCCGTCGAGTGGTCCCGCACCCATCGCCTCCCGGCGCAAGGCGGCCACTACAGCGAGCACCGTCGAGTCGCCGAAGACGCCACCGTCTGCCCGCAGCGCGGCAGCGACCCGAGCGGGCGTCGGCTCGGACCCCTGCGCGGCAAGCACCCCTCGCACCCGTTCGAGCAGCTCGGTGGACACGTTCATGCCGCCATCAATCCGTAAAGCCCGAACAGATCGAGCAGCTCCGAGGCGGCCCGTCCCAGCGGTCCGCGAGGCCTGGGATCGAAGCGCCCCTTGTCCATCAGAACCGCCAGATCCCGCTCGAACCCAAGCTTCGCCGCCAACGGCAGCGACAGATACTCGGCGACATCCACCGCCGACAACCCACTCAGTCCAGGCTCACGAGCGACCACCCGGAGATCGCCGGCCACCTCCCGCAGCGGTGGCACCAACCGCGCCGCCGCGGCACAAGATCGGACATCGCGTGGAACGACCAGCATCGTCGCGGTCGCCCGAACGAACGCCTCCTCGGCAGCCGGATCAGCACGCCGTGGAAGATCGACCACCACCAGATCGCTGCTGCGCTGAGCCGCACCGAGCACCGACCGCATCGCCTCCGGCGGCAACGCGGTCACGTCGCCGCGATCCCACGACAGCACCGCCAACCCGTCGATCAACGGCAATGCCGATCGCAAGGCGGCAGCACTGACCCGCCCGGCGGCATTGAGCAGTCCGGGCCACCGGGTCCCGATGCCGGTCTCGCTGCCCAGCGCGAGGTCGATCCCGCCGCCGAGTGGATCCCCGTCGATCAGCATCGTTCGCAAGCCACGCCGACTTCCTGTCACCGCGACCGCCGATGCCAGCGTGGTCGCGCCGCCGCCACCGCATCCCCCCACGAAGGCCAGTGTCACGGCCGACCGGACTCCACCGTCGAGGGTGTCCGCCAACTTGTCGCCGAGCTCGCCCTCCTCCCCCGGCAGGAGAAAGACACCCTCGGCGCCTATGGACAGCGCCCGCCGATAGAGGTCGTCGTCGCGTGGCTCCACCCCAGCCAGGAGCACCCCAGTACGCCGTACTGGCTGGGTGCGGGCGAGTGGCGCGACCAGGTCCTGGCCGACCACCACCAGCGCGGCGCTCTGCCAGTTGCGGCGTAGTCCGAGCAGGTCGTTCTCCACCCGCGGAACCACCTCCGCGGCCGCGGCGAGGCGGAGCAGGTCGTCGAGCAGCATCTCGTCGGCGGTGGCCAGGAGCACGGCCGGCGCCGGCGTCAGGGAAAGGTTGTCCATGCCTAGAAGGTGCCGTCGTTCGAGCGCCGACCGGCAACAAAAACAAAGGTTGTGGAGAACTGTCGGATATCCGTCAGCAGCGGCAATCCGCCAGCACGACCCGGCGACCAACGGGCGGCGAAGAGTTACGGTTCCTTTCGAAGCGTCCTTAACTAAGTTTCTCTCAGAACGCTCAGAACTCGTCCACTCGTGGACATCAGCTAGCAACCGTGCACTGCTCAGCTCCCAGTCGGAGGACCCGCCCAGATGAGTCGAATGCGCACCCTCAAGGCCGCGGCCATAGTCGCCGCGACCGCCCTGATCACCGCCGCCGGCGTCTCCGTCGCGACCGCCGGCCTGCCCGCCCCGGCAGCGCTGCCCGCCGCGCAGGCGGCCACCAGCGGCGGCGTCAAGACGGCCTACTTCACCCAGTGGGGCATCTACCAGAACGCGTTCTACCCCAAGAACCTGAAGACCACCGGGGTGGCGAGCAAGCTCGACTTCCTCAACTACGCGTTCGCGAACATCCACCCGACCAGCCACACCTGCTTCATGGCGAACAAGGCCGCCTCACAGGACGAGAACAACCCGAACGCCGGTGACGGCGCGGGCGACGCGTTCGCCGACTACGGCAAGTCGTACGGCGCGGACATCAGCGTGGACGGCGTCGGCGACGTCTGGAACCAGCCGATCCAGGGCAACTTCAACCAACTGAAGAAGCTGAAGGCGCAGTTCCCGAACCTGAAGATCCTGATCTCGATCGGCGGCTGGACCTACTCGAAGTACTTCTCCGACGCGGCCTCGACCGACGCCAAGCGCAAGGCGTTCGTCAGCTCCTGCGTGAACATGTTCCTCAAGGGCGACCTGCCGATCGTCGACGGCTTCGGCGGTCCCGGCAGCGCGGCCGGCCTCTTCGACGGCATCGACATCGACTGGGAGTACCCGGGCTCGCCGAACGGCCACGTCGGCAACCACTACAGCGCCGCGGACAAGCAGAACTTCACCCTGCTGCTGGCCGAGCTGCGTGCCCAGATCGATGCTTATGGCAACAGCGTCGGCAAGAAGATGTGGCTGACCGCGGCCACCCCGGCCGGCCAGGACAAGATCGCCACCATCGAGACGAACAAGATCGGCCAGTACCTCGACTACAACAACGTGATGACGTACGACATGCACGGCGGCTGGGACGCCACCGGGCCGACGAACTTCCAGGACCCGCTCTACCAGGCCCCGAACGACCCGAGTACGCCGATCCCGCCCGGTACGGCGAAGTACTCCGTCGACGGCGCGATCAAGGCCTGGACCACCGGCGACGCGCAGTACGGGATCCCCGGCGGGTTCCCGGCGAACAAGATCACCATCGGCTATCCCTTCTACTACAGGGGATGGAAGGGCGTCCCGAACACGAGCAACGGCAAGTACCAGCCGGCCACCGGACCCGCCGACGGCCACGCACTGAGCGGAAACGTGCCCGGCGTCTCCTTCTACAAGGAGCTCACCGGCTTCGTCGACAACCCGAGTTCGACCTTCTTCGACGAGACGACCAAGTCCTCCTGGTTCTACAGCAACGGCACCTTCTGGACCGGCGACAACGCCCGCTCGATCAAGGAGAAGGCCGACTACCAGCACTGCAACGGGCTGGCCGGCGCGATGATGTACTCCCTCGAGGCGCTCGACCCGCAGGTGACGCTGTTCAACGCGGTCGTCAACTCGGTCAACGCGGAGACCCCCGGCTGCGGCGGCCCGAACCCGACGCCGACCCCGACGCCGACCCCGACGCCGACCCCGACGCCGACCCCGACGCCGACCCCGACGCCGACTCCCACACCGACCCCGACGCCCACCCCGACGCCGACTCCCACGCCGACGCCGACCCCCACTCCCACGCCCACCCCGACACCTCCCACGGCGACCCCGTGGGCGCCGAACACGTCCTACGCGACCAACTCGCTGGTGTCCTACAACGGCGTCACCTACAAATGCATCCAGGGCCACACCTCGTTGACCGGATGGGAACCGCCGAACGTCCCCGCACTCTGGGGCCGGATCTGATCACGTACCGCCCACTGATCGGAGCATGATGAAACGCAAGCATCTAACTGTCGCGATCGCCGCGATAGCAGCAGTAGTGACGACGCTCCTGGTCGCACCCGCGGCCCAGGCCGCACCGGTGAGCGCAGCCTTCACCAAGGTGTCCGACTGGGGTAGTGGCTTCGAGGGCAAGGTGACCGTCACCAACGGCACCACCAGCCCGCTGAGCACCTGGTCCATCGCCCTCGACTTCCCGTCCGGCTACTCGATCAGCAGTTCCTGGGATGCCACCCGGAGCAGTAGCGGCCAGACCCACACGTTCACCCCGCCAGGCTGGGCCGGACCGCTCGCACCCGGCGCAAGTGTCACCTTCGGCTTCAACGGCAGCCCGGGCAACTTCCCCGGCATCTCCGCCTGCCGCCTCAATGGCGGTTCCTGTACAGGCGGTGGCGGCGGAACAGTACCCGGCGCACCGAGTGGACTAGTCGGTACTTCGACCGCCTCGTCCGTGAGCCTTACCTGGTCGGCCGCTAGCGGGGCCACCAGCTACAACGTCTACCGCAACGGTGCGAAGGTGGGCACCCCGACCGGTACGTCGTACACGGACTCCGGGCTGACCGCCAACACGGCGTACAGCTACCAGGTCAGTGGTTCCAACAGTGCGGGTGAAGGCTCCAAGACGGGCTCGATCTCCGTCACGACCAAGACAGGTGGTGGGCCCGACCCCATCGGCACCCGCCGGGCCGCGCCGTACCTCTACATGGGCTGGGGTGACCCGCCGAACCCGACGACGGTCATGAACGCCACCGGCATCAAGTGGTTCACCATGGCCTTCATCCTGTCGTCCGGCGGCTGCACCCCGGCCTGGGACGGCGCACGTCCTCTGCAGGGCAGCGCCGACGCCAACGCGATCGCCGCCATCCGTGCAGCGGGCGGCGACATCGTCCCGTCGATTGGCGGCTGGAGCGGCAACAAGCTCGGCCCGAACTGCAGCACGCCGGAGGCACTCGCCGGCGCGTACCAGCAAGTGATCAACGCCTACAACCTGAAGGCGATCGACGTCGACATCGAGAACTCCGACGAGTTCGAGAGCGAGGTCGTCCAGGACCGGATCCTGAACGCGCTGAAGATCGTCAAGCAGAACAACCCCGGCATCCAGACGATCCTGACCTTCGGCACCTCGACCACCGGACCGAACTACTGGGGCAACCGCCTGATCGAGCGCGCCAAGGCCCTCAACGCGAACATCGACATCTTCACGCTGATGCCGTTCGACTTCGGCAGCGCCAACATCTACAACGACACCGTCGGCGCCTCCACCGGACTGAACAACAAACTGAAGGCCACCTTCGGCTGGACCACCGCGCAGGCCTACGCCCACCAGGGCATCTCCGGGATGAACGGCCTGTCGGACCAGCAGGAGATGACCACCACGGCGACCTGGCAGAACATCACCACCTGGGCCAAGAACAACGGTCTGGGCCGGCTGGCGTTCTGGTCGGTGAACCGTGACCGCGGCTGCGCCGGTGGCGGCGTGGTCTCCAACTGCAGTGGCATCGCCCAGCCCGACTGGGAGTTCACCCGCATCACCGCCGGCTTCTGAGGCGGACCTGAGTAAGTAGGAGCCGACCAGTACGGCGGACGGGCGTCCCACCGTCCGCCGTGCTGCGTCGTGCTCAGGCGGAGGCGATCGCGTCGACGATCAGCGCGTTCCGGGCGTCCTGGCCGACTGGGATCGTGGTGTGGACGCCGTCACGCAGGTACGTCCTCACCTGGTCCGGCCGAGCGGCCAGGAACTCGGCCCAGCGGATGATCACCAGATTCGGATACCGCTTCCGCGCGGTGTCCAGTTGCAGGTTGATCCACTTGGTGTTGCGCTGGTCGGCGGTCTGGATCGCCGTACTGTCCTTGAACCGGCCGACGTGCACATTCACCCAGTACACGGCCCGGCTGGGACCGGCGAGCCGCATCACCCGGTCGATCTGGCCACCGAACAGTGGCGGCGTGAAGACGTCGTTCGTACCGGTCGCCATCAGAATCCTGTGCGGCAGGCCATAGGTCTTGGCCCAGCGCGCCAACACATCGACGGCCGGTCCGGTGGGCCGCCCCGCCCAGGCGTCCACGGCCAGCGTCGTACTGGTCCGGCGCCACAGGTCGAAGGCCAGCGCATCCTCGTCCTGGACGGCGATGCTGTCGCCGAACAGGAAGAGCCCGTCGGCCTCGACCACGTCCTGGATCTGGGCGGCCGGCGAGATCGAACGCGTCAGACTCCGCCATGGCGTGAGACTGCCCGACCCGTACCCGCCGGGCGGCACCACGCCGGCTCCCGGGATCGCCGTCACCGCCGCCGCGGCCGCACCGGCCGTCAGCAGGCGACGCCTGCTGAGCCGTATCGACCTCGACGCTCTACTCACGATCCCCCAACGACCCGAGCACTGAATTCTCCCTTCTGGGCATTGTGCCTCAGGCCGGAAGTTCGCGGACGAACGAACGGAACCGCTCCGCGGCCGGGGACAGTTCGCCGCGGAGGCGCCAGGTGAGGCCGATGTCGCGACGGGCCTCGATGCCCTGGACGGGAACCGGCGTCGCACCGCTGTCGGAGTTGCGCACGGCGCCCGCCGGGAGGATCGCGACGCCGAGGCCGGCGCCGACCAGCCGGTCGATCGTGGTCAGGTCGGTGGACTCGAAGGCGACCTGAGGGGTGAACCCGGCGGCCTGGCAGAGCTCGTCGGTGACGCGACGGAAGCCGAAGTCCGGCCGAAGCGCGACGAACGGCTCGTCCGCTGCTTCGGCCAGGCTCACCCGTTCCAGCCCCGCGAGCGGGTGACCCGCTGGGACGTAGAGGCACAAGCGCTGGCGCTCCAGCAGATGCCAGCCGAAGATGTCCCGCGGCGGTCGCGGCCCGGTGATCCCGAGTTCGGCCTCGCCCGACTCGAGATCGCGGACGATGAGATGGGAAGGCTCCTCCCGCAGCGCGAAGCGGATGCTGGGCGCCACCGAGCGGAAGGCTTTCAGCAGGTCCGGTACGACTCCGGTCGCCACCGAATGGAGGAAGGCGAGCCGCACCGTTCCCGAGTCGGGATCGACCAGCGCACCGATCCGCTGCGAGGCCGCATCCACCGCGGCGGTGCCGGCCCGGGCGGCCTCCAGGACGATGCGGCCGTAGGGATTGAGCCGCAGCCCGCGATGCTCGCGCTCGAACAGCCTGACCCCGAACGCGTCCTCAACCCGGCGCAGAGCCCGCGACAGTGTCGGCTGGCTGGTGCCAAGCACAGCCGCGGCATCAGTCAGGTGCTCGGCCTCCGCGAGCACCACAAACCAGCGCAGATCCTGGATATGCATACCGAAAGCGTATCGATTCACGCCGATTCAGACATTTTACGTATGTCAGGACATCTGGCACTGTCGGCCGCATGCAGACGATCCCCGAGGCGCCGGCCGCGTACTCCGGCTACCGCCCCGGCGACGCCGGCTACCGCAGGCTCTCGGTGGCACTCTTCGCGGCCGGCCTCGCGACCTTCGCCATGCTCTACAGCACCCAGGCGCTGCTCCCTGAACTCTCCCGCGTCTTCAAGGTCTCCCCAAGTCAGAGTGCGTTCAGCGTGAGCTTGGCCACCCTCGGCCTCGGCCTGGCACTCCTGATCGCTGGTCCGGCGTCCGAAGTCCTGGGCCGCACCAAGCTGATGCGCTGGTCCGTAGCGGCGGCAGCGGTCATCGCTGTGTTCTGCGCGCTCGCCCCCAACTGGACGACGCTCCTGGCTCTCAGAGGCTTGCAAGGCGTCGCCATGGCCGGGCTACCGGCTGTGGCGGTGGCCTACCTCCGCGAAGAGGTCCACGAAGACAGTCATGCTCGTGCAAGCGGGCTCTACATCGCAGGAACAGCAGTCGGTGGCATGACTGGTCGACTGGTCGCGGGCGGCCTCGCCGATCTCGGTGGCTGGCGTGCGGCTCTCGGCGGCATCGCGCTGCTCGGGGTCACCTGTGCAGTACTAGTAGCAGTCCTGCTGCCCGATTCACAGAACTTCAAGCGAGCGACGAAGAGCAGGCAGACCGTCAGGGTCCTCAAGGATCCGGCGCTGCTCGCTCTCTATGGAGTGGCCGCCACCGCGATGGGCGCGTTCGTCGCCGTCTACAACGCCACTGGTTTCCGGCTGGCGGCGTACGGGCTGGGGCCGGGGTTGGCTGGACTGGTGTTCGCCGTCTACCTGGTCGGATCGGCGTCGTCTGCGATGGCAGGGCGGCTGGCGGACTCCTTCGGCCGCCGTGCGGTCGTGCCGATCGGGTGCTTGGTCACCTTGGCAGGCGTGGCCATCACCCTGAGCAGGCCGCTACCGATCATCATCCTCGGCCTGGCCGTGATGACAGCCGGGTTCTTCGCCGTCCACGGCGTGGCCAGCGGCTGGGTCGCCGTCAGGGCGCACGCAGGCGGCGGAGGTACCGGCCAGGCAGCAAGCTTCTACCTCTTCGCGTTCTATCTCGGCTCCTCGATCTTCGGCGGCCTAGCCGGTACTGCGTGGACCCACGCGGCGTGGCCAGGGGTAGCCACAGAGGCCGGTGCCCTCCTCCTTGTCACGCTGGTGCTGGCCCTACTCCTGAGGCGCAGTGCGAAACTAGCCAGATGACCCGAGCGACAGAGGCAGCGGACTCCCTTGGCCTGGCTTACGTGGCGACCAAGCACGGCAGGGTGAACTCCCTCGAGGAGGCCGCGGCCGCCCGGGGCATCGAGCCGGCCAAGCTGATCAAGACGATCGTCGTCCGGCTGTCGGACGACGACTACCGGTTCATCCTGGTCCCGGGCGACCGTGAGATCGCCTGGCCCAAGCTGCGCACGCTGCTCGGCGTCAACCGGATCTCGATGCCCGACGCGAACACGGCTCTCGAGGTGACCGGCTACGTCCGCGGCACGATCACCCCGCTCGGCAGCACTCAACTCTGGCCTGTCGTCGCCGACCGGCGCCTGACGGGCACCATCTCGATCGGCGGCGGCGACCATGGCGTCGGCCTGACCGTCGACGCCGAGGCCCTGATCAAGGCCCTCAACGCGACGGTCGCCGATGTCACCGACCGGACCCCGGCTAGTTGAGTAGTCCCCTCTGACCGGCGCGCAGGCCGGCCTGGAAACGGGTGGTCGCGTCGAGCGCCTTCAGAATCCTCTGCATCCGCCGCTCGACCGTCCGCTGGGCGACCCCGAGCCTGCGAGCTATCGCCTGATCGGTGAGCCCAGCGGCCGCCAGGGCGAGCAGTTGCTGATCCTCGAAGCTCAGCGGTCCCTCGGAGGACGAGGGGGACAACGAGGTGGCCTGCTGCCAGAGCAGCTCGAACAACCTCAGCAGAGCATCCAGAAGACTCGACGGCCCGATCTCGACGAGCTCCTGACCGGTCTGGATCAGGCCTGTCCGCCGATCCGCGACCACCAGCTTCATCGGCACGTCCCGAAGCATTCGGCAACTGGGCCCCGCACTGCGAGCAGCAGCGATCTCGGCGGGCTCCACCAGCGCCGCCATGTCGTAGATGGTCCGATAGGTCACGCCGTGCGCCCGGCGCGGTCCGATCGGCAGTACGACGAACGGCGGCTTGTCGAGCACCAGTACTTCGCTCTGCGCGGTCTGCTGGGCCTGGTAGAACCGCTGGGCCATCGCCTGCTGACCGCGGATCACCGTAAACGGCCCAGCGTCACGCTTGGCCCGGAACTCCTGGGTCAGGACTGCCGCACTCAGCCGCGCTTCGACGATCGCGGCCTGCTTGCGGAGGGCCAGGAGTTCCACCGCTGCTTCGGGCACCGCGGGAGTGAAGCGGGCCGGGCGTCCCGGAGTACGGGATGCGAGGCCTAGAGACAGCAGTGAGCGTAGGTGCCGGGCCACCCGTGCGGCGGCCCAGCCCGTGTCAGCGACCAGGTCGGTCGTCGTGGCTTCCGGCCGGGCCAGAAGCACCCGGTAGAGCTGCTCGTCCTCCGAGCAGACACCGAGCGCTTCCAGCACCGGAGCGGGTCTGTAGTTGTGCACGATCAGGGCAGTGAGTGCACGTGGGAGCCGACCTGGTTGGAGAACTGGTTGCCGTTCAGGGCGTCCCAGTTGGTCGACCAGGTCATCGCGCCGCGCAACGTGGGCCAGGTGGTGTCCGGCTTGAAGCTGCCGCAGTTGGTGCCCTTGGTGAGGCAGTCCAGCGCGTTGTTGACGATCGTCGGCGACACGTAGCCGCTCCCGGCTCCCCGGCTGGAGGCCGGCAGGCCGAGTCCGACCTGGTCGGGTCGCAGCCCGCCCTTGAGCATGATGCAGGCCTGGGCGGTGATGAAGTCGACGGTGCCCTGCGAGTACACCTGCCCGTTGCAGCCGTTCATCGCACCGGAGTTGTAGTACTGGACGTTGACCACGGTCAGGATGTCCTTGATCGCCAGCGCCAGCTTGAAGTACTCGAACGACGGGCTCTGCATGTCGATCGTCTGCGGCGCCATCGCGATGATCAGGCCGCTGCCGAAGCTGCTGCGCAGGCTCTGGAGCGCCTGCCCCATGTACTGCGCGTTGACGCCGTTCTCCAGGTCGATGTCGATCCCGTTGAACCCGTACTCGCGCAGTACGGACAGGGCGCTGCTGGCGAAGTTCGCGGCGGCGGTGGAGTTGGCGACGCTGATCGTGCCCAGTTCGCCGCCGACGGACAGGATGACCTTCTTGCCCGCGGCCTGCTTGGCGGCGATGTCGGCCTTGAACTCGGCGGCCGTGTAGCCACCCAGCCGGCTCGACAGGGTGGGGTCGAGGTTGAAGGTGATCGCACCCTGCTGGCTCGGGACCGCGTCGGC
Source organism: Kribbella sancticallisti (assembly GCF_039530625.1). NCBI lineage: Bacteria > Bacillati > Actinomycetota > Actinomycetes > Propionibacteriales > Kribbellaceae > Kribbella > Kribbella sancticallisti. Next base: position 108,227 of record NZ_BAAAOS010000037.1, on the reverse strand, counting down.
GAAGGCGACCGCGATCACGTCGTAGTTGGGCTGCACGTCCCGGATCCGCTGGAGCGTCGCGCCGTTGTCGAAGTTCTGCCAGTAGCCGGTGAGGATGTGCTTCGGTAGGTTGCCCGGCGGCGGGTCGACCGGTCCGCTCGAGGTGGTGCCGGACACCGCCGCGCCATACGGGGAGCAGTTGCCGGCCGCGTCACACGCCCGCACCTTGAAGCTGTACGTCGTACTCGGGCTCAGGCCGGTCGCGGTCCAACTGGTCACGTTGCCGACGCTCTGCGGAGTACCGGAACCGCGGACCACGTCGTACCGGGCGATGCCGTTCGCGTCGGAGGCGGCGGACCAGTTCAGCCGCAGCGAGCTCGAGGTCGGGCTGCCCACGGTGAGACCACCCGGGGTCGTCGGCGCCGTGGTGTCCGGCGGCGGACCGGTACCACCCGGGCCGTCCAGTACTACGTCGTCCGCCTGGTACGCCGGAAGGCCGTACCAGCCGTGCAGGTAGACCGTCACCGTGCTCGCGGAGGCGCTGGTGGTGAAGGTGGTGGTGAGCTGGGCCCAGCCGGTGCTGCTGGTCCAGGTGCTCGTCCCGCCCTCGGCGCCGAGGTACACGTTCGAGCCCTTCACCCAGGCCGACAACGTGTAGGTCGAGCTGGGCTTGACCGAGACCGACTGGGTGCAGCGGGCGTTGTCACCCGAGGTCGGGCTGCCTTGCAGCGCGTAGGTGCCGGTGTGAGCCGAACCGCTGACCGCGGCTCCGGATCCGGCCGAGCAGGACCAGCCGGCCAGGGTGCCGGTCTCGAAGGTCCCGTTCGTGACGAGGTTGGTCGCGGCCGAGCTGATCCTGGGAATCAGGACCACGCCGGCAAGGGCGAGGACGAGGGCGAGCAGGACGGGGATGACCGCGGAGTGGGGGCGGTGGGTTCGCGGGTTCATGTGACACAAAGTGTGACCAGTCAACTACATTGTCAAGACCCTACATAAAGTGGGAACGCTCTCACGCTCAGGAAAAGTGAAAAATACACACTCTTCTGAGGTTGAAGAGTTGCCGAAACGGCCGCCGAACCGCAGGAATCTGCCCGGGAAAGGGCAAACGCGCTGCCTCGAGGCATACCTGGAAGAGGAAAGGCGACGGCCCCCGGCGGGGGGGTGACCGGGGGCCGTCTTCGGCCACGGGCTCGGGGGGAGGAGCCGGGGGCCGATCAGGAGGCGACAGTCTGCCACTGTCGAGGAGAAACCTACCCCCCGAGTCCGGCAGCCACACATCTCGGTTTTGTTGCAACCGAGAGTCTGGTCACCGGGCACCTGCACCCCGATCCGGGGCTTTCAGGCCAGTGCCACTGTCACACTGCTCAACAGTCTAACGGGAGAGTAGGCCACACGAAAGGCCGGGCCCCTCGGCGTTTCGCCGATCGTCCTATGCTCGACCACATGGAGCACCTGGGGACGTCCACATCGGCCGCGTTCTTCGATCTGGACAAGACCATAATCGCTCGCTCCAGCACTTTGGCCTTCTCCCGCCCCTTCTACGCCGGCGGCCTGATCAACCGCCGGACAGTACTGCGGAGCGCGTACGCCCAGTTCGTCTACCTGCTCGGCGGCGCCGACCACGACCAGATGGAGCGGATGCGCGAGTACCTGTCCGCTATGTGCACAGGCTGGGACGTCCAGACGGTCCGCGCGATCGTCGCCGACACCCTGCACCACATCGTCGAGCCGATGATCTACGACGAGGCGGTGACGCTGATCGAGCAGCATCGGGCGGCCGGCCGGGACGTGGTCATCGTCTCCTCCTCCGGCTCCGAGGTGGTCGAGCCGATCGGCGAGATGCTCGGCGCCGACAAGGTGATCGCCACCCGGATGGTAGTTGCCGACGGCCAATACACGGGCGAGATCCAGGAGTACGCCTACGGCCCGCACAAGGCCACCGCGATCACCGCGCTGGCGGCCGCGGAAGGCTATGACCTGCAGGATTCCTACGCCTATTCGGACTCCGTCACCGACGAGCCGATGCTGGCCGCGGTCGGCCATCCGTTCGCGGTCAATCCCGATCGCGCGTTGCGCCGGCTGGCGATCGCGCGCGACTGGCCGGTGCTCGACTTCACCAAGCCGGTCGCCCTGGCCGAGCGCACCCGCTTCCATGAGGTACGCCGGCCGGCCGTCGCCGTCACCGCGGTCAGCGCCGGCCTGGCCGCGGCCGGGGTACTGCTGTACGCCGCCCGCCGGCGGGCCCGGCTGCAGGAAAGTTGAGGCTGCACTCCGTTCTTCTCAGCTTCATGTAGAGCCGTGCAACCCCTTCCGCTGAAGGGATCCGAGGAGTACAAAGGAAGCACAAAGGACCTTCGGGTCCCGTAGAGAATCGCACGGCAGCCAGGCACCCACGCGGCGACCAGCCCATCCCAACCGGGCAGCGCGACCCCAGGCTTCGACCATGTTGAAGTCATGGGGCGGCAGACAAGGTGCACGCTTGGTAACCAGGATGGCGTGCCAGCGACGGGGCTCTCAGCAGAGAGCGCCGTTCGCATGTCCGGGCATTACTTTCCTTGTGCGGCAGAGTTGTTGAGCGGTGAGCGTTCCGCCGCCAGCGTGACCACTTCACAACTGCGCAGTAACCAGTCGCGGACGCCGACCAGCCCGCGGCCGGCGTAGTCCCGCAGCCCCTGGGCATACGAACCGGCCAGTTCGAGGTGGCCGGCCTCCGGCACCGTGACCGCGACCGGGTCGATGCCTCGGGCAACCAAAAGGCAGTGCTCCGCGGCCCGGGCGACCAGGCCGTTCGCGGTCGGAAAAGGCCGCAGTACCGCGAGTTCGGCGTGCACGATCGCGGCCACCACCAGGGCGGGTGCCTTGGTCGGCAGGGTCAGGGTCCGGGCTAGTCCGCTCAGACGCTCCCACATCTCGTCGGCGGGCGGCGCGGGCGGCAGGCCCGGGATGTCGTCCGGCAGGGGTTCGCGACTGGTCCGCAGGTGACCCAACTGGTCATCCGAGCCGAGATCGACCGCCGCCAACTGGTGCAGTCTGGTCCAGACCTGTACCGGAGCGGTGTCCGCCCGCGGCGCGAGGCTCATCAGCTCCGCCGTCATCCGGACCGCACCGACCGCCAGAGCGTCGCCGGCGCCTCGGCGAACCTCCTCCAGGGTCGACGGGCTGCCGGCCAGCGCGGCCGACGCGTGCGCTCCCCGGAGCAGCGCCTCGGCGGTCATGTCCGAGCCGACCTTGCGCAGACCACGGTCCCGCAGCAGCACGTCGACCGCGTCCCGGGCCGCCCGAGCCGCGGACCCGACCCCTTCGAGCCCGGCCAGCGGTTCGAACACATCACCCGGCGAATCACTCATGACCAGCAGCGTAGTGCCCGGCACCGGACGTACATTCGGTGCCGGCGCAGGGCCATAGGATGCAGTCCCATGGCCAAAAGCTCCGACTCCGCCGGGGTTCCCCGGTTCAGCATCGTGGTCCCGTGTCACAGCTCACGGGCCTGGCTGCGGCCGTGCCTGGATTCGGTGCTCAGCCAGACCTGCGCGGACTTCGAGATCATCGGCGTCGACGACGCCAGCCCGGACGGCAGCGGCCGCATCCTGGACGAGTACGCCGCCGCCGACAGCCGGGTCCGGGTGCTGCACCTGACCGAGAACGTCGGCCTCGGACTGGCCCGGAACGCCGGACTGAAGGAGTGCCGCGGCGACTACGTGCTGTTCCTGGACGCCGACGACGTCTACCTGCCCGGCTCGCTGGCGGCGATCGCCGCCCGGATCGACGCGACCGACCGGCCGGACATCCTGATGTTCGACTACGAGCGGATCTCCTGGGACGGCAAGGTGGTCCGCAACCAGCGCCACGACGCCTTCGCCCGGGACGGCGAGGGGGTCTTCACCGCCGCCGAGCGGCCGGTCTTCCTGACCTTCCTCGAGGTGGTCTGGAACAAGGCGATCCGGCGCGACTTCCTCACTCTGCACGGCTTCGTCTTCACCGCCGGGTTCTACGAGGACGCCCCGTGGACCTACTCGACGATGCTGACCGCGCAGCGGATCGCGACCCTGGACCGGGTGGTCGTGCACTACCGGCAGCACCGGACCGGCGGGAACATCCACGCCACCCGCACCCGCCAGCAGTTCGACATCTTCGACCAGTACGACCGGGTGCACGCGTTCATCACCTCCGACCCCGATCTGGCCGGCTGGCGGCGGTTCGCCTTCGACCGGTCGCTGGACCACATCTTCGCCGTGCTGGACAAACCCGAGCGGCTCGACCCGGACCACCGGGCCGAGTTCTTCCACGCCGCGGCCGCCTTCGCCAAGCGGTGGAAACCCGAGGGGTACGTGGTCGACCGGACCCGCCGCGGCTTCCGGCGATGGCAGCTGGTCCACGACGACTACGCGACGTACTGCACGCTGAAGTTCAGTTCCAAGGTGAAGAACGTGCCGAGCCCCCGCAAGGCGGTCGAGCGACTCCTGAACCGCGGCGAGCTCGACCCCAACCTGGCCCTGTACGGCGCCTACTGGTTCAAGCAGTACGCCTGCAACCCGCGGGCGATCTACGAGAAGGCGGCCGAGTTGGCTCCGCAGCTCCGCGGAGTCTGGGTGATCGACGCGGACCACGTTGCGGCCATCCCCGAGGGAGTCGAGTACGTCGTGGCCGGCTCCCCGGCGTACGAGAAGCTGGTCGGCCGGGCGACGTACTTCATCAGCAACATGAACCTGCCGCGCGAGCTCGAGAAGCGCGAGGGGCAGATCCACATCCAGACCCAGCACGGCACGCCGCTGAAGACGATGGGGACGGACCTGCGGCACTGCCCGCGCGCGGCCAAGGACCTCGACCTGGACGAGTTGATGCGGCAGGTCGACCGCTGGGACTTCAACCTGTCGTCGAACCGGTACTCGTCGGAGACCTGGGAGCGCACCTACCCGGCGTACTTCGAGGAGCTCGAGTACGGCTACCCGCGCAACGACCGGCTGCTCAACGCCACCCTGGAAGAGGTGCGGGCGATTCGGGCGTCGTTCGGCTTCGACGACTCGCATCTGGTGGTGATGTACGCGCCGACCTTCCGCGACGGCATCGACTCCGTCCGCACTCCGGCCGGCCTGGTCGATCTGGGCGGTGACGGGATCCACCTGGACCTGGACCAGCTGGCATCGGCGGCCGGGGACCACGGACGGGTCCTGGTCCGCACGCATTACTCGCTGTCCAAGCCTCCGTCCGCGCACTCCGAGCGGGTGGTCGACGCCTCGGACCACCCGCGGGTGGAGGACCTGATGCTCGCGGCGGACGTGCTGATCTCGGACTACTCGTCGATCAGCTTCGACTACGCCAACCTGGACCGGCCGATCGTGTTGCTCGTCGACGACAAGGGCAGCTACGACACCACCCGCGGGACGTACTTCGACATCACCGAGTTCCCGCCGGGGCTGGTCGCGCGGTCGCCCGAGGAGTTGCTCGCAGCGCTGCAAACCGGCGCGTTCGCGAAGGCCGAGGCGGCCAAGCACCGGCAGTTGTTCCGCGAGAAGTTCTGCGAGTTCGACGACGGCCGCGCCGCCGAACGGGTAGTACGCCGAGTCTTCCTGGGCGAAACAGACCTGCCCTCGATCACCCCCCTCACCGACCGCCACCCCGCACCTTCCCCACATCAGTTGTAGTCCGAGCCTGCACCGGCGGTCGTGCATAATGGACGACATGTCGACGAGCCCGGTGATCGTGAGCGCCTTGCGCGACCGCTCCGGCCTGCGACGACGACGCACTGTCTGAACACCTCAGCCCTGTTCCAGTGCCTCGTCTCCCCAAGGACCCATCATGTCCGCAGTTCTGCCTGTTCTCGTCGCCAAGCTGTCCAATGCCACCGCGGCCGCCTTCGGTTCGCAGTACGGGGCGCTCGATCCTGAGTTGCGGCCGGCGACCAAGCCCGAGTTCGGCCACTTCCAGACCAACCTGCCGTTGCGTATGGCCGGTTCGCTCGGGCAACCACCGCGGGCGATCGCCGAGCAACTCGTCGCCGCGCTCGACCTGACCGGGCTCTGCGAGCCGGCCTCCATCGCCGGGCCGGGCTTCATCAACCTGACGCTGCTGCCGGAGACCCTGGCCGCCGGGGTCAACGAGCCGATCGTCTTCGCGCCGCGCGGCGAGCGGGTGGTCGTCGACTACTCCCAGCCCAACGTGGCCAAGCAGATGCACGTCGGCCACCTCCGGTCGACCGTGATCGGCGACGCCCTCTGCAACGTACTGCGGTACGTCGGCTACGAGGTGATCCGGCAGAACCACGTCGGCGACTGGGGAACCCAGTTCGGCATGATGGTCGAGCAGGTCCTGCACGAGGATCTGCAGGTGGAATCTCTCGACATCGAGGGGTTGCAGCAGCTCTACCAACGGGCCCGGAAGCATTTCGATGCTGATGGCAACTTCGTCGAGCTGTCCCGGGCCCGGGTGGTGCTGCTGCAGTCGGGCGATGCGGAGACGCTGGCGATCTGGCGGCAGATGGTCGAGGCGTCGCTGGTCGAGTTCGACCGGATCTACGCGCAGCTCGGCTCGCCGTTGACGCGGGCGGACGTGGTCGGCGAAAGCGCCTACAACGACCGGCTGCAAGGGGTTGTGGACGATCTCGCGGCGAAAGGCCTACTCACGGAGTCGGGTGGTGCGCAGTGTGCCTTCCTGCCGGGCTTCGCCGGTCGCGATGGGTCGCCGCTGCCGGTGATCGTGCGGAAGTCGGATGGTGGTTTCGGTTACAGCGCGACGGACCTCGCGGCTGTTCGGCACCGGATCGATGATCTTCGGACGGACCGGATCGTGTATGTGGTGGACCACCGGCAGGGGCTGCACTTCCAGCAGATCTTCGCGCTCTGCCGGGCCGCCGGGTGGTTGCCGGAGTACGTGCCGGCGGAGCATGTTGCCTTTGGCACTGTTCTCGGGAAGGACGGGAAGCCGTTCAAGACCAGAGACGGTGAAACGGTCCGGCTCGCCTCACTCCTCGACGACGCGACGAGTCACGCCCGGGCCCTGCTGGACGAACGGGACGCGCTGGAGGAGCCCGCCCGGGCTGCGATTGCGGCGGCGGTCGGCATCGGCGCGATCAAGTACGCGGACCTGTCGAGCGACCGCATCAACGACTACGTCTTCGACCTCGACCGCATGGTCGCGATGACAGGCAACACCGGCCCGTACCTCCAGTACGCCCACGCCCGCTTGAGCCGGCTGCTGACCAAGGCAGGCTGGACGGAGGGCAGCGGGTCGGTGGGTGTGCTGGTGACGCCTGCCGAGCAGCGGTTGGCTTTGTTGGTGGCGGGTTTCGAAGGCAGCGTGCAGCAGGTGGCGGAGACGTTGCAACCTCACCGGTTGTGTACCTACTTGTATGAGGTGGCGGCGGCGTTGTCTGCCTTCTACGAGAGCTGTCCGGTGCTGAGCAGTGAGGGCGAGGTACGCAGCAGCCGGATCGCGTTGTGTGTGGCGACCCGGCGGGTGTTGCAGGATGGGTTGGGGTTGCTGGGCATCAGCGCCCCGGACGCGATGTGACGGAGGTTGCCGATGTTGCCCTGGTCCGCTGAGCTTGCCGGTCGGTTCGAGCAGGAGACCTTCGAGAGCACGCTGTTGCGGGACAACCCGCTCGGAGATCCGCACGAGCGACCCGTCCTCGTGTACCTGCCGCCGGGGTACGACGAGTCGGAGCAGCGGTATCCGGCGATCTACGTGGCGATGGGCTACACCGGGCACGTCGGGATGTGGTGGAACCGCACGGCGTTCCGCCAGCCGTATCCGGAGTTGCTGGACGCGATGTTCGCCCAGGGTGACGTGCCGCCCGCGATCGTGGTGTTCTTCGACGCGTGGACGAAGTACGGCGGCAGCCAGTTCCTCGATTCGCCCGGCACCGGGAAGTATCACTCGTACCTGTGCGACGAGATCGTGCCGTGGGTCGACGCGCGGTACCGGACGCTGGCCGACCGCGACCACCGGGCCATCACCGGCAAGTCGAGCGGCGGTTATGCGGCGATGGTGACGCCGTTGCTGCGGCCGGACGTGTTCGGCGCGCTCGCGACGCACGCCGGGGATGCCGCGTTCGAGGTCTCCTACCAGCCCGAGTTCCCGCTGCGCGCCCGGCAACTGCGCGACCAGTACGACGGGTCGTATGAAACTTCTTCGCCGACTTCGAGAGCCGCCAGGGACAGAGCACCCGGCAGGATCTCGAGTTCCTGGAGATGTACGGATACGCCGCGGCGTACTCGGCCGAAGAGGACGGCACCGTCCTGCTCCCGTACGACGAACTCGGCCGGGTCATCCCCGAGGTGTGGGAGCGCTGGCTGAGCCGGGATCCGGTGGAGATGGTCAAGCGACCCGAGTACGCCGATGCGCTGCGCTCGCTGCGGGCGGTGTGGATCGACGCCGGCCTGCAGGACGAGTACTACCTCGACCTCGGCGCGACTGCGTTCCACCAAGCCGCGCTGGAGGTCGGCGTACCGGAGGATCGCCTTCACTTCGAACTCTTCGAGGGCACGCACGGCGGAATCGAGTACCGCTACCCGCTCGCTGTCGCCTGGCTGTGCCGCCAACTCGCCGCCTGAGGCTCGCCGCCTGAAACTCGCTGCCTGAAGCTCGCCGCCTGAGCTAAATGGGGTGCCGCGCTGCCGGTCCGGGCTCTACCGTTCTCGGCATGGGGACGTTCGAGGGGTGGCCGGCCTGGGTCGAGGCGCGGCCGATCGAGAAGCCCGACGCCGAGGCGTGGGCGGGACTGCTGGCCGACGTGCAGAAGGTCGACCAGGACGGCGAGAACTTCAGCGTCGAGGACCTGCTCGAAGAGTTGGACGATCCGTTGGTGAACGCGGCGTCGGACACGATCGGGCTCTGGACTGACGGGGTGATGGTCGGCTACGGGCTCGTCCGCTGGCGCACCCACGTGATCGACGTGCATCGGCTCAACACCGACGCCGCCGTCCGGCCCGCCTGGCGGCGCCGCGGGCTCGGCAGCGCACTGATCTCCTGGATGACCGGCCGCGCCGGCGAACTGCACCTGGAGCACCACCCGGACGTCGACGCCGAGCTCAACGCGGGCACGATCAGCACGAACGAAGGTGCGCGGACGCTGCTCACGTCGCTGGGTTTCGAGGAGTGCCGGTACTTCTTCGAGATGAAGCGCCCGTTCGACTCGCCGATCCCGGCGGTCGAGGCATCGGCCGGACTCCGCGTGGTCACCTTCGACCCGTCGTACGACGAGGCGCTGCGGCTGACCCACAACGACGTCTTCCTGGATCACTGGGGTTCGACGCCGAAGGACGAGGACACCTGGAAGGTCTGGTTCACCGGGTCGCGCGCCTTTCGCGGCGACCTTACGTTCCTGGTCCTCGACGGTGAACGAATCGTCGCGTACGCGATCGGCTACGAGTACGAGGCCGACACCGCCGCGACGGGGATCCGTGAGGTCTATATCGGTCAGGTGGGCACCGTGCGGTCGCATCGCGGCCGCGGTCTGGCAGCAGTGGCGATTTCCGCGCAGATGCGGGAGGCGGAGCGGACCGGCTACAAGCGAGCCTCGCTAGGCGTGGACGCCGAGAACCCGACCGGAGCCCTCGGCCTCTACGAACGCCTCGGCTTCGAGCAGGACAAGACATCCATCACGTACCGGCGGCCGCTGACCTGAGTCTGTGGAGCCGGTCGGAGGTCCAGGTCGGTCTTCAGGCTGTTGTTGGGGTGGACGCTGCTCATCGGGAGTCTGGCCGAGCTCTGCCCAGACCTGCGAGCGGCATGGATGTCACCGGCCGAGGCCCTGGCCGCGTCATGAGGATGACGACAGCCAGGGCCGCGGGATCAGATGTGCGACTCGACCACCACGGGCTCTGCCGTGGGCTGGATGACCTCGTCCTTGCGGCGGTTCCAGGGCCGGACGCCCAGGACGATGACCGCCAGGGTGAGCGCGGCATAGATCGCCGCGCCGATGAAGGCCGCGTGGACCCCGTCCGTCAGCACCTCACGAGCCCGTTCCACCGGGTTCGCGGCGGCCGCCGTGGAGTTGCGGCTCGCAGTACCGAAGATGGTGACCAGGATGCCGAGGCCGAGTGCGCCGCCGACCTGCTGCAGCACGTTCAGCATGCCCGAGGCCGCGCCGGCGTCTTCCGGCTGGACCCCGGCCAGTGCGCGACCGGTCAGCGGGATGAAGATCATCCCGGCGCCCAGGCCGAACAGCAGCAGTGGTCCGACGACGCCGCTCAGGTACGTGCTGTCGACCGTCGCGCGGGTCAGCCACAGCATGCCGAGCAGCACCGAGATCGAGCCGGTGATCATCAGCTTGCCGCCGTCGATCCGGCCGAGCAGCCTCGGCACGATCCGCGACGAGGCGAACAGCAGTCCGGTGAGCGGCAGGAACGCGAGCCCCGCGGCCAGCGGACTGAAGTTGAGTACGCCCTGCATGTACTGCGTCAGGAAGAAGAACATCCCGAACATCGTCCCGACCACCAGCAGCATGGTCAGGTACGCCGCCACCCGGTCGGTGTTCGCGAACAACCGCAGCGGCACGATCGGGTGGCTCACCCGGCGCTCGATCAGCACGAACGCGACCAGCAGGATCAGGCCGCCCGCGAACGCGGTGAGCACCTCTGGCGAGCTCCAGCCGACCTCCGCGACCCGGATGAAGCCGTAGACGAGCGCGGTGATGCCGAGTGTCGATGTGAGCGCGCCGGCCACGTCGAACTTGCCCTTCTCGGGCGGCGTCTCGCTCAGCACCTGACGGGCCGCGAAGACCAGGCCGATGCCGATCGGGACGTTGATGAACAGACCCCAGCGCCAGGAGACCCAGTCGGTCAGCATGCCGCCGACGACCAGACCGACGCTGGCACCACCGGACGAGACCAGGCTGTAGAGCCCGAGCGCCTTCATCCGCTCGGGTCCTTCCTTGAAGGTCAGCATCAGCAGGGTCAGTGCCGCCGGGGCCCCGATGGCTCCGCCGACGCCCTGCAGGATGCGGGCCGCGAGCAGCAGTTCGGCGGTCGGGGCGAGCCCACCGAGCAGTGAGGCGGCGGTGAAGACGGTGACGCCGGTGATGAAGACGCGGCGGCGGCCGAGCAGGTCGCCGGCTCGCGCGCCGAGCAGCAGCAGGCCCCCGAAGGCGAGGGCGTAGGAGTTCTGGACCCAGGACAGGCTGGACGGGCTGAAGTCGAGCGCCTGCTGGATCTTGGGCATCGCGATGTTCACCACGGTGCCGTCGAGGATCACCATCAACTGGGTGATCAGGATGACTGCGAGGACTACCCCCGGCCGCCGCGCGGGCGAGCCGGTACCGGCGCCGGCCGGCGCCGCGGATGTTGCCGACATAGTGTGACTTGCTCCTTACCCCGAAGGGGCTAGAGTGGGATCAGATGAAGTGGAGTGCTCCTCCGGATACGATACGGAGGCTACCTCCGCTTTTTCAAGCGATTTTCAGGAAGAGTTTTCGGCGACCCTGGGCGGCTGCGTCCAGACGGCCGGGCTATGGCTTGGCAATGGCTTGGCAAGGGCTTTGGCAAGGAGGGCCGGGATGACATCGACACCGACGCCGATACCGCTGCAGACCGCGCGGCCGGCCCGCGCCGACGCCCGGCGGAACTACGACCTGCTGGTGGCGGCCGCCCGGGAGGCGTTCGCCGAGCACGGCACGGACACCTCGCTGGAGGAGATCGCCCGCCGGGCCGGCGTCGGCATCGGCACCCTGTACCGGCGGTTCCCGAACCGGACGGCGTTGCTCGAGGCGGTCTACGTCGACGAGATCCAGTCCGTCTGCGACCGGGCCTACGGGTTCGCCGAGAAGCTCGGGCCGTTCGACGCGCTGGCGGCGTGGCTGCGCAGCTTCGTCGGCTACAGCATCTCGAAGAAGAGCCTGGCCGGTGAGCTGACGGTGGCGCTGGGCAAGAACTCCGAGTTCTTCACGGCCTGCAAGGTGAATGTCCGGGAGGCCGGTGAGCTGCTGCTGGACGCGGCCAAGGCGGACGGCTCGGTCCGGCCCGAGCTGGAACTGATGGACATCCTGCGGCTGGTCGGCGGCATCACGATGGGCCGCGAGATGGACGCGGACCAGGCCAACCGGCTGCTCGACATCGTCCTGGCCGGCCTCAAGGCCTGATCGGCGTCACCGCGTCGAGGAACGGCGCGGTCGCATCCTTCTCGGTGTAGCTCAGCTGATCCTTCGGTAGCGGCCACGGCACCGCGACCTGCGGATCGAAGAGGTTCATCGCCGTTCGCGCAGCTTCGGGCGTCCAGTGAGCGGTCAGCAGATAGGTGTAGATCGTGTTCGGCTCGAGCGTGCAGAACGCGTGCCCGCAGCCGCTCGGCACATAGATGGCCTGTTCCGCTGTGAGTTCGAAGGTCTCCAGCCGACCGAACCCCGGCCCCTCCCGCAGGTCGACGATGGCCGTGAAGATGCGCCCGGCCGCCGGTGAGATGTAGCGATCCCAGGGCTCGGCGTGGATGCCGCGGGCGACTCCGACCTCGGCGGTGAAGGCGACGTTGTTCTGGACGAAGCTCACGCCCGGCAGGCCGAGGTCGGTCAGTTTGGCCTGCTGAAAACTCTCCTTGAACCAGCCGGCACCGGTGTCGATCAGGTCGAGCTCGACCTGCAGGAGTCCTTCGATGCCGGTCGGGTTCAGCTTCACGCCCGAACCCTAGCCCGGCACCTGGCGACGGGTTTCGAGCTGGGCCAGGTCGGCCGCGGTCAGGCCCGCGTTCCAGCCGGCGCCGTTGGTGATCCTGGTCCGCCGGGTCACCGTCTCGGGGAAAAGCTTGGTGAACAAGGCTTCCACCTGCTCCTCACGCCGGCTCAGCACCGGCAGCAACCGATCCGCGTCCGCCTCCGGTACGGCGGCCCGGGTGGCGTCGGTGGTTGCCTGCAACCGCTCGCCGATCCGCTGGGCATACGCCATCAGGAACGACTGGCGGAACGACCTGGTCCGCGACTCCCCGCGATGACCGATGTGTTGCCCGGCCGCGAGCATCGCCCGATTCGCCTGCACCAGCAGCGAAGTACTGAGCAGCTCGGTCAGCTGGAGGTCCAGCTCGGCGCCCACGATCGTGACCACCGCCAGCTGCTCCATCGAGACCGTGCGGCATCCGTTCGCGCTCGCGACGGCGCCGACCAGCTGCGCTTTCGCTGACACATAAGGGGTTTCGACCCAGATCCGCCGGGCGCCGGAGTCGTCGGCGAGGTCCAGCGACGGATCCGCGTCGACCAGGGCCTGGTCGAGGGAGAACTTCGCCATCAACTCCTGCGCCTTCTCCGACAGCGCCTCCGCCTCGTCGGGGAACTCGGTCGCCTCCGCCTTCGCGAGCAATCCCCGGATCCGCGCCAGGATCTTCCCACTAGACCCCGGTACTACGGACGCCGTGCGCGCCGGGACCGTCGTACCAGGCAGGGGGAACAGGCGAGCCAGCCCCGGCAGAGTCTGGAGGAAACCGGCCAGCGCGAGTGCGGTGTGGAGGGTGAGGTAGCGCCCCAGCCGCTGGTCCGCCGCCCAGTCGGTCAACTGCAGTTCGGCGAACGGACGCTCGATCCCGAAGTCGGTCAACTGTTCCTGCCAGCGCGGGTCGATCGTCGACTCCCGGTAGGGCTTGTGCTCCGACCGGATCACCGCGAACAGCAACGGCTCGATGCCGGGCTCCAACCGGCGCCGGCTGTGCTGGATGACGTCGGCCGGAGTCCAGCCCCGCTCCCAGGCCGAGCGGATCAGCTTCCGCAGGAAATCCTGAAGGACGCGATCGACCTGCGCCTGGTCTCGCTCGTCGAACCCACCCAGGCGGGCCAGAAAGCCGTCGGCCCGGCCGTCGTCGAGCGCGACGGCGGCCGCGGCCATCGGCAGCAGGTGCAGGATCTCGGCATCACTCACGCGGACGAGTGTGTCATCCGAACCCAAGCCGTCGCTCGCCGCTGGCTCACACCTGTGGAAAACGTACGAGTGGAAGTCCGAACGAGGGGAACAGGTCGGCCCGGTGGAAGGCGAGCACCGCGGAGATCCCTGCCTTGGTCACCGTGAGCACCTTGATCGAGTGCGCATGGAAGGCGCCGTCCCGACCGCGGATGTACAGCCCGAAGGCGGGTTGCCCGTTCGCCGACGTCTCCACCATGCTCCGAAGCCCTTCCCCTGGTGTCAGCTTCACCGCCAGCAGGCGCAGTACGTCCTCGCGGCCGTTGAACCAGGTCGGAGTCGGCGGCATCTCCCACCGGGTGTCCTGGGTCAGCAGGCCTTCCAGAGCGACCAGGTCCGCGCTCTCGAAGGCTTTGGCGAACCGGTCGAGTAAGGCACGGCGTACCGGCTCGTCTGGTTCGCTGTACTCCTCCTCGGTCGGCGCGAGCTTGGCAAGCTCCGCACGAGCTCGCTGCAGGGAGCTGTTGACCGCTGCAGTGGTCGTCTCGAGTAGGTCCGCAACCTCAGAAGCCTGCCAGGCAAGGACATCCCGAAGAATCAGTACTGCGCGCTGCCGCGGCGGCAGGTGCTGCAGCGCGGCGACCATCGCCAGCCGGAGGCTCTGCCGAGTCCCCACGACCAGAGCCGGGTCAGTGCTCATCAGCAGGTCCGGGAACGGCTCCAGCCAGCTGGTCTCCAGTGCCTGTGCTTCCAGGTCGTTCGGGTCGGTGCCGGGAGCACCTAGTGCCGACGGCACCATCCGGCGGCTGCTGTGCTGCAAGGCGTTCAGGCAGACCCGAGTCGCGATCCGGTAGAGCCATGTCCGTACCGACGAGCGCTGCTCGAACTCCGCGAAGCCTCGCCAAGCACGCAGATACGCCTCCTGCACTGCGTCCTCCGCGTCGTGCAGCGAGCCGAGCATCCGATAGCAGTGCGCCACCAACTCACCCCGGTACTGCGCGAACTCGTCCTCCAAGTTCATGCCAACTCCTTGACCGGTTCCGCGACCGGCTTCACAGCCGGCTTCTGCCGAGCAAACAGGCCGGCAACTGCTCCGAGCAATGACAGTACGCCGCAGACGGCCAGGGCCCGGCTGAATCCTTCGATGAAGGACTCGTAGCCCCCGGCGGCAGCAAACACCGCAGCCAGGACGGCGACTCCCACCACGCCACCGAGTTGCCGCATCATGCTGTAGATGCCGGAGGCCACTCCGACGGCCTCACGCGGCAGTGATCCGATACTGGCGCTCTGCGTCGCCGGCATCGCCATGGAGACGCCGCAACCGGCCACGATCAGGGGCACCACCAGTTCGGAGTACAGGACTGTGTGGCTGCTGACCAGACTGATCCAGAACATGCCGACCGCTTGCAGAGTCAGGCCGGTCACCACGAGCGGGCGTTCGCCGATGCGGTCGACCAGACGGCCGGCGAAGGGCGCTACCAGGAACAGCGTGGCTGTCCAGGGCAGCAGTTGCAGGCCCGCCTTCAACGGGCCGGAGCCGAAGCCCGCCTGCATGAACTGGGCCAGGAAGAACACTGCCCCGAAGAGCGCGGCGGTGAGGAAGAGGCCGGCCGTGTTGCCCGCCGAGAACGACCTGGAACGGAAGTAGCTCAGCGGCAGCATCGGCTGCGGGGCACGACTTTCCCAGTACAGGAAGGCCAGGAGAAGAAGGCTGCCAAGCACGAACGAGCCGACCACCTCGGGGCTGCTCCAGCCCGCCACGGCACCGCGGACGACGCCCCAGACGAGGCCGAGTACAGCGAGGGTGATCAGCGCGGCACCCCGCAGATCCAGCCGGCGGGCGGGTCCCTTGCTCTCCCGGATGTAGCGCAGGACGAGCGGGATCGCCAGCGCGCCGACGGGCACGTTGACCCAGAAGATCCACTGCCAGGCCAGCCCCTCGGTCACCGCACCTCCGATCATCGGGCCACCGAGTACGGCCAGACCGGTCAGGCCGCTGAAGATGCCGATCGCCCAGCCGCGGCGCTCGGGCGGGAAGGCGGCGCCGAGCAGGCCCATCGCCAGCGGCATCACCACGGCCGCGCCGGCTCCCTGGAAGGCGCGGGCGCCGATCAGCAGCGGCACCGAGGTCGCCAACGCGCAGGCGATCGAGGCGACGGTGAAGAGTGCGAGCCCGGCCGCGAACGTCCGGCGCCGGCCCCAGCGGTCGCCGACGGCCGCCGCGGTCATCAGCAGCATGGCGAAGCTGAGGCTGTAGGCGTTCACCGTCCATTCCAGTTGCTCGATCGAGGCGCCGAGGTCCTGCCGGATCGTGGTCAGCGCCGCCGCGACCACCAGGACGTCGAGCGCCACCATCACCGAGCCGATGGCGGTCAGGCCCAGCACCCAGCGCTGCTCGACGGTCGTCCGTTCCTTGCTGCTCACGAGGGTCCTCCAGAGATTCGCTGTCACTGGTACTGACAACGGCGGAAGACCGAACTCATCGCCGCGATGAGTTCGGCGCGTCCAGGCGGTCTGAAGTAGTGAGAGCAACTACCGAGGAGACCCGTGATGAGCACTTCAGTGATCCGTTACCAGACCAAGCCCGAAGCGGCCGACGAGAACCAGCGACTGATCGAGAACGTGTTCGCCGAACTGGCGAGCACGGCACCGGCCGGCCTGCGCTACAGCTCCTTCCGGCTCGACGACGGCGTCACCTTCGTGCACGTCGTCGACGGCGAGGGTCTGGCCGACCTGCCGGCATTCCAGGAGTTCCAGCGAACCTTCGGCGACCGCGTCGTCGACGGCCCCCATCGCGAGGACGCCACCCTGGTCGGCTCGTACTCCGCCACGCCCGTCGCCGCCGCGAGCTGAGTCCCCGATCTCGGTGGCACAGCCTGCCACCGAGAGTGAGGAGGTGTGTTCTTAAGACTGGCTGAAGGCCGTGGCGGCATGCTTGCCGGAACAGGTTGCTGTCATCGGGGGCTTGGGGGCTTAGGGTGACAGTCAGTAACGGTTCGGGGAGGAAACAGTCATGACTCAGACGGCCAGCAGCGGGATCGACGAGCTGCGGACGGCGATCGATGGAACGGTCATCGCACCGCACGACGCGGGGTACGACGACGCCCGGCAGGTCTGGAACGCCGACATCGATCGCCGGCCGGGAGTGGTCGCGCAGTGTGTCAGCGCCGAGGACGTCCGGGCGGCGGTCCTGTTCGGGGTCCGCAACGGCCTGGAGATCGCGGTCCGCGGCGGCGCGCACAGCATGTACGGAGCATCCACGGTCGATGAGGGCCTGATGATCGACCTCAGCCGGATGAACCAGGTGACGGTCGATCCGGAGACGAAGCGCGCCTGGGTCGGCGGCGGCGCGCTGCTCGGCGAGCTGGACGCGGCCGCGCAGGCCCATGGCCTGGCGACGCCGGCCGGGACTGTCAGCCACACCGGCGTCGCGGGGCTCACCCTCGGCGGCGGGATGGGCTGGCTGACCCGGCAGTTCGGGCTCAGCCTCGACAACGTGCTGTCGGTCCAGGTCGTCACCGCCGACGGCCGGATCCTGCGCGCCGCCGCGGACGAGAACCCCGATCTGTACTGGGCCGTCCGCGGTGGCGGCGGCAACTTCGGCGTGGTGACGGAGTTCGAGTTCCGGTTGCACGAGGTCGGGCCGATGGTGCAGTACGGCATGTTGTTCTGGGGACTCGACCAGGCCGCCGAGATGCTGCGGACCGCGCGCCGGCTGCTGCCGACCCTGCCGCCGGACACGAACATCCTGATCGCCGCGATCAGCGCGCCACCCGCGCCGTTCGTGCCCGAGCAGTACCACTTCCAGCCCGGACTCGCGCTGAACGTGGTCGGATTCGGCGGACCCGAGCGGCATGAGGAGGTGCTGGCGTCCATCCGCGAGGCGGCCCCGGCGCCGCTGTTCGAGTTCGTCACGCCGATGCCGTACACGGCCCTGCAGCAGATGATCGACGAGCCGAACGGCTGGGGCCACTACTGCTACGACAAGGGCAGCTACTTCGAGGAACTGACCGACGAGCTGGACCAGGTGATCGTCGAGCAGGTCGCGCGGAAGACCTCACCGTTGTCGAGTGTGCTCATCTTCCGGCTCGACAACGCCTACTCCGCGGTCGGCGACGACGACACCGCCTTCAGCGGCGGACGCTCCCCGCGCTACGCGATGTTCATCATCGCGGTCTGCCCGGTGCCGGAGATGCTGGCCGGCGAACGGGCGTGGGTCCGGTCGTTCTGGGACGCGCTGCAGCCGCACACGCTCGGCATCGGGAGCTACGTCAACGCGATGTCGGAGAACGAGTTCGACCGGGTGAAGGCGTCGTACGGCGAGGAGAAGTACGCGCGGCTGGCCCGGATCAAGGCGGAGTACGACCCGGACAACGTGTTCCGCCGGAACGCGAACATCGTGCCGGCCCAGCCGGTGGAGGCGACGGCCTAGATCGAGGCGGCGCCGTCGATGACGAGGACCTGACCGTTCACGTTGGTGTGGTCCAGCAACAGCATCCGCACCACCGGGACGACCTCCTCCGGCTCGGTCAGGTGGCCCGTCGGGGTGCGGCGGACGATCTGGTCGAGCTGGGTCTGGCCGAGCACGGCGGACATCTCCGAGGCGAAGAAGCCCGGCGCGACGGAGTTGGCGAGCACGCGGCCACCCAGCTCACGAGCCAGTGAGCGGGTCGCCGCGTCCAGGCCGCCCTTGGTCGCGGAGTACGCGACGAGGCCGGGGTAGCCGCGCTGCGCGCAGATCGAGGTGACGTTGACGATCCGGCCCTTCAGGCCCTTGGCCAGCAGGCGGCGCAGTACGAAACGGGTGAGCACGAGCGGCGAGGTCAGGTTCGTCTGGATGATGTCGGCGACCTGCTCGGCCGAGGTGTGCACGTGTAGGGAGTCCTGGCCGACGGCCGCGTTGTTGACCAGGCCGTCGATCGGGCCGAGCTTCTCCTCGACCTCCTTGACGAAGGCCTGCGTCGCCGAGGTGTCGTTGATGTCGACGGAACCCACGTGCACCTGGTCGCCGTACTTCGAGGCCAGGGCGGTCAGCTCGGGCGTCACCGTACGGGCGAACGCGGCGACCTTCAGACCGGACGCCAGCAGATCCGCGACGATGGCCAGCCCGAGACCGCGCGACCCACCCGACACCAGCACCACCGACGAGGGCGGCACCGCGGACGTTGGCGGCACCGCGGACGTTGGCGGCACCGCGGACGTTGGCGGCACCGCGGACGTTTCAGACATCGCTTTTCAGGGTCTCCTTCTGCGGGATCTCGTCGAGGAACTTGATCCGCCGCGGTACGCCGTAGTCGGGCAGCCGGTTCGAGCACCACTGCACCAGGTCCGCGTCGGTGATCGGGCCGAGGGCGGGATTCGCCACCACCTCGGCGGCCACCATCCGGCCCACCAGCGGCGCCTTCCGGGGGAAGACCCTGGCCCAGGCGACGCCCGGGTGTCCCATCAGCACGTTGCGGACCACACCGGCCGAGACCTTCGACCCGCCGACGTTGATCTCGTCGCTGTCGAGCCGGCCGGTGATCAGCACCCGGTCGCCGACGAACTCGACCCGATCGCCGGTCCGGACGGCGCCGTCCAGGCCCGCGCCGTGATGCGGTGAAGTGATCACCAGTTCGTCCTTCTCCACCGCCAGCACCGGCCGCTCGGACTCGGGATCGCGGTCCCGGTTGCCGTCGCCGTCGAGCCACTCGCGCGGGAAGCCGGCCTGTCCGTCGTGCACGACGATCGACGCGCCGACCTCGGAGGAGGCGTAGATCCAGGAGATCCGCGCCTGCGGGAAGATCTCGCGCAGCCGGTCCAGGATCGCCTGGTCCACCGGTTCGCCGCCGAGGGTGATCTGCTCCAGCGGCACCTTGGCGAGCGCGTCGGTGTCGCGGTAGATCGTCTGGCGCCAGAAGGTCGGCGTACCGGAGGCGGCGGTGACGCCGTGCTCGGCGGCGATCAGCGGCCACGTCTCGAGTTCGGAAGGCTCGACCACGACCAGGCCCTGGTCGGCCTGGGTCAGCGAGATCGTCACCACCTGCCACCACGCGTAGGTGCCCGGGGAGTACGGCAGCAGCCAGGTCCGCGGCCGCTGCTGGTTGGTCACCGTGGTGAGCGACTCGAGCGTGTGCCCGACCCTGGTCGGCCGGCCGGTCGAGCCGGAGGTGAGCAGCCAGACGCGGCCGGACTCCTCCACCCGCTTGAGGTTCGCCGGGTCGACCGAGTGCTCGTCGTCCTTCGCGATCACCACCGCGAAGCCGGACTCGCCGAGCTCCTCGCGCATGCTCAGGTCGACCCGGGAGGTGGTGGCGACCAGCAGTTCGGTGCCGTGCACCGCGTGGTGCCGGACGGCCGCGAGCGCGTCGGCGCCGTTGTCCACCAAGACGGCGGCCGGCGACGGGAGCTGCGGCAGTTTGTGCAGGGTCCGCCACGTCACCGTCCGGCCGCCGGCGACGACGGTGTTGTCGTCGCCGATCAGGGCGGTGGTCCGGCGCCGGGCGGTCACGCCGACTGGAGTTGCTCGATGAAGTCCAGCACGTCGCGGACCTTGGCGATCTGACGCAGACCGGGCGCGTCGAAGTTCAGCTCGTCGCCGATCTCGTCCTCGACCCGCAGGGCCAGCTCGGAGAAGTCCAGCGACCGGAAGCCGATCTCTCGCAGGTCGGCCTCGTCGTCGCCCGGCAACGCCTTGCCCTGCGCCTTCATCACCGCTCCCATCAGGTCCCGGATCTGCTCCCGCGTCAGCTCAGCCATGACCAGAGAGCTTAGTGTCCCGCAACAGGATTCCGTGCGGCAGCTCCGGTGTCCAGGTGTGCAACGCGGCGAGGTGGCCGCTGGGCGCCGGAGCTGCCGCACGGAATCCTGTTGCGGGACACACACGTCTGCAGTCTCTTTTATCCCGTGCGCTGCGTGACCGATCGGGGGAAGTTCGCCTACTCAGGGCGAGTGCGGCAGCCCGTTCGGTAAACGGCTCAGGCGTGACTCATACACTGGGCCCCGATTTGCCGCCAACGGGGAACAATCCGACGTCCGGGGCCCTCTTCCCTTGTGCAACGACGCGACCGAGAGGACGAGATGACGAGACCAGGACGCGGGATGCGCCTCGCCGCGATGGCGAGCCTGCCCGTGCTTCCGGTGGCCTGGTTCATCGCCCTGCAGGATCATCCGGTCTGGATGCCGATCGCCTACCTGGGTTATCTCCTGGTCGTGATCGCGATTCCCGGCACGTTGTTCTGGCGCCGGCTGACCGGCGGCACCGGCTGGTTCACCGCCGACGTGGCCCTCGGTACCGCGTTCGGCCTGGCGGTGGAAGCTCTCATCTATCCGGTGGGCAGGTTCTTCGACATTCCGCTGGCCGCGTTGGTGATGCCGGCGCTGGCGTTGGGCGTGTTCCGCGCCATTCCGCGCCGGGTGGTGGAGACGAAGCCGACGCCGTGGTGGGCGATGGCCGGCGTGATGGTCGCCGTCGGCGTGGTCGCCGCCTGGTTCGTCCGGGTCGGGTCGAAGCTCATTGCGCTGAACGGCCCGGCGGCGTTGCGGCCGGACTCCGACGCCTCCCGCAACCTGTCGCTCGCCGCTGAGCTGACCCATCACTTCCCACCCGAGATCCCCTACGCCTCCGGCCGGCCGCTGACCAACCACTTCGCGGCGTTCGATCACATCGCCTCGGCGCACTGGATCAGCAGCGTCGAGCTCGACGTACTGACCCAGCGGATGGTCCCGTTCGCCTTCCTGCTGCTGACCGCGCTGGGAGCGGCCGCGGTCGGCATGGTGCTGACCGGGCGAGCTGTGGCGGCTCCGATCGCTGCCGGGCTGACTGTGATGGCCGGTGACCTTGCTGCTTGGCCCTGGACGGTCAACGCAAGGCTCTACACCGAGAGCCCGCTGTCCCTCGGGCAGTTGACCAACCCGCCGCAGGCCTTCTCCACTGTGCTGTTGCTGCCGTTGATCGCCGTCACGGCCATGCTGCTCAGGCGAAAGCCCGGTCAGACTCGTGGCCAACTGGCAGCCCTCTTCATCACGGCAGGCATCCTGATCACCGCCCTGGCCGCAGCCAAGGCATCCGCCGTCCCTCTGTACGCCGTGGGGCTGGCTGGGGCGTGGGTCTACCTCACAGTGCAGGCCGGCCGGGTGAACCTCCGCGCGCTGGATCTCGGTTCGGCAGCGGCCATCGCCTACGGCTTCATCTTCATGATCGTTCTGCGCGGGCGGCGTTCCGCTGTCGAGTTCCAGCCCGCCAAGACCTTCCGGCACCTGATGGACGGGATGACCGAACTGCACACCACTGCGGCGCTGGCAGTGATCGCTGCCGTCGTGGTGATCGGCTGGTTGATGCCCGCCGCGGGTGGGCTCCTGATTCGCCGGCGCCTGCCCCGGGACCCGATGGTCGTGATGCTGGTGGTCAGCCTGCTCAGTGCGGTGATCGCCGCAGGCCTGCTCTGGGACGACGGACAGACTCAGCTGTTCTTCGTCCGGACCGGCTTCATCTATGGCGTTCTGCTGGCCACCTGGGGACTGGGCTCCCTGGACCGCCGCCAGTACTACGTCGCCGCGCCCGCGATGCTGATCGGGGTTGCCGCGATCTACTGGGGTCGCTACCGGTCGGAGGACGCGTGCACCACGGCCAACTGCTTCGCTCAGCCGCTGGGGGTCGCCCTGGTCATCGCAGCCATCGGTGTCGGCTTGCTCGGCCTGCTGCTGCGGGCGAACCGCCGGACCATGGCGGTGATCGCAGTGGCGGCCGCACTGGGGCTGACGGTGTCGCCGACGGTGGAGTCGCTCCGGACCTTCGCCAAGCCCGCATTGACGGCGTACGAGTCGATCGCGCCGGGTGGAATCGAGGCGGGCCGGTTCATCCGGCGGAACTCCGGGCCGGACGATGTGATCGCGACGAACCTGCACTGCCGTGAGGCGGGCGCTGAGCGGTGTCTCACCGGTTCCTACTGGATTCCGGGCTATGCGGAGCGGCGGGTGCTGGTCGAGGGCTGGGCGTACACGGCGAGGGTCGACGACAGCTACTCGACGAACGAGCAGGTGCAGGGTGCGTACTGGGATCCGGAGCGGCTGCGGCTCAACGACGAGGCCTTCACCGCGCCGACCCGGGACGTGCTGGAGACGCTGCGCACGAAGTACGGGGTGCAGTGGTTGCTGGCGGACGAGCGGGTGGCTGAGCCGCCGGAGGAGCTGGAACGCCTGGCGGAGCTGAGGTTCCAGTACGGGACGGTCCGCGTGTATCAGCTCTATCCCCGACCGACCGGCAGCCCGTTCCCGTCACCAACCCCAAGCTGCCCGACGCAGACACCCACCGAGACACCGGGCGGTTTCCCCACGCCGACACCGGGCGGGTCTCCCACCCGGACACCCGGCGGCTTCCCGACGACGCAGACGCCAGGCGGGTCTCCCGCCACCCAGACACCCGGTGGGTTTCCGACCACCCAGAAACCGGGCGGTTTCCCGACGACGCAGACGCCGCCTACGCAGACGCCGGATCCTTGCCTGACGCAAACACCGGGGTCTCCGAGCCAGACGCCTGGTTTCCCGTCGCCGACGCCCACCCAGACCCCGACCGGTTTCCCGACGCAGACACCGGGCGGTTTCCCCGGGCAGACGCCCGGCGGCCTGCCTACTCAGACACCGGGCGGTTTCGCTGGCCAGACGCCCGGCGGCCTCCCCGCTCAGACACCGGGCGGTTTCCCGAGCTCGCCGGGTTTCGGCAGTTCGACTCCGCCGCCCGGCGGGATCTTCTGAGGTCAGCGCCGCACGAACGCCGGGATCGGTCGGCTCTGGTTCGAAGCGCGGTCGAGAGCCGTCACGGAGTACAGGTAGTGGTGGCCCTCGACAGCGGTGGTGTCGACGAAGCTCTGCCCACGTAGCGTCGTCAACAGGTTGCGAGCGTCGTTGTCCGCGCACCAGTCCCCCGCCGCCAGATCGCGGCGGTAGATCGCGTACGACGTCGTGTCGGCTGAGGTCGGCCGCCACGACAACTGAACACCAGCGCTCGTCTTGTGAGCCCGCAGTGCGTGCACCGGAAGAGGAGCACGCGAGTCGAGCGACGGCATCGCCGGGATGAGCGCAGGACGCGTGTACCAGGTGCTGTTCAGCAGGCTGGTGGCTCCGAGCCGATCAGCCCGCACGTCCTTGGCCGAGAAGAAGATGTCGCCCTTGACCTCGGGAATCGTGCTGTTGAAGGCCATGTGGTCGCTCAACTCCGCCGGGTCGGACCAGTCGGGCGACTGCGTCGAGGTGCCGACCTTGTAGGTCGCCTGGCCGATGTACAGATGCACGTCGGTACCGCGAACCTGCTCCGCCCACCACGGCACGATCTTGTTGTAGTCCGCGGGAGCGAATCCGCCGGCCCAGTAGACCTGCGGCACGATGTAGTCGATCCACTCCTCGCGCACCCACCGCCTGGTGTCCGCGGCAAGGTCGTCATAGGTCTGCACGCCCGCGGTGGTGGCCGAGCCGAGCGGATCGGTGGCGGCGTTCCGCCAGACGGCGAAGGGAGAGATACCGAACTTGACCCACGGCTTGGCGGCCTTGATCTTCTCCTGGATCTCCTGGATCAACAGGTTGATGTTGTCGCGCCGCCAGTCGGCCACGGTCGGGAAGCCGGCCCCGTACTGCGCGTAGGTGGCCGCGTCGTCGAAGACCTGGCCCGCCACCGGGTAGGGGTAGAAGTAGTCGTCGAAGTGCACGCCGTCCAGGTCGTAGTTCGACACCGCGTCCATGATGGCGTTCTCGACGTGCTCGCGCGCCGCGGGAATCCCCGGGTTGTAGTAGAGCTTTCCGCCGTACGTGACGACCCACTCCGGGTGCAGGCGGGCCGGGTGCGTCGGCACCAGGGCGTTGAGGTTCGTGCCCATCGAGAGCCGGTACGGGTTGAACCAGCCGTGCAGTTCGAGGTTGCGCTTGTGCGCCTCCGCTACGGCGAAGGCCAGCGGGTCATAGCCCGGATCTCCACCTTGCTGTCCGCTCAGGTACTGCGACCACGGCTCCACCTTGGACGGCCAGAACGCGTCCGCCGTGGGACGGATCTGCAGGACGACCGCGTTGTGGTGCTGGCGAACGGCGTCGTCGAACCAGCGGACGAGTTCCGCCTTCTGCTGCTCGGCAGTCAGCCCGGTCCGGGAGGGCCAGTCGATGTTGACCACCGAGGACACCCAGGTCGCCCGGAATTGACGCAGCGGAGTACGGGCGTCGGCCACGCAGCTTTCAGCCGGTGGCGCGGCGGTCGCAGTACTGGTGAACGCACCCACCAGCAGGCTCGCCGTCGCACCGAGAACTCCCACGATCCGCCAGACTCTCATGTCACTCTCCGACCGGTTCAGCAATGAAGTCGAAAGATAGTTACACAGTTGGGCCGCCCGCAGAAGAGGTCGGTACGGTTAGGGCCATGTTGCGCTCCGCTACGGACCACGATCTCGAGCTGATCCGGACACTGCGGAACCAGCGAGCGAATCGCGAGGTCAGCATCAACGCGCACGAGATCACCGCCGACGAGCACGCGGCCTGGTGGGCGAAGACGAGCGTCGACCCAGCGCGGCGGGTGCTGATCTACGAGCGCGACGGCATGCCGGCCGGTGTCGTCACCTTCTTCGATCTGACCCAGCGGAGCGGTGCCTGGGGGTTCTTCCTCGACGCGGACCGGCTGACCGAGAGCGGCGAGACTCTGCCCGCCTGGATCGAAGTGATGAAGGAAGCCACCGGGTACGCCTTCGACGAGCTCGGCCTGGACGAGCTGACCGGCGAGGTGCTGGAGCACAACACCGCCGTACGGCAGATGAACCGGCGATTCCGGTTCACCGAGGGCGAGCCGCAGACCCGGTACGCCGACGGCCGCGAGGTGACCGTGCTGCCGATCAAGCTGACCAAGGACAACCGGCGCAAGCCGAAGGGGAACTCATGAGCACGACCATCGACTTCGGCGGCGTCCCGATCGGCCCGGAGCACCAGCCGTTCGTGATCGCGGAGCTGTCCGGCAACCACAACGGCGATCTCGAGCGGGCCAAGGACATCGTCCGCGCGATGGCCGGCACCGGGGTCCAGGCGATCAAGCTGCAGACCTACACCGCGGACACGATCACCCTCGACGTCGACCTGCCCGCCTTCCGCCTGCCGGCCGAGCACGAGCTGTGGGGCGGCGCCCGGCTCCACGACCTGTACGACGAGGCGCACACGCCGTGGGAGTGGCACGAGCCGCTGTTCGAGCTGGCGAACTCCCTTGGCCTGCTGGCGTTCTCGTCCCCGTTCGACCCGACCGCGATCGACTTCCTGGAGAAGCTCGACGTCCCGGCGTACAAGGTCGCCTCGAACGAGATCGGCGATCTGCCGCTGGTCCGCGCGATGGCGGAGACCGGCAAGCCGATCATCATCTCCACCGGCTCGGCCACGCTGACCGACATCGACGCCGCGGTGCGCGCGGCCCGCTCGACCGGCAACGAACAGATCATCGTGCTCTCCTGTACTGCGAGCTACCCGGCCCCGGCCGACCAGTCGAACCTGCGCGGCATCCCCGTACTGCGGGACGCGCTCGGCGTACAGGTCGGCTTGTCGGACCACACGATGGGGATCGGCGCGGCGATCGCGGCCGTCGCCCTCGGCGCCACGGTGATCGAGAAGCACGTCACCCTGTCCCGCGCGGACGGCGGTGTCGACTCGGCGTTCTCGCTCGAGCCCGACGAGGTCAAGGCGCTGGTAGAAGGCACCAAGATCGCCCAGCAGGCCCTCGGCCTACCCGTCATCGGGCCGAAAGCCGCGGAGCAGAACGTACTCCGCTTCCGCCGCTCCCTCTACGTCACCCGCGACGTCGAAGCCGGCGAAAAGGTTGCCCCCGACAACGTTCGGTCGGTCCGCCCGGCCGGCGGCCTCCCGCCGGACGCCTTCGCGCAGGTCGAGGGCCGCGCCTTCCGCACTGCCACCCCAGCCGGCACTCCCCTCACCTGGGACCTGTTGTAGTCCGGAGGCCAGGCCGTGCGCGTTTCTGTGGTCGTTCCGTGTTATCGCTCGGCTGCGACGTTGCCGCGCCTGGTCGAGGGCCTGGTAGGGGTGTTGCCAGAGGTCGCCGATGGGTTCGAGGTCGTCTTGGTGGTGGACGGGAGCCCGGACGACACCTGGCTGGTGGCCAAGGGGTTGGCCGGCGAGCATGAGGAGGTGCGGGCGATCCGGCTGGCGCGGAACTACGGGCAGCACAACGCGGTGATCGCCGGGGTCCGGAGCGCGCAGTACGAGATTGTCGTCACGATGGACGACGACCTGCAGCACCCCGCTGACCAGGTGCCGGTGTTGCTGCGGGCGCTGAGGGACGACGTCGACCTCGTGTACGGCGTACCGGTGAAGGAGGAGCATGGGCTGGCCCGGAACTTCTCGTCCCGGCTGGTGAAGCGCGCGATGGCTTCGGCGATGGCTGTCCGTGAAGCGCGGTCGATCAGCGCGTTCCGGGCTTTCCGCACCGAACTGCGGGAAGGATTCGAGCGGCTGGACGGGCCGCAGCCGTCGGTGGATGTCGCGCTGTCGTGGTCCACCACGCGGATCGCGCAGACCACCGTCCAGATGGACGCGCGCACGATCGGCCGGTCGAACTACACGACCTGGATGCTGGTGAAGCACGCGCTGACGATGATCACCGGGTACTCCGTCGAACCGCTGCGGCTGATCGGCTATCTCGGGCTCGTCTGTGTGCTGCTCGGTCTCGGTCTGCTCGTCGCGACCATCGTCCAGGTCGTGGCGGGCGACGCCGGCGGAATCACCGCGATCGCGGCGATGGTCGCGGTGTTCGCCGGTGCCCAGATGGTCGCGCTCGGCGTCCTCGGGGAGTATGTGGGGCGGCTGCACTCCGGCTCGACCGGCCGGCCGACGTATGTGATCCGTGAGCGCGAAGGTGACTGAATCGATGGAGTACTTGCTGTTCCCCGGCCGGCACCATGTGCTGACGCGCTTCCAGGCAGAGTTCCTGCGGACGCAGGACAAGACGGTGGTCTGGGCGGTCACCTCGGCGAACCACCACACCACCAAGCGCAACCCGGTGCCGTTCGACCGGCGGGAGGCGGCGATCGAGCGGTTCAGCATCGCCACCGGCATTCGTTCGCTGGTGATCGGGGTGGTCGACACCCCGCCGACCGACGACTTCGCCGACGTCACGATCAAGGCGGTCGAGGCCGGTACCGACGACCTGGTCCAACTCGATCCGGACAACACCATCGTCGCCTGCTCGACGCCGGAGGTCGCCAAGCTGTACGAACGGCTCGGCTATCTCGTGGTCGGGGTCGAACCGGCCGGCGAGCCGCGGCCGTGGGACGTGCTGCTGCAGATCGCCGACGGCGACGACCAGTGGCGCGGGCTGGCCCACCCGGCCACCGTCGACGTCTTCGACCGGTACGGGCTGGACGCCCAGATCCGGCGTTGCGTGAACGACCCGGTGGTCGGCGACGACGGCGGGCTCACCACCACCCGCGACTACAAGACCTACGCGGACGCCTTCGAGACCGCCGCCGACCGGAAGTGGCAGCAGATCAAGGACTTCGTCCGCCCCGGCCGGATCCTCGACGTCGGCTGCGCGACCGGCGCCACCCTGCAACTCGTCGACGCCGATCCGCGCTTCCACGAGTCCGACCTGATCGGCGTCGAGGTCGCCCGGCACCTGTACGCCGAATGCGTGCACAAGAAGGAACAGGGCCTCTTCCACAACCCGAACGTGTACTTCTACCAGCGCAACATGCTCGGCTCGGCCGTCTTCCCGGCCCGCTCGATCGACACCACCCTGACGCTGGCGCTGACGCACGAGATCTGGTCGTACGCCGACGGATCGCGCCCGGCCACGGTCCAGCGCTTCGCCGACGCGTTGTTCGCGCACACCGCGCCGGGTGGTGTCTGGGTCAACTCCGACGTGTGCGGACCGGCCGAGCCGGAGCGGCTCGTCGTACTGGCTTTGGACGACAGTGACGGGGAGAACCCGGCTGAGGTGGTGGAGTTGGAGGCGCTGGACGATCCGGCGGAGTACGTGCGGAAGCTGTCGACCAGGGCGCGGTTCTTCCAGTTCACGCACGACTTCCGGCGGAACGCCTCGGTGCCGTTCGAGTACTCCGAACGCGACGGCAAGCTGGTTCTTCGGCTGGCAGACGCGATGGACTTCCTGACCCGCAAGGACTATGTGGACAACTGGTTGAGCGAGACCCACGAGCAGTTCTGCGGGCTGAACTTCGCGGGCTGGTCGGAGGTTGCTCAGAAGGCCGGGTTCAGCATCGACCCGGCCTCGAGGGCGTGGCGGAACGACTGGGTCATCGACAACCGCATCGCGCCGGTCGCGGCGCTCACCAGTCTCGATGGAACGCCGGTCGACTGGCCTGACACCCACCAGTTGCTGATCGCCCGGCGCTAGCGGCGCAACTTGCGCCTCAGGTGACGCTTTACCTTGCCGGCGAACTTCCTTGGGTTGCGGATCGTCGCCGCTTTGCGGATCAACGTGGCGGCCGCGAACGCGCGGGAGTTGCGGAAGCGGGTGCGTTCGGCGTTCGCCTTTTGAACTTGGAGACGCATCTCGCGGAGACGGTTCTCGCGGGTCTTCAACGCCTTGTCGCGGAAGCCGAGCGTGCGCTCCAGGCCGAACACGTGCCCTTGCAGCTCGAACAGCTCTTTCTTGGCACGCTCGGCATCCGCCAGAGCTGTTCGTACGTCGGGGGTCTGGGGCTCGGTGGTCTGTAGGCAACCGGCCAGAGCTGCTGCCAGTTCTTTGCCTCGGGCAACTTGTGCGGCGGTTGCCAGCGGGGTGTCGGGTGTGGTGGCGGGGGTCGGAGCAGGCGCCTCGACACCGGACATCGCCAGCCAGGTGGAGACGAGGTCGTCGCCGATCATCCACGGCGGCCACGGGTGCCGGCGGTGGGTGCCGATCAGCCGATCGTGAAACCTCTGCCACGCTGCTGCGAGCAGGTCTTCGCGGGACTCGTCGGCAACACTCACCCAAGGCGAAACTCCGTAGGCGAAGGCGTCACCGTCAACCAACACGTCATCCCACCGAAGCACCCCACGCTGGTCGGTGACCGAGCGAGCCCAGTCCCCCAGCCGACCTGCCAGGGCGCGGAAACCCGGCACGTCTTCCGCCACTGCCAGGCGAAGAAGCAGAGTCTCCACGCTGACTCCACCCGGCACCACCGCAGGCACCACGGACGCATCGAACACCACGCTGGCTGCGCCAGCGGACAAAGCGGTGGGGGTGAAGGCGCCGCCCCGAGCCTCGGCAACCATTACCGGCGGACGGCGGCGTTCCTCGACGGCTTCGCCGTCGGCGCAGCCGGTTGGGGTCGCGGGGCCGCCCGTCCGAGCCTCGGCTTCGCCGTCGGGCAGGCCGCCCGGGGCGGGCGTGACCGTGATCGACCAGCCGGCCGCGGCGGGCGCTGCTGTTAGTACGCAGGGGCCGAGTTCGGCGTAGATGGCGTGGGGGGCGGGTGCGGTGATGGCCAGCCAACCGGTGGCGGTGGAGGCTAGTAGGCCTGCTCGGGCGGCGGTTTCGGCGGGCTCGGAAATAGGGGTGAGCAGTGGGACGTCGGTGGCTTCCAGAGCTTCTACTGCTAGGCGCGTGGGGAGTTCACCGGGGCGAGCTGCTGCGGCTACGTCTACTGCCAGCAGGACGCGGTTGGTGAAAGAGGCGTAGGCCGAGCGGGCGTCTAGGCCTACCCGGGCAAGCTCAGACGCCAGTTGGACAACGGAGACCGGCCGCGTGGGGTCGTCACGCAACGGACGCCACTCGTCGTCGCCGTGGCGCTGGTCGGCCGGGCGCTGGTCCAGCAGCGTGGTCAGCGAGAACTCGTTCTCCAACCCGAGCACCACGACAGCATCCGGCGCAGCCACAGCGGCCAAGGCGTCCAGGCGCTGTGACCAGTTCAGGTCCTCGCTGTCGTAGCTCAGGACCCGGTCAAGACCGTCAGCAGCGACGATCACGTCGAAAGTCTCCCCAGTCAGTCCATCGAGAGCTCCGGCAACAACCCGCACCTCGAACTCTTCCGCCAGGGAAGCCGCATCAGACACCGAGCGCACCAGCAGCGTGGTGTCCGCAGACTTCGCGAGCACGACGGAGACCAGCTCAGCCGCATGCGGACCGACGATGAGCGTGCGTGCACCAGCAGGCAGTACGTCGTCCAGCAGCGCGCCCAGCACCGGCCCCCGGACAGCCCCGCGCGACCCGTCATAGTCGCTCCACGGCTGCATCTCACCGCGAACCACCTCGACGGCCAGGTTGTCAGACACGCTCTCTCCAATCGAACAACGTCCGCAGTTCAGCGGGCGGCATCATCCACGGCACGCCGAGTTCCAGTTCCGTCGTCGCGCGGGCCGCCGCCAGGTCGATCTCCTTGCCGAGCATCTCCGGCCACAGCCGCTCAATCCGGCGCTGCCCACCGAACAAGGGGTTCTCCCCCTCCATCTCCATCGGATCGCCGTACACGGCGGGCTCACAGCCGGCGGCGATGCCGTAGAAGATCGCAGTGGACAGGCGGTTCGCGGCGACGCGTTTGTGCTTTCGGAGCTCCGCGAGCTGCTTGTAGAGAAAGCGAGGATCCGTGCCCTCGTACGAGAACCCGCGCCGGCCGAACGACACCACCCGGAACCCCGCGTCCTCGTACGAGTTCCGGATCTCCGGCCGGTCGTACTCCGTGTAGTACAGGCTGAAGGTGACAGGCCCCGGCTCGGTCTCGCGGATCTCGTCGATGAGGCGCTTGTGGTCGCCCTCGATCTTCCCGCCCTCCCAACCGTGGAAGAGGAACCACAGCGTGCCCTCGCGCTCCTCCTCCGGCACCACTCCAAGTGAGGGCTCCAGGTCCAGCAGGTAAAGCCAGGGAGCTCCGATGCTGTGGTAGTTCCGCCGGCCGAGCGCATGGCCCCGGCGGCGAGGCGCATCGCTCCAGGTGAACCGCCAGGCGCCGTCGTAGAACTCGTGGACCGGATTCCAGCCGTCGGCGATGTTCCAGCCGTGCTGCAGGTAGCCCCGCAGGCGAGGCGGGTACTCGTCGTTCAGACCGGCATACCGCGCGAGGATGTGCGCCTGGCCGTAGTAGTGGTTGTGATGATGCATCAGCGAACCTCGACGTGAAGAGTGCCTGCATGGGGACGTACCCCGAGCGTGTGGCCGCCCTGCTCGACCACGAGCGGCAGCCGGCTGGCCAGGAACGGCTCGCACTGCACGGCCTGGGCCGAGCCGTCAGCGGCGACCGCGAACAGGATCCAGTCGGCCAAACTGGCCAGCGGGTCCACGGAGTGGGCGACGGCGTCCGCCGGGATCAACGACGACACCTTGACCGTCGCCGTCCACAACCCGTCCGAGAGCGTACTGCGGCACGCCACGTCCAGGTGGTCGTCGGAATCCTCCAGGTACCGCCGCCAGCTGAAGCTGTGGGTGACCTCGGTCAACGGCCCGCTGACCCGCAGCTCATTGCCATCAGCAACTACAAGGGCGCGCTCGGCGACCAGCCGGGCCGGGCCCTCATGCAGGTTGACGTACCCGCCGGTCGACCGGGTCAGTGACACCAGCCGGCCCTGCTCGAGATGGTTGGCCGCCTGCTCCTCCGCGGTCCACAGCAGCAACTTCTCCACCCCATCGGCACCCACGAGCCGAAACGCCCAGGTGGTCCGCCGGCTGAACGGGTCGTCCGGGTTGGTCTCGGCAAGGATCGGGGCGAACGGGATCCGGACGCTGAAGTCGCGCCCGGACAGCTCGACCGGCATCACCTGGTCCTGCCCCGACACCGGCCGGGTCAACCGCAGGTGCGGATTCTCCAGGTCCGCGGGCAGCCGGCCCCGCAGTACGAAGGCGTCTTCGAACTCCTCGACCGAGGCGAGCCGGCAGGGGTCGACCATCTTCCGCAGGACGAAGGCGCCGTCGGCACCGGGGCCCGGCTGGATCCAGCCGGCCGGGTTGATCCAGTTGCCCGGCGGCCAGCCCGGGCTGCCCGCGCGCTGACCGCGCAGTTTGCCCTCGCGCCGAAGCCGCCCAGACTTCATCCGTACTGCGAAGTGCGCGGGCGCGCCGCTGTCGGCGAGCCGCGCCAGCAACCGCTTGTCCAGGTGCACCTCGAACCCGACCGGAGCCGAGTCGCCGTGCGAGTCGACCGCGTCGTACCGGCGGATGGCCAGCGGGGTCTCGGCACCATCGATCACCAGCCCGATCCGCAGCGTGGACGCTGCGTTCGTCTCCAGGTGCCGGATCTCCGCGGTGCCCTTGATCGACAGCCCGCCGTCGCGCCAGGCCACCTCCTGCACCGTAGTGGCCAGCGTCAACTGACTCGCCGGCAACTGGTAGAGCGACCGCGGCACCGCGCTGTTCCGCTCGTCCACTCCGGGGTAGTTGTGCTCGTACTGCCGGCGGCGCCCCGGCCGTAGCAGGGCGCGGGCACCACCGCGCAGACCGCCGTCGTTGCGGAAGACGGCCAGCCGACGGAGCAGGTCGATGTCACCGGCAAGCAGAGCGGAGTGCTGCAGCCGGTCGTAGCCGTGGGCCCGCGCCCGTACGGAGCGGTCCAGCCGGGTAAGCAACCGAGAGGCCAGTTCGACCAGGTTCTGCTCTTCTTCCGGCGGCACCGCGCCGAACGCCATCAGCAGCGTCAGCATGTCGATCTGGGTCAGGTGCGAGTGCACTCGCCGCCGAACCTCGCCCAGGCCGGGACCACCGTTGTCGATCAGATCCATCACCAACTCGGCCGAGTGGACCCGGTCCGCCAGGTTGCCGAACTGGAACTTCTGCTGGGTGATCGACTCCCCGGACTCCCGCTCACGCCAGTAGTAGACCGGTACGGCGAGGGCGTCCACGGTGGCCGCGTCCAGATGGGCCTGCAGCGTGACCGGGTAGTCCTCGTACCGGATCGCCGGGAACTCGTAGCCGTGCTCGTCCCAGAAGGACCGCCGATAGACCTTGTTCCAGACCATCCGGTCCAGGATCAGGTCGGGGGTCTCGATCACGTGGGTGGCGAGCCGGTCCCTGGCGAACGGCAGCCGGTGGATCCAGGACGGCCGGACGCCGGCGCTGTTGTTGAACCGCCGCGCGTTGCCGGCCGCGAACGACGAACCGGTCTCGTCCAGGGTCCGGATCAACTTCTCGAACCCGTGCCGGGTGACCAGGTCGTCGCTGTCGACGAAGGTCACGTACTCGCCTTCGGCCTGCCGTACTCCGGTGTTGCGGGCCGGCCCGAGTCCCTGGTTGTGCTGCGAGACGATCCGGAACCGGGGGTCGCGACCGCAGAAGTCCTTCGCGACCGCGGCGCTGTCGTCCGGGGATCCGTCATCGACCAGGATCGCCTCGAAATCGGTCCAGGTCTGCCGGGCGATCGAATCCAGGCAGTCCCCGATGTACTCGCCGACGTTGTAGAAAGGCACAACCACGCTCAGCCGCGGCGTCACAACTGCGTATCTCCTAGCGGTGAGCTCAGTCCGTTTGCGGGGTCATGCTAACAGTAACCGACTGGTTACCAGGTGCACTGTCAGCAGGCTGTGGACCGGCTCGAAGCCATAGCGCGCCCAGGCCCGCTGAACACCGGTGTTATGCCCCTGAGTGGAGATCACCAACCGCTTGGAGGTGCACGCATCTTCGACGGCCGCCAGCAGGTGCGCGTATCGGCCGCGGCCCTGCTCGGCGGGCACCACCCCGGCCAACTGCACCTCGGTCCAGGACCGCTGCTGGTCGATCGCAGCCAGCGCGAGCACCCGGTGGTCCGGCCCGCGCAGCACCACCGCGCCCTGGTCGGCGATGCTCTGCCGAGCCCACTCCTGGTAGCCCGCGAGCGCCTGGGACCGCTCGAACAACGGGTTGGCGCAGTAGTGGTTGCCGGAGTCGCCGAAGACGTCCCCGACCAGGTCGTCCACCAGGTCGTCGTTGGCGGAGTTCTCCAGGCTGGCGTTGAACCCGGCCAGCGGAGCCGGGCGCGTGCCCTTGCCGACGGGGAGCGACCAGTAGACCTGGCTGTCCGCCAGCAACGCCGTCCGCGGACCAGCAGCCAGCGCCGCGAACCAGGTCACCTCGCGCGTGGGATAGCGCAGTACGACGACGTCGGCGGTCGACTTGTCCACCGCGGCGAGCACCTCGGGCAACGGCGTACCGGCCGAGGCGGAAACGGAGATCCGATCGATGGAGACGCGGAACCGCTTGGAGGCGTAGTCCGCGGGACGACTGGTCAGCTCACCGGCCTCGAGCGCGTCGTACCAGCTCATGCTCCGCGCTTCTCCGGCTCCTGAGCCTCGATCGCCTCCGCGAAGCTGTGGTGACCCGGGTCCTCGAGGCTGTCGTAGCCCACCAGGAACTGCGGGCGCCGCTGACTCGACTGGAACAGCCGGGCAACGTACTCGCCCAGCAACCCCAGGCAGAGCAGCTGGATCGCGCCGATCACCCCTACCGCGAGCACGGTCGAAGTCCAGCCGGGGATGCTGTTACCCGCCAGCTTGATGACCAGTGCCGCGACCACGACCGCACAGGACAGCAGCCCACCGAGCAGCCCGAGCCAGGTGGCCAGCCGCAGCGGCGCCGCAGAGAATGCCGTCACGCTGTCGAAGGCCAGCCGGAACATCTTCGACCAGTTGTACTTCGTGACGCCTGCCGCCCGCTCGGCGCGTACGTACGCCACCTCCGCGCTCGGGAAGCCCAGCCACGGGATCACTAGCCGGAACACCCGGCCGTCCTCGGGTAGGCCGTTCACTGCGTCGACCACCCGGCGTGAGACCAGCCGGAAGTCGCCGGCGTCGAAGGGGATCTCCTTGCCGACCAGGCGGCACATGAGTCGGTAGTACATCCGGGCGGTCGTCCGCTTGGGCCAGGAGTCGCTAGAGCGGTCGGAGCGGACGCCGTACACGACGTCGACGTCCTTGTCCCGGGCGGTGGCGAGCAGGTCGGCGATCACCTCCGGCGGGTCCTGCAGGTCGGCGTCGATCGTCACCAGGTACTCACCGCGGGCCCGGCGGAAACCGGCGGACAGGGCGGCCTGGTGGCCGGAGTTGCGGAGCAGCCGGACCAACCGGAGCTGGGGCCAGGTCGCCGTCGCCTCGGTGAGCAGGGCGGCTGTCCGGTCCCGGCTGCCGTCGTCGACGACTAGCACCTCGTAGCTGATGCCGAGGCCGTCCAGCAGCGGGTGCATCCGCTCGAAGAAGATCGGCAGCACCTCTTCCTCGTCGTACATCGGTACGACGACGGACAGGACCGGCTGACTGGTTGGCATGCTGACCTCCTGCCGGGAGATTACTCGGCGCCCGCTCGGCCGGTTGCCCGGATACCCTTCCGTCGTGTCAATCGTGACGGGCGGCGCGCCCGGGAGCCTGCGTGCCCGCCGGCGCGACGCCGCCAAGCGGCGCGAGTCCGCCCGCGAGCTCGCGGGCGCCAACGAGGTGGTGCGAGCACGGCTGCGAGAGGCAGCTCGGCTGCGCGAAGCCGCCGAGCGGCGCAGCCAAGGCGTCGAGCCCGGGCCGGACGACCCGCAGGCCTCGGAGACGCTCCGGGCCCGGCTGGTGAAAGCCGGCGCCGGGGTCGCGGTGGCCGTGCTGGCGATCTGGCTGATGAGCACCCACGCCTCCGGCGACAGCATCTTCGCCCTGCTGCGCTTCTGGGCCTTCGGAATCACCCTGCCCGGCGTCATCCTCTGGCGGCTGGCCAGTCCGATCCGCCACAACCTGATCGAAGACCTCGCCGCCGGATCCCTGGTGGGGGTGTCCGCGTTGATCCTCGCCTACCTGACTGTCTCGCCGCTCGGGTTAGAGCACTGGGCTTGGCTCTGGGCGGCGCCGGTCCTGGTGGCCGCTGCGGCGCGGCCGAGCTGGCGCGAGCGCGTGCTGAGCCGGGTTGACCGGCCTGTGCATCCGGTGACCGCCTGGCTGGTTGCCCTGGCCTGCTCCCTGCCCCTGTACGGCATCGGTCGCTTCCAGAACCTAGCGCCCGCGCCATACACCGATGCCCGTTCTGCCTCGCCTGAGCTGGCCTACCACCAGACATTGGTGGCCGGCGCGAAGTACGGCTTCCCGCTGCAGACTCCGGAGGTCCGCGGCGAGCAGTCCTTCTGGCACCAGTTCACGGCGGCCACCTCTTGGGCAACCGGCATCGACCTGACCGATCTCGTCTACACGATCGGCTGGGTGCCACTGCTGATCGCGGGAGCAGCCCTGATCTTCGCTCTGACCGATCGGCTGACTCCACGGTCGCGCTGGGCTGGGCCACTGGCCATCGCGGTCGCGTCCATCGGTGGCACGCTGAACGTCCATCCGTCAGCCTCGCTGCCAGACGGAAGCCTGCTGAGCTATGCCTGGGGAAGCCCCACTCAGAATCTCGGCAGCGCCCTGATGGTGCTGCTGGCGGTGATCGGCATCGACCTGCTGCGCGGCCGGGGCACGCCTGCCACCTGGGCGCTGTTCGTGGTGATCGCCGTGGCCGCCTCGGGTG
The DNA here is from genome assembly GCF_039530625.1 of Kribbella sancticallisti. NCBI lineage: Bacteria > Bacillati > Actinomycetota > Actinomycetes > Propionibacteriales > Kribbellaceae > Kribbella > Kribbella sancticallisti. The sequence goes on along the minus strand of NZ_BAAAOS010000037.1, from coordinate 71,063 downwards.
CGAAGGCGACCGTGCTGCCCCTGGTCATCTGCGGACTCGCCCTGGTCGTCCTGGTCCGGCTCCGAGATCGCCAGTTCGCCAGGACCGCGGCGATCGCGACAGCCGTCGTCAGCGCGGTGTTCTTGACTTCGCTGCTGATCGTGTTCGGCCTGCGCACGTCCGGGCTCTCCATCAAGCCGTTGGTGACCTTCTCCAAGATCGGCGTCTACCCGCAGGTCGCCGAGCCTCTCGCTGCCGGCCAACTCGACCACAGCGCACTGTGGATCACCGCGATCACCGCCTGCCTCGGCCTGCTGATCGGCTCAGCAGGACTGCTCGTGCTCGCCGGTACTGCGACCCGCTGGGTCCGCGACCCGGGGATGGTCTTCCTGGTCGGGATAGCCGTCGCCGGGTTCTGCGGGATGGTGCTGATGGACCAGCGGGGTACGGGTCAGCTGTCCTTCTACCGCACCGCAGTACCGGCTATTGCGGCGTTGGCGGCGGCTGGAGTGGTCTGGCTGGTGGTGTTCTGGGTGTCCGACAAGCGAGGCGAGTTTCTAGTCCTGGCATCTGTCCTCGGCGGCGCCTGCGCTCTTGCCGCAGCACGCGCGATCGTCAAGACGCCGTCTTCCGACGGCACGCCGTTCCGTACGCCGGCTGGGTCGCTGACGGGCCTGGTCACGCCGTGGATCTGGGCGATCGGGGCACTTGCGGTGGTCGCCGGGATCGTCGCCGCGCTGTGGAAACTCGCCAAGCTGGAGGGGCGTCCGAGCAGGATCGCGACCGCGTCCTTCGTCGTCGCGGCGATGGGGGCCGGCTTGTTCGTGCCCGTCCAGGCGATGGCGCAGTACGAGCCGATGGCGTTGACCGGCCGGCAATCGGCCGACCGCCGTCCGGTCGGCCCGACCGAGAGCCAAGCGGCCGCGGCGATCTGGCTGCGGGACCACAGCGCTCCCGACGAGGTGATTGCCACCAACGCGGACTGTGCGAGGGCGAATGGTGCCGACTGCGGCGCCCCGCCCTTCTGGATCGCGGCCTTGTCCGAGCGAAGCGTGATGCTGGAAGGCCTGGATCAGACCACGCGGCAGGAGATCGACCTCGTCTTCGCGGCACCGACCCGCGACAACCTGCGGGTCCTCCGGGAGAAGTACGGCGTTCGCTGGCTCTATGTCGACCCGATCCGGTCGGTGGTCTCGCCCAACCTCAAAGGCCTGGTGGCCCTGCGCTTCAAGGCAAGTGACGCCTTGGTCTACGAACTCCTCTGAGTAACCCTTCGCCTACGCATTGGAGCCGTCGCGGCATTAGGGTGACCCGCATGCAGTCCAGGGCAAGACGGCGAGGGCCGAGAACAGCCGGCCCGTCGCTTGCCGGACTGGGCGCCGGCGCGGCGGTCGCAGTACTCGCGCTGGCGATGCTGTTGAAGTTCTCGACCGTCAGCGAAACCGGGCGCTTCGTGGTCTTCTGCGTCCTTGGGATCACCCTGCCTGGGTTCGCGTTGTGGCGGTTGATCGGCAGCTACCGGCGCAACCTGGTCGAGGACTGCGCTGCCGGATTCGCCGTCGGTACTGCGGCCCAGATCATCGTGTACCTCGCCAGTTCCTCGGTCGGGTTCCAGCAGTGGTCCTGGGTCTGGGCGCCCATCGTCCTGGTGATCACCTTCCTCGACCGGGAGGTCCGTTCCCGGGTCTGGTGTCGCGTGGAGGAACCACTGCGGCCCCTGCAGGCGTGGATGCTCGCGGCGGCTTGCGCGATCGTGCTGATCGTCGTGTTCGTGAAGGGGCCGATGGAGTTCCTCCCGGCGTACACGGATCCGCTGCGGTCCTACCCGGACCTGGCCTTCCAGCAGGCGCTCGCGGCCAGCGCGAAGTACGACGTACCGATCGCGACGCTGTGGCTCGGCGGCGAGCCGATGAAGTACCACACGTTCTTTCACCAGTCGACGGCTGCGACCGCCTGGGCCACCCGGATCGACCTGACCGATCTGATCCACTCACTCACCTGGCTGCCGTTGCTGCTGGCCGGCTGTGCGCTGGTGTTCGCTCTGACCCAGCGCTTCATGGGCACAACGCCTGAGGGCGACCGCCGAGTCGGTACTACGTGGGCCGGCCCGCTCGCCGTACTGGTGGCCGGGCTTGGTGGAGCGATCCAGCCACTGCCTGACCTGGGGCTGGGTGGTATCTCGACCGCAGTGGCCGCCTACCTGAGCCCGACGCAGAACCTCGGAGTGCTGGTCACCCTGGTGATCTGCCTGGTGGCGGTGGACCTGCTCCGCGGGCAACCGCCCAGAAGCCGCTGGGTGCTGCTGATCGGTCTCACGCTGATCGCCGCCGGCGCCAAGTCGACCATCCTGCCCTTGGCGGGCTTCGGCTTCGGTCTGGCGTTCGTCTTCCAGGTCATGGCCCGCCGAAAATCCGGTACTGCGCTCTGGGCCGGCGCGCTCTGCCTCACCGTGTTCCTCGGTGCTTTGGTGCTCATCTTCGGCGGCGAGTCGTGGGGAACCAAGCTCAAGCCGTTCGAGACCTTCGTCCAACTGTCGCCTTACTCGGCCTTGCGGAACGGGGATGGCGTCGACGGCAAGGCGCAACTGCTCACTGCCCTGACAACCCTGCTGAGCTGGGGACTTGCGTCGATCGGGGTGCTCTTCCTCGGCCGGAGGTGGCGGGATCCGGGTGTGGTGTTCCTGGCCGGACTGTCCCTGGCCGGGTTGGCCTTCACGTTGGTGACCACACAGTCGGGGATCAGTCAGCTCTACTTCCTGCGCACGGCCTTCCCGGTAATCGCAGTACTGGCTTGTGTTGGGCTGGCGAATCTGGTGGCCAGGTTGGGCGACCAGCGGAGCGCAGTACTGGTTGGTGTGTCGGGGCTGCTCGGGTTGGCCGCCTGTGCTGGAGCACGTGTCGGTGCTGAGGACCTGAAGGGCGTCAAAGGGCCTTGGGTGTGGACCGTTGCGGCCCTCGCGGCTACTGGTCTGCTGGTGGCCGTCGGCTGGAAGCTGGCTCGGCGGCGTGGCGGACTGCTCACCGCGTTCGTCGTAGGCGTGGCAGCGGCTGCGATGGTCGGGGCGACGCTGGTGCCTCTCCAGGCAGTGGTGTCGGACCACGCGTCGGCGCTGGTCTTCGCCAAGCCCGGTCGCGGTGGGGCCACTGCTCCAGAAGCCGGCGCTGCCCGCTGGTTGCGCCGCAACAGCAAGCCAGGCGAGTTGGTGGCGACCAACGCGCACTGCATCATCCAGCGGGAGGAGATCTGCGACAGCCGGCACTTCTGGATCGCTGCCCTGTCGGAGCGACCTGTGCTGGTCGAGGGCTGGTCCTACAGCAATCAGGCCAACAGGATCTCCGTCCGGACCGGGGTCAACCCGAGCCTGTTGCCCTACTGGGACGAGCAGGAACTGGCGGCGAACGACGCTGCCTTCACCGCTCCGTCGGCCGCGGTGATCGAGCGGCTGCGACGGATCGGTGTGCGCTGGCTGTACGCCGACAACCGCGCCGGGCAGGTGGCGCCGAACCTGAAGTCGTTCGTGCGGCTGCGGCACGCGACGCTGGACGCGACGATCTACGAGCTCAGGTGACTTCGCCCAGCTGGCGCAGGAGCGCATCGGCGACTCGGGCCCGTCCTTGGCCGTCCACCAACTTCCAGCCGGCCTCCGCCAGGCGTGCACGTTCCATGGGGTCGGTGAGGAGCAGGCGTAGTACGTCGGCGGCCTTTGACGGGTCTGCTTTGAGCTCAGCGAGGGTGCCCACGCCAGCGGCCGCGCCTGTGGCGACTGCTCGCTCGTAGCCCAGCTCCTGGTTGTCCACCACGCAGACCAGGCCTGCTGTCGCGCCGAGGCACAGCAGCTCCCAGGTCGAAGTACCGGAGGCACTGACGACCAAGTCAGCCGCCGCCACGGCCTGCGCCAGGTGCGAGGTCGGACCGATCACCTCGACGTGCTGCGCCGGGTGCAGCGGCACTGCGGCGATCGCCTCGGCCAAGTCCTCCCCGGGAGCAACCACCGTCGCCTCAAACGGTGCCCCCGTCGCCGCGAGCGCCCGTACGACGTATGGGCCGGCTCCATAAGCGTCGGTCCCACCGAAGAACGCAAACACCCTCGGTACTGAGCGCCTTCCCCCAGTCGCTGCGCTCTGCCGCAGCGCGGGTGGCTCCACCGGCCGCAGCGCGAGGATCTCGTCCCGCAGGAGCACGTAGTCCAGCCCGGCAAGCCTGGTCGCCCCCTCCGGCAACACCGGCTGATCCAGCTCGGCACCGAGGTTCTGGTCGACCAGCAGATCGGCCTCGGCCCCGCGGAAATCCCCGTCCACGATCGCCAAGGTCGCAAACCCGGCCTGCCGCACTCCCGCGTACACCTCGGCGGGCAGGTCGTAGGAGTCGAACACCACGGCGTCCACCTGCAACCGCTCGAACAACATCACATGCTCCGCAGCCGTCCACACCGCCGGCTCCACGCGAATCCCCCGAGCCAGGATCTGATCGTTCGCCCACCCCACCAGATGGCTGTCGCAGACGAACACCACCTCGACCCCACGCCCGCGCAGTTCCTCCGCGAACGCCAGACTCCGCATCACATGCCCGACCCCTCGCCGGACCCCCACATCACACCTGACCCCGACCCGCCTGACCCTGTCCACCACCAGACCGTATCCGCTCGACCGGACGACTTTTCCCGGTAGGATGTAATACGTAGGAGTTGTAATACGTAGGAGGCTCGGATGCGGTTGAACAGCAAGGGGCAGGTCACCATCCCCGCCGCGCTGCGGGCCAAGCACCATCTCCACGAGGGGGACGAACTCGAAGTGATCGAGGACGGGACGGCGTTGCGGATCGTGCGCGCCGAAGACAGCGAGACCCGGGGCCAGCGGCTCGTCCGGGAGATGCGCGGGAAGGCCACCACCAACCTGAGCACGGAGGAACTGATGGAGTTGCTGCGTGGCGAATGAGCGGTTGCTGCAGGCAGTCCGGCCGACGGCAACGCTGGTCGACACCTGTGTACTGCTGGACATCCTGACTGACAGCCCGCAGTGGGCGGACTGGTCGGCCAAGACCGTCGCCGAGGCCAGGGACGCTGGTGACCTGGTGATCAACCCGATCATCTACGCCGAGGTGTCGGCCGGCTTCGACCGGATCGAGGACGTCGACGCCGCACTGCCGGGGAGTGACTTCCTCCGCGAGGCCCTGCCGTATCCAGCCGGGTTCCTTGCCGCGCAGGCCTTCGTCGCCTACCGCCGCCGCGGCGGTTCCCGCAGCTCACCGCTGCCCGACTTCTACATCGGCGCGCACGCCGCGGTGAACCGGTACCGGCTGATCACCCGCGACACCGCGCGCTTCAAGAGCTACTTCCCCAGCATCGAACTGGTCACGCCGAACTGAGTCCTCTCCCCGCCCGCTAAGGTACGAACTTGCGCGGTGTGATCGCGTGAACCGGAATTGTGCTCAGAAGGGTCTGGCTCGACGTGTCCTCCATCCTCACCGGCTCCGACATTCTCGTCACCGGAGGCACCGGTTCGTTCGGCCGGGCATTTATCCGGCACGCGCTCGAACAGCTCGATCCGCGCCGGATCATCGTGTTCAGCCGGGACGAGCTGAAACAGTGGGAGATCCGGCAGTTGTTCGGGGACGACCCGCGGCTGCGGTTCTTCCTCGGCGACGTGCGGGACCGGGCCCGGCTGATGCGGGCCATGCACCGGGTCGACTACGTGGTGCACGCGGCCGCGCTGAAGCAGGTGGACAGCGGCGAGTACAACCCGTGGGAGTTCGTCCAGACCAACGTGATCGGCTCGCAGAACGTGATCGAGGCGAGCATCGACTCCGGCGTGAAACGCGTCGTCGCGCTGTCCACCGACAAGGCGTCCAGCCCGATCAACCTGTACGGCGCGACCAAGCTGACCGCGGACAAGCTGTTCATCAACGGCAACCACTACGCGGCGGCGTACGAGACCCGGTTCAGCGTCGTGCGGTACGGCAACGTGATGGGCAGCCGCGGCTCGATCATCCCCAAGTTCCGGGCCCTGCACGAGGCCGGCCAGTCGCTGCCGATCACCGACCTGCGCTGCACCCGGTTCCTGATCACGCTGCCCGAGGCGGTCAAGTTCGTGGTCGACTCGTTCGAACTGATGAGCGGCGGCGAGTTGTACGTGCCGATGATCCCGTCGATGAAGGTGACGGACCTGGCCGAGGCGATCGCGCCGGGCGCCACGATGCACGACATGGGCCTGCGCCCGGGCGAGAAGCTGCACGAGGAGATGATCAGCCCGGAGGAAGGCCGCCGGGCGCTCGCCCTCGGCAACCGCTACGTACTGCAGCCCGACCTGGCCACCTGGGGCTACGTCTCCCCGCCCGAAGGTCGACCGGTGGCGGAGGACTTCCACTACGCCTCGGACACCAACGACCAGTGGTACTCCATCGACGAGATCCGCAAGATCCTCGAGAGCGATGCCTGACGCCATGCTCCCCTACGGCCGCCAGTCGATCTCGGCGGAGGACATCGAGGCGGTCACCGCGGTACTGCGCGGCGACTGGCTCACCACCGGCCCGGCCGTGACCGCGTTCGAGACCGCGATCTCCGAACTGTCCGGCGGACACCGCGCGGTCAGTTGCACATCCGGCACGGCCGCCCTGCACATGGCGTACGCCGGCCTCGGGGTCGGCCCCGGCGACGAGATCGTGACAACGCCGATGACGTTCGTCGCCACCGCCTCCTGCGCCGCGATGCTGGGCGCGAAGGTGGTCTTCGCCGACGTCGAGGAGGACACCGCGCTGATCGATCCGGCGGCCGTCAAGGCGGTCGTCACCGAGCGGACGAAAGTGATCGCCGCCGTCGACTACGCCGGTCACCCGGCGGACTACGACTCCCTGCAGCCGATTGCTGATGCCGTCGGTGCCTCGACCCTCGACGACGCCGCGCACTCCATCGGCGGGTCGTCCCGCGGCCGCCCGGTCGGCGACCTGGCCGACGTGACCACGCTGTCGTTCTTCCCGACCAAGAACCTCACCACCGGCGAGGGCGGCGCGGTCGTCGCCAAGGATCCGGCGGTCGCCCAGCGCGTGCACGAGTTCCACTTCATCGGCCTGGTCCGCGACCCGTCCCGCTTCAAGATCGACGACGAAGGCCCGTGGCACCAGGAAGTCCACGAGTACGGCGTGAACTACCGCCTGACCGACCTCGCCTGCGCCCTCGGGCTGTCCCAACTCCGTCGGCTCGCCGCGTTCAAGCAGCGCCGGGCCGAGATCACCGCGCGCTACAACGAGGCGCTGAGCCACGTCGACGGCCTCCGTACTCCGGTCCAGCGCGCGGACGTGGATCCCGCCTGGCACCTCTACCCCCTGCGGGTCCTCGGCGGCCGTCGCCGCGAGATCTTCGAGGGCCTGCGCGCAGCCGGGATCGGCGTCCAGGTGAACTACATCCCGGTCTACTGGCACCCGGTCTTCGCCGAACAGGGCTACCGGCGCGGCCTGTGCCCCAACGCGGAGCAGTTCTACCGCGAGGAGATCTCGCTGCCACTGTTCCCCGACCTGGCCGACGACGACGTCGACCGGGTGATCGAGACACTGACGAAACTGGTCCGGTGACAAGTGCGACAGGGGGCACTGGCTTGCTGATGGTCGGCGCGGAGATGCTCAACTGGTCCGATCTCCACCCGGTCGACGGTCGTGCCGCGGCTGGTGGACCGGCTCCGGCGGCGCTGATGGACGCAGTACTGAAGCCGACCGACAAGGTGCTCGTGGTCGGGCCGCATTCGCTGGCACTGCTGAAGCAGGTGGCTGCCACGGTCAGCGCGGTCGACATCCTGGTCCGATCCGCGCCGGACGCGGAGCAGATCGCCGCGACCATCGAGGGACGGGTCTTCTGCGGTGCCATCGACCGTTTCCCCGAGACCGGCCTGTACGACGTGGTCGTGGCGCTGGACGGACTACCCCGGCTGGTCGGGCCCGACACGGCCACCTTGAGTTGGCTCGACGCCCTGGCCCTGCTGAAGGCGCGAGTGGCTCCCCGTGGACGTCTGCTGGTGGCCGCCGCGAATGCCTTCGGGGTCGAGCGCTTGCTCCAGCCCGACGTGACGGCGACCGTTCCCCGGGACGAGGACTGGCCGCGGGATCTCGCCGGGAGTGTCCAGCCGCCACCCGGCTTGAAGGCCGTGACCGCCGCCCTCGGCATGCCCGCGATGGCCTGTTCCGTCTACCCGGATCTGACCGAGGCCCAGGTCGCTCTCGTCGACCCCACCGGGCCGCTGACGGCGACCACGATCGCCCGCACGATGGCCGACCGGTTCGGCGGACCGGCGCTGCTGGATCCCTACCGCCTCGCGCAGGACTCAGTAGCAGCCGGGCTCGGCGCTGAACTCGCGCCCGCCTGGTACTTCGTCGTCGGCGCTCCCGCTCCGAAGGTGTTACCGGCCGGCGCCGTTCCGCAAGGACCCGGCGTGCTGCTGGAGGAACTCCTGCTGGCTGCCTTGAGGATCGACGACCAGGCCGCGATTCGCCGTACGGTGCCTGCTTATGTGACCTGGCTGGCCTCGCTCGACATGGATACGGCAGCGATCGCGTCGGCGGACAACGTGATCGTCGACGGCAGGTCGTTCCGGCTGTTCGGCGCCGCCGAACCGGTCGCGGGTGGAGTGGTCGGGCAACTGGCCCGCTTCGTCCGGCGATCCCTGGAGATGGGCTCCCGGTTCCCCTGGCCGGCCGATCCGCAGGAGCTGACGGCGCGACTGGCCTCGATGGCCGGAATCACCGTGAGAGAACAGTATTTTGTTGCTTATAGCAACGTCGAGCCGGTCGGCAGCGCCGAGCAGCTCGCCACCATCGCGCGGCTGTCCCAGGAGCTCGCGGACGCGAACGAGCGGGCCTCGTGGTTCGAAAGCCAGTTGGACGGCATCCGCCGATCCCGGCCGTACCGGATCGGCCATGCGGTACTGAACCCGGCGCGGGTGATCCTCAAACGGGCCCGGCGCGCGGCGCGCTCCCTCCGGGGACGCTGATGCACCACGCCAACCACTTCTACGGTCATGCGCACGTGATGGCCCAGTACGCCGGGCTGAAGGGCTCGCCGCGGATCTGGGGCTATCTGCAGCACGGCTGGAACATCCTCGACGGCTTCGCCCACGGCACCTCCTTCGTCGCCGGGATGCCCAAGTTCGTCTGGACCGACAGCGTCCGCCGGCGCGGCTTCTCGATGGGCCTGCGGAACTACTCGGTGATCGGCGCACCCTGGCTCTATCTGCTGCGCGTGCACCCCGAGCTCGCCGCCCCCCAGACCGATGCCGTCGGCACCATCTTCTACCCGTTCCATGGCTGGGAAGGCCAGCATGTACTCGGCGACCACGGCCGCATCGTTGCCTCGATCAACGAGCATGAAGCGGGTCCGGTGACCGTCTGCCTGTACTGGAACGAGTACGAGAACGTCGCCATCCGGCAGGTGTACGAGAGCGCCGGCTTCCGGGTGATCACCCATGGCTATCGCGGGCTGCACTGGCGCAGGACCGACGCGGACTTCCTGCTGAAGCAGCTCAAGGAGATCCGCGAGCACCGCCGAGTCGCCTCCAACCGGCTCAGCTCCGCAGTCCTGTACGGCGCCTCGCTCGGCCTGCAGCCCGGCGTCTACGGCGATCCGATGCTGCTGGAGAACGAGCACCCGTCGTTCGGTGGCCAGGCCAGGATCAAGCGGCTGTGGCCCGAAATGGACCAGCCGTACGTGCCGCTGGACCAGGCCCGCGAGTTCACCGACACCGAGTTGGGCGTGGCGAACCTGGCCTGCCCAGCCGAGATCCGTGAGATGTTCAGATGGTGACCATCGGCATCATCACCCAGGCTCGCGCGACCAGCACCAGACTTCCCGGCAAGGTACTGCTGACCGCCGGCGACCGCACCTTTCTCGAGCACCACCTGGACCGGCTTGCCGGCACCGGGCTGCCGGTGGTCGTCGCGACCACCACGAACGTGGACGACGACCCGATCGTGGTGCTGGCCGAGAAGGCCGGGGTCGGGGTGTTCCGCGGCAGCGAGCACGACGTGCTGTCACGGTTCGCGGGTGCGGCCCGGGGGTACGGGCTGGACGGGGTCGTCCGGGTCACCTCGGACTGCCCGCTGATCGACGCCCAGGTGGTTGCCGCAGGCGTCGAACGGTTCCGCGAGGAGGACGACGAGAACCTGTACGTGTCGAACTGCCTGGAGCGGACCTACCCGCGCGGGATGGACTACGAGGTGTTCTCGACCGCGCGACTCCTCGACGCCGAAACGCACGCGACACTGGCCGCGGACCGCGAGCACGTCACGCCGTACCTGCATCAGAACCGCCCTGGGAACGTCCAGCTGCTCAACCTGCCGTGGCACGGCGGCGGCGCGCAGTACCGGCTGACGCTGGACACCGAGGACGACCGGCTGCTGCTGACCACGCTGATCGAGAAGTACCGGGCGGACCGGCTGAACTGCGCCGATCTGGTCGCTCTACTGGCCGAACACCCCGAACTTCCCGCGCTCAACGAGCACATCGAACAGAAGAAGCTCGGCGAGTGACGCCCCGCGGGGCGGTGGCTACGGCATGATTTACGGTGATGACCACCGATGACTCAGAACGCGCGCACTCGTTCGGCGCCGTCGCGGCCGCGTACGACGCGGGCCGGCCGACGTTCCCTGCCGACGCGCTGACCTGGATCCTCGGTCCCGGGCGGCTGCAGATCCTCGATCTCGGGGCGGGCACCGGCAAGCTCACCCAGGTCGCCGCGGCGCTCGGGCACGACGTGGTCGCGGTCGATCCGTCCGAGGAGATGCTGGCCGTGTGCCGCAAGCTGCCCGGGGTCGACACGATGGTCGGAGCCGCCGAGTCCATCCCGCTCGCGCACGCCTCGGTCGACGCGGTGATCGTCGGCCAGGCCTTCCACTGGTTCGACCACGCCCGCGCGCTGCCGGAGATCGCCCGCGTACTGCGCCCGCACGGTGTCCTGGGGCTGCTCTGGAACAACTACGACACGGTGGTCCCGTGGGTTCGGCGGCTGCACCGGGCGATGATCGGCGAGGACTTCCTGGCCGGGAACGACGAGTTCGACCCGATGCCGACCCTGCTGCAGTCCGACCTGTTCTCGATGGTCGAGACGGCCCGATTCCGGCACTGGCACGACCTGGATCGCTCCGGACTGCGGCAGTTGGCGATGTCGCACTCGCGGGTCGCCGTACTGACCGAGTCGCGGCGGGAGTCGGTGCTGGATCAGATCGACGCGATCTACGACGGCACCGCCCGCCCGCCGGAGCCGCTGCGGATGCCGTACTTCACCAACTGCTACCGCACCCGCCCCAGCGACCTGGCCAACTACCGCCGCACCCTCGACGCACCCCTCGCTCCGCCGCTCTAGCCCAAAACGTTTTGGTTGCATTCGGTCACAAACGCCCGACCAAGCGCTAGCGTGCACCTGTTCGCGTTCTGTGTCCTGCACCGGGCGCCAGTGCGAGGTGCCCGCCTGGGCGCCGGGGACGACGTGCTGGTGTTCGGTGCAGGGCACTTACCGAGGGGTGCAGATGTCTGAGGAAACTGGGCTCGAGCGGGAAGCTCGGGCGTACGAGGCCGTGCACGAAGCGCGCGACTTCCAGGAGCTGAAACGCCGGTACAAGAACTTCGTGGTGCCGTGGACGGTCGCGTTCATGGCCTGGTACCTGGCCTACGTCGCCTGCAACAACTGGGCTCGTGACTTCATGAGTCACCAGGTGATCGGCAACGTCAACGTGGCGCTGATCTTCGGCCTGCTCCAGTTCGTGTCCACCTTCCTGATCGCCGCCATCTACGGACGGTTCGCGAACCGGAAGCTCGATCCGCTCGCCGCCGGCCTGAACGCCAAGTACAAGAGGGAGCGCCGCCGGTGACCACTCTTCTCCTTCCGCTGGTCGACGCCGAGCCCGGCAACCAGGCGCTGACCGTCTCACTGTTCACCGCGGTCGTCGCCGTGACGCTGTACATCACCTGGTGGGCGTCCCGGCAGAACAAGACCACCGCCGACTACTACGCCGGCGGGCGCTCGTTCAGCGGCGCCCAGAACGGACTCGCCGTCGCCGGCGACTACATGTCCGCGGCGTCCTTCCTCGGCATCTCCGGCCAGATCGCGCTCTACGGCTACGACGGCTTCCTGTACTCGATCGGCTTCCTGGTCGCCTGGCTGGTCGCGCTGCTGCTGGTCGCCGAACTGCTGCGCAACTCCGGCCGGTTCACGATGGCCGACCAACTGGCCTTCCGGATGAAGCAGCGGCCGGTCCGGACAGCGGCGGCGTCCTCGACGATCGTGGTGTCGATCTTCTACCTGCTCGCCCAGATGGTCGGCGCCGGCTCGCTGGTCGGCCTGCTGCTCGGCGTCACCAGCGAGGGCCTGAAGGCCGGCGTGATCGTGCTGGTCGGCGCGCTGATGATCATCTACGTGACGATCGGCGGCATGCGCGGCACCACCTGGGTGCAGGTCGTCAAGGCCGTACTGCTGATGAGCGGCACCCTGCTGATCACCTTCCTGGTGCTGCTGAAGTTCGACTTCAACCCGTCCAAGCTGCTCGGCGCGGCCGCGGCCAACTCCGGCAAGGGCGACTCGTTCCTGGCGCCCGGCCTGCTCTACGGCAAGGACCTGGTCGGGCAGATCGACTTCCTGTCGCTCGGCCTTGCGCTGGTCCTCGGTACCGCGGGTCTGCCGCACATCCTGATCCGCTTCTACACCGTGCCGGACTCCAAGTCGGCCCGACGGTCCGTGCAGTGGGCGATCGGCCTGATCGGCTCCTTCTACCTGATGACGCTGGCCCTCGGCTTCGGCGCCGCGGCGCTGCTGGACACCGGCAAGGACAGCGCGGTCGCCGCCTCGAAGGGCAACACCGCGTCGGTGCTGCTGGCCGAGATGGTCGGCGGCGGTCCAGGCTCGATCGGTGGCGCGATCCTGCTCGCCCTGATCGCGGCCGTCGCGTTCGCCACCATCCTGGCGGTGGTCGCCGGACTGACGCTGACCTCGGCGTCGTCGTTCGCGCACGACCTGTACGTGAACGTCATCGCCAAGGGCAAGGTGACCGAGAAGAACGAGATCCGGGTCGCGCGGTTCGCGGCGATCGGCATCGGCGCGGTCGCGATCGGGCTGGCGATCCCGGCGCAGAAACTGAACATCGCGTTCCTGGTCGCGCTCGCCTTCGCGGTCGCTGCCTCGGCGAACCTGCCGGCGCTGCTGTTCAACCTGTTCTGGCGGCGTTTCAACACCTCGGGCGCGGTCTGGAGCATCTACGGCGGCCTGATCTCCGCCGTGGTGCTGGTGATCTTCTCGCCGGTGGTCTCAGGCTCGCCGTCGTCGATGATCACCGGTGCGGACTTCTCCTGGTTCCCGCTGTCCAACCCGGGCATCGTCTCGATCCCGCTCGGCTTCCTGCTCGGCGTGCTCGGCACGTACCTCGGCAAGGACAAGACCGCCGCCAACCGCTACAACGAACTCACCGTCCGCGCCCTCACCGGCGCCGGCGCGGAGGGCCCGGCGAAGCACTGAAACGTCCCGGTACGGCGTGCGCATCGTCCAGCGCGCACGCCGTACCGGAACCGTTCAACCTCACGCCGGCGCGGGGCCGATCCGGAAACTCCCGGCGAACCGATCGAGGTCGCTCGCTGTTCCGCTGGTTTTGATCAGGCCCTGCTTCAGCGCCTCGGCGCCGTCGACCGCGCCCGTGAGCAACGGGCCGAGGGGCGCGAACGCCTCCACCACCACTGGCTGCTTCGCCTCGCCAGTCAATGGGCCCGGCTGGGCGGTCAGTTCGTCGCCGTCCACGAGCGCGTGGATCACCAGATCCCCGAACCGCAGTTCGTACGCCGCTTTCCCCTTGCCTGGCTGGAAAGTCGAGCGAAGCGCCATCACCAGGATGTCCGCGGTGACGATCTCCCCGGGCCGCAACTCACCGAGCGAGCGCGCACCCCAGCGCCCCAGCGCGAGCACCACCTCGTCGAGGCCTGCGCCGTACGGCGTCAGTTCGTAGACGATCGCGCCGGACGGGCGCGGCTGGATCGTGCGGACGACCAGACCGGCGGCCTCGAGTTCCTTCAGCCGGGTGGCGAGCACGTTCGTCGGGATCTTCGGCAGCCCGGCCTTCAGGTCCGTGTACCGCTTCGGCGCGACCAGCAGGTCCCGCACGATCAGCAGCGCCCAGCGCTCCCCGACGAGTTCGAGCGCCCGGGCGACCCCGCAGTACTGGCCGTAGGTCTTCGTCGTCATAGTCGCCTACTCTACTTGACAGATCATACTTGCTTTTATGAAGCTTACTACATGACAACAATGACGAAGCAGCAACGGGAAGAGTTTCTGGCCGACCTTCACGTCGGTGTGCTGAGCGTGGCCGGCCCGGCCGGTCAGGCACCGACCAGCGTGCCGACGTTCTACGCCTACGAACCAGGCGGCGACATCACCATGTTCACCGGTACGCAGCGCAGGGCGCCGCAGCGGATCGAGCGGATCAAGGAGGCCGGGGTGATCACGCTCGTCGCCCAGCGCGAGGCGATGCCGCCCGCGTACGTGACCGTCGAGGCGGAACTGGTCGACGTCGGGCCGCCCACGCCGGAGCAGATGCTGGTGATCCTCCGCCGCTACATGCCCGAGGAGCACGCGCAGGGCTTCGTCCAGGGCGAACTCGGCGACCCGGAGAACACCGTCCTGCTGCTCACCTTCCGCCCGACGCGCTGGTTCAGCTCGGACACCTCGGCCGATTGACGGTCACGAACCGTTGACGCTCTGGTAGCGCTGCCGTAACAATGAGCCAGCGCTGCGCAAGAATTTAGCAAAAGTTGAGCAACTTCTAGAGCATCTCTGCAATTTCTTGGCAGCCGGAAATCCTCTGTGCCCTCACCACCACGCCCATCAGGAGAGGCCCCGGATGCCATGAGAACGAAACCGCAGAAGTGGCGGCTGCCGGCCGCCATGCTGTCCGCCAGTCTGTTGCTGACCGCCGGCCCGATGTTCCGCGCGGCCGAGGCCGGCCCCGGCGCCACGGCGGCGGCCGCAGTACTGGCCGGTCCCAATCTCGCGGCGAGTAAGCCCGCGAGCGCGAGCAGCAGTAATCAGAACTACACCGCCTCGAACGTGACCGACGGCAACCAGGGCACCTACTGGGAGAGCGCCAACAACGCCTTCCCGCAGTGGGTGCAGGTCGACCTCGGCTCCTCCGTCAGCACCAACCAGGTGGTGCTGAAGCTGCCGTCCTCCGGCTGGGGATCGCGCAACCAGACACTGGCCGTCCAGGGCAGCACCGACGGCCAGAACTTCAACGACCTGTCCGCCTCCGCCTCGCGGGCTTTCAACGCACCGGGCAACACGGTCACGATCGACTACGGCAACTCGACCGTGCGGTACGTCCGGATCCAGATCACCGCCAACACCGGTTGGCCCGCCGGTCAACTGTCCGAACTCGAGGTCTACGGACCGGCGACCGGTGACACCCAGGCTCCCACCGCCCCGGGCAACCTGTCCTTCACCGAGCCCGCCGCCGGCCAGATCCGGCTCGCCTGGACCGCCTCGACCGACAACGTCGGCGTCACCGGCTACGACGTCTACGCGAACGGCGCGCTGCGTACCAGCGTCGGCGGCAGCGTCCTCACCTACACCGACAACCAGCCGGCCAGTACTTCGATCAGCTACTTCGTCCGCGCGAAGGATGCCGTCGGCAACCAGTCGGCGAACAGCAACACCGTCACCCGGGGCGGCAGCAACGGCCCGGGCAGCAACCTCGCGCTCGGCAAGCCGATCACCGCCTCCGGGCACGTGCACACGTTCGTCGCGGCCAACGCGAACGACGACAACGTGCAGACCTACTGGGAGGGCAACGGCAACCCGGCCACCCTCACCACCCAGCTCGGCTCGAACGCGGACCTGAGCTCGATCGTGGTCCGGCTCAACCCGGACTCCGCCTGGGGCAACCGTACCCAGACGTTCTCGGTCCTCGGCCGCGAGCAGAGCGCGACCGGCTTCACCACGATCGCGGCCTCCGCGGCGTACAACTTCAGCCCGTCCAGCGGTAACACGGTGACGATCCCGGTCAGCGCCCGCGCCGCCGACGTACGGCTGAACTTCACCGGCAACACCGGTTCCCCGGCCGGCCAAGTCGCCGAACTCCAGGTGATGGGCGTTCCCGCTCCGAACCCGGATCTGACACTGTCGAACGTGTCCTGGACCCCGACCTCACCGGTCGAGACGGACGCGATCACCTTGCGCGCGACAGTCAACAACACCGGTACCGCGGGCTCGGCGGCGACCGACGTCAGCTTCTACCTCGGCACCACGAAGGTCGGTACTGCGGCTGTCGGCGCCATCGCCGCAGGTGCGTCTGCCACGGTGACAGCCTCCATCGGGGCCCGTGACGCGGGCAGCTACCCGCTGAGCGCCAAGGTGGACGAGTCGAACACGATCATCGAGCAGAACGACGCGAACAACTCGGCGTCGAACAGCAGCCCGCTGGTGGTCACCCCGATCGCGAGCTCGGACCTGGTCCCCACGGTGTCCTGGTCGCCGGGCAACCCGTCGGCGGGCAATACCGTGACGTTCTCCGTCGCGATCAAGAACCAGGGCAGCATCGCCTCCGCGACCGGCGCGCACGGAATCACGCTGACTCTGCTGAGCGGCAGCACCGTAGTACGGACTCTCACCGGCTCGTACTCCGGTGCGATCGCCGCTGGAGCCACCACGGCACCGGTCAACCTGGGCACCTGGCCCGCGGCCAACGGCCGGTACTCCGTCCGCGTGGTCCTCGCCGACGACGCGAACGAACTGCCGGTCAAGCGGACCAACAACACCAGCGAGCGGCCGTTGTTCGTGGGCCGCGGCGCGAACATGCCGTACGACCACCTGGAAGCCGAGGACGCCTCGGTCGGCGGCGGCGCCCAGGTGGTGGGCCCGAACCGGACCATCGGCGACCTCGCGGGTGAGGCGTCCGGCCGGCGCGCGGTGACGCTGAACTCGAACGGCTCGTTCGTCGAGTTCACCACCCGGGCGAGCACCAACACCCTGGTCACCCGGTTCTCCATCCCGGACTCGGCCGGCGGTGGCGGCATCAACTCGACCATCAACGTGTACGTCAACGGCGCCTTCCACAAGGCGTTGCCGCTGACCTCGAAGTACGCCTGGCTGTACGGCGCGGAGGCCGGTCCGGGGAACTCGCCGGGCGCCGGTTCGCCGCGGCACATCTACGACGAGGCGAACATCAAGCTGGACGCGAGCTTCCCGGCCGGCACGAAGATCAAGCTGCAGAAGGACCCGGCGAACACCACCACCTACGCGATCGACTTCATCAACACCGAGCAGGTCGCGCCGATCGCCAACCCGGGCGCGGGGTACGCAGTACCGGCCGGGTTCAGTCAGCAGGACGTGCAGGCCGCGATCGACCGGGTGCGTCAGGACAGTTCGTTGCAGGGTGTGTACCTGCCTGCCGGTGACTACCCGACGTCGAACAAGTTCAACGTCTACGGCAAGGCGATCAAGGTGGTCGGCGCCGGGCCTTGGTTCACGAGGTTCATCGCACCGACCTCGCAGACCAACACCGATGTCGGGTTCGACGCGCAGTCGTCGGCGAACGGGTCGACGTTCAGCGGGTTCGCGTACTTCGGCAACTACGACAGCCGCAACGACGGCCCCGGCAAGGTGTTCAACTTCAACGGCACGTCGAACATGACGATCGACAACATCTGGGTCGAGCACCAGATGTGCCTGTACTGGGGTGCGAACACCGACAACTCGACGATCAGGAACTCGCGGATCCGGGACATGTTCGCCGACGGCATCAACATGACGAACGGCTCGGCGGGCAACACGGTCAGCAACAACGACGCCCGCAGTACCGGTGACGACAGCTTCGCCCTGTTCAACGCCGTCGACGGCGGCGGTGGCGAGGTCCGGGACAACGTCTTCGAGAACCTCTCCTCGATACTGACCTGGCGAGCGGCCGGCTTCGCGGTCTACGGCGGCACCAACAACGTGTTCCGCAACCTGTACGTCGCGGACACCCTGGTGTACTCCGGCATCACGATCAGCTCGCTCGACTTCGGCATCCCGATGAACGGCTTCGGCGCCACCCCGCCGACACGCTGGGAGAACATCTCGGTCGTTCGCTCCGGCGGCCACTTCTGGGGTGCCCAGACGTTCCCGGGGATCTGGATCTACTCCGCCACCAAGGTCTTCCAGGGCATCCGCCTGACGGATGTCGACATCGTCGATCCGACCTACAGCGGGATCATGTTCCAGACCGACTACGTCGGCGGCCAGCGACTCTTCCCGATCGCCGACACCATCCTCACCAACGTCTCCATCTCCGGCGCCCGCAAGTCCGGCGACGCCTTCGACGCCAAGTCCGGCTTCGGTATCTGGGCCAACGAACTCCCCGAACCCGGCGAAGGCCCAGCCGCCGGCACCGCCACCTTCAACAACCTGACCCTCACCAACAACGCAGTAGACATCCGCAACACCACGTCCACGTTCACCCTGATCCGCAACTAACCTTCAAACACGGAACGNNNCCGTTTTCTTATGCCTGTTTGGGCTGCAGGAGTTGCGGACTTGGCGAGAGCAGTAGGCGGTGGGCCGTGGGGGTTAGGGAGTGGTGGGCTGTGCCGGCGGTTCGGTGGGTGGTGAGTAGGCCGGCGTTGCGGAGTACTCGGGTGTGGTCGCTGGCTGAGGCTAGGGAGATGCCGGTGCGGCGGGCTAGTTGGGTGGTGCTGGCGCTGGCGGTGAGGGAGCGTAGTACTGCGGCTCTGGTGCGGCCGAGTAGTTCTGCCAGGGCATCTACGTCGACGTCGTCCGCGGAAGGTAGGTCGGCGCAGGGGTAGACGAGGACCGGGCGGCGGTCGGGGGCGTCCAGGACCAGGCATTCGGCTGTGAGGGAGGACGGGTAGAGGAGTAGCCCCCGGCCGGCCAAGTCGACGTCGAGGGTGGGGCCGGCGCCGATCCCGTACGTCGTGAGTACGGGCGCATCCCAGTCGACGTCCGGGTGAAGACCCGTCAGCATGCCGTCTACTCCGCTCTGCAGGAGTGCACGCGAGCGCAGCGCGAGGTCAGCGCCGTAGCGGCGTTCGAGTTCCACCCCGGCCGGCGCCAGTACATCCTGATGAAACTCCCGTACTGCGTTGCCGAGCGCGCGCCGCGACTCCGGAGCACCGGCCAGCAGACCCTTCATATACAGGTCGATCTCCGTCGGCAGATACGGCCCGAGTGCCTCCTGGACCACCTCGGCCGGAGTGTCCATGAGCACGCTCACGGCCGAATCCAGCCCGGGCGCGGGCACCTCCGGCGTGAGAAAGTCGGGGAACTGCCCGCCCGGCCCGATCAGCTTGAACAGCGGACGCATCGACGGGCGGATCAGCGGCGCCACCTCCCGCCGCCACCGGCGCGCGACGGGTGGGATCGCCCGGTCCCCGAGCGCCCGCGCGGCCAGGGCCGCCTCCCAGAGGGGTTCGGGCTCGGCCGGGAACGTCACCCGGGCCAGATCGCCCGCGCTGAAGTGGATCCGGATCATCGTCGCCTCCCTGTACCGGCGATTGTGCCCGCTCGAGGGTCAGTACGGCGTACTGCTTCGGCCCTGGCCGAAACCGGTCGATCCACGAGCACCGATCCGGCCACCCTGAGCCGATGATCCGCAGACGCACCGCCGCCGCAGTACTGCTGGCCGCTCCGCTCCTCCTCACCACCGCCGTCCAACCCTCCGCGGCCCAAGCCGACCAGACCCACCATCACCACCCGCAGACCTACGTGGTCTCGACCACGCCAGGCGACACCCCGGAAGGCATCGAGGTGACCAGGAACGGCACGATCTACGTCACCAGCGTCGGCACCGGCGCGGTCTACCGCGGCACGGTCCGCAGCCCCAACCTCAAGCCGTTCCTGCCAGCCGGCAGCGACGGCCGGACCTCGGCCACCGGCGTCCACGTCGACCGCTGGGGCCGGGTCCTCGTCGCCGGCGCCAGCACCTCGAAGCTCTACATGTACGACGCCCGCGGCCGGTTGCTCGCCATCCGGGCAGCTCAGCAAGGCTCGTTCCTCAACGACTTCACGTTCACCAGCGACGCCGTCTACGTCACCGACTCGGCGCACAACCAGATCTGGCGAGCCACCCTCACCAAGGACGGCCTAGGCCAACTCAAGCCCTGGTTGACCCGCGACAAGATCGAGCCGATCCCGTACTTCCTCAACGGCATCGTCACCGACGGCCGGGCTCTGCTCGTTGGCGAGCAGGGCCAGGACGTCACGTACCGCGTCGACCTGCGAACGAAGGCGGTCCGCCCGTTGGAGGTCACCGGCGCGAACGGCATCCTCTCGGGTGACGGCTACCTGCTGGAAGGACGTCGCCTGTACGCCGTCTACAACGCGGGCGGCGGCAAGTACGTCACCCGCCTGGCCGTGCTCGACCGGGACTGGACGAAGGCGCGGGTGATCGCGGATTCGATGCCAGGGGCAACCAATGCCACCCCGACCACCGTGGCCCGGGACGGGAATCGCCTGCTCTGGGTGAACAGCCAGCTCGACGTGGCACCCGGCACTCCGCCGTACACGGTGTCGGTGGTTCCCGGTCTTAGCTGACGTCAGGCGGGAGCGACGCCGTACTGCGTCCGGTGCTGCCGGCGATCGTCAGGCGCGTCGACCTCGTCGATCAGGGCGATCGCGAGGTCGGCGTACGAGATCCTGCTGTCCGCGGCGGCGGGGACTACGCGGTATCCGCCGGTGCGCTCGGGATGCTCGTGGTCGAAGTCGCCGGCCGGGGCGATCGAGACCCAGTCCAGCTCCGAGCTCGCGAACACGTCGGCCGCGGCTGCGTGGGCGAGGAAGAAGACGCGGTAGTCCTGCGGATAGCCGGGCGTGTCCATCAGCAGTGTGCCGACCACCGTCGGCAGGAGCGGCGTCAGCCCGACCCAGACCAGCCGCGGCACACCTGCCTTGGTGAGACCGTCGACCAGCGCCCCAGCCGCCGTCGGGAAGAAGACCGCCGGATCGCCACCTCCGTCGTAGACCGCCGCAACCACCGCGTCGTGACCGGCCGCGAGCTCAGCGACCCGCGCCGCATCCGTCACATCGCCCGCGACCGCGTCGAGATCCGCGTACTTGCTGGGGTTTCTCACCGCGGCAGTCACCTCGTGCCCGCGCCGCCGCGCCTCCTCGACGGCCGCCCTGCCTGCTCGTCCACCCGCGCCGAATACCAGCACCTTGCTCATCTGTGCTCCGCTTCGATCGGTTGCTGCGGCCGACCGTAGGCGGAGAGGTGGTTACCGATCGGATACTCACTACGCTGGTGAAATGGAATCGCTGCGGCCGGACATGTTCGACGAACTCTGCCCGTCCACGCTGAACCCGATCCGGTTCGCGGGCGACAAGTGGGCGCCGCTGGTGATCCGCTGCCTGGAGGACGGCCCCCGCCGATACTCCGAACTGCGCGTCCCGCTGCACCGGGTCACCCCGAAGGTGCTGACCCAGTCCCTGCGCTCGCTCGAGCGCGACGGATTCGTCCGCCGGACGGAGTACGCCGTACCGGTCCGGCGGGTGGTCTACGAACTGACACCCCTGGGCCACAGCATGCTCGAGCCGATGCGGGTTGCCTGCGAGTGGGCCGCCGACCACTGGGACGAACTTCTCGACGCCCGCGAGCTATCGTTGGCCAACCCAACGGATCGCTACACTCGCCACCATGGCAACGGATGACTTGGCCCCCGCGGCGCTGAAGAAGCTGCCGAGTTGGCTGCTCACCCAGTCCGCGGCGCACGCCCACCGGATCATCAGCGAGGCCTTCGCCGCCGGCGAGGCCCGCGGCTATCACTACCGACTGCTGGCGACCCTGGCCGAGTTCGGCCCGCAGAGCCAGGCCTCCCTCGGCCGCCGTACCGGCATCGACCGCAGCGACGTCGTAGCAGCCATCAACGAACTCTCCGCCGCCAACTACGTCGAACGCTCCCCCGACCCCACCGACGGCCGTCGCAACATCATCACTCTCACCCCCACCGGCCAAGCCCAACTCAACCGCCTCGAAGCACTCGTTCAACAGGCCCAGAACACCCTCTTCGCTTCGCTCTCCCCCTCAGAGCGAGGCGAACTGACCCGCCTGCTGACCAAGGTCCTCGATCACCACGCGGCGGGGAGTTGAGCGCGGAGGGTGCGGTGGGTGCGGCGGATGCGGCGTTCGCGGGCGTGGACGCGGCGGCGGGCGGCGCGGGAGATCTTGCGGCGCGCCTCGGCCGGGTCCGTCGAAGCGGACGGGTACTGCGCGGTCGCGGCATGCATCACGGGATCTCCTCTGTCTCACGGGTCTCACGGGGTGGAACATGTGCTCCGATGCGGCGCGGGGCCGGGTGGTTCCCGTGATGTGATGGGGTTCACGCAGAACGCCGTTCGACCGGCGGCGGTCTCCGTTCGGCGCAGATCGGGGGCGGCTGGGCGACGCACCAGTACCGCGGCTGGTCCGGCGTTGGTAGAAAGGTGACCGGAGCGCCAGGCGTTCCGCTGTCTTGCAGCTCTCAACGAGGAGTCCGCGACGTGACCAGTTCCGAGTCCCACCAGTCCGATGCGCTGTCGAACCTGATGCACGAGGAGCGCCGGTTCGAGCCGCCGGCCGAGCTCGCCGCGAACGCGAACGTCAAGGCGGACGCGTACGAGGCGGCCGACGCCGATTTCGAGGGCTTCTGGGCGGAGCAGGCGAAGCGGCTGAGCTGGGCCGTCGAGCCCACCCAGACGCTGGACTGGAGCAACCCGCCGTTCGCCAAGTGGTACGCCGACGGCAAGCTGAACGCGGCGTACAACTGCGTCGACCGGCACGTCGAGAACGGCCTCGGCGACAAGGTCGCGTACTACTTCGAGGGCGAGCCCGGCGACACCCGCGAGATCACCTACGCCCAACTGAAGGACGAGGTCAGCAAGGCGGCCAACGCGCTGGTCGAGCTGAACGTCCAGGCCGGCGACGTGGTCGCGATCTACATGCCGATGATCCCCGAGACCGTGGTGGCGATGCTCGCCTGCGCCCGGATCGGCGCCCCGCACACGGTCATCTTCGGCGGCTTCTCCGCGGACGCGCTGAAGGGCCGGATCCTGGACTGCGACGCGCGCGTGGTGATCACCTCCGACGGCGGTTACCGCCGGGGCGCTCCGGCGGCGTTGAAGCCCGCGGTGGACGCCGCGCTGGTGGACTGCCCCGACGTACGCAATGTGCTGGTGGTGAAGCGCACCGGCCAGGAGACCGCCATGGTCGAGAACCGCGACCTGTGGTGGGAGGACTTCGTCGGCAAGCAGTCGACCGAGCACACGCCCGAGGCGTTCGACGCCGAGCACCCGCTGTACGTGATGTACACGTCCGGCAGCACGGGCAAGCCGAAGGGCATCCTGCACACGACCGGTGGCTACCTGGTCGGTACGGCGTACACGCAGTGGGCCGTCTTCGACCTCAAGGCCGACACCGACATCTACTGGACCGCCGCCGACATCGGCTGGGTGACCGGCCACAGCTACATCGTGTACGGCGCACTCGCGAACGCGACCACGTCCGTCCTCTACGAAGGCACCCCGGACACCCCGCACCAGGGTCGCTGGTGGGAGATCATCCAGAAGTACAAGGTCTCCATCCTGTACTGCGCTCCGACCGCGATCCGCACCTTCATGAAGTGGGGCAAGGAGATCCCGGAGAAGTTCGACCTGTCGAGCCTGCGGGTGATCGGGTCCGTGGGTGAGCCGATCAACCCCGAGGCCTACATCTGGTACCGGGAGAACATCGGCGGCAACAAGGCGCCGGTGGTCGACACCTGGTGGCAGACCGAGACCGGCATGCACATGATCTCCCCGCTCCCCGGCGTGACCGCGGGCAAGCCGGGTGCCGCGATGAAGGCGATCCCGGGTGTCGCGGCCGAGGTCGTGGACGACGCCGGCCAGCCGGTACCGAACGGCTCCGGCGGCTACCTGGTCCTGACCAAGCCGTGGCCGGCCATGCTGCGCACGCTGTGGGGTGACGACGAGCGCTTCAAGGAAACCTACTGGTCGCGCTTCCCCGGCATGTACTTCGCCGGCGACGGCGCCAAGAAGGACGAGGACGGCGACCTCTGGCTGCTCGGCCGGGTCGACGACGTGATGAACGTGTCCGGCCACCGGCTGTCCACCACCGAGATCGAGTCCGCGCTGGTCTCGCACCCGAAGGTCGCCGAGGCGGCTGTCGTGGGCGCGTCCGACCCGACCACCGGCCAGGCGATCGCGGCCTTCGTCATCCTCCGCTCGGAGGCCGGCGACGGCGGTCCGGACGTGGTCCAGGAACTCCGCAACCACGTCGCCAAGGAGATCGGCCCGATCGCGAAGCCGCGCCAGATCATGGTCGTCGCCGAACTGCCCAAGACCCGGTCGGGCAAGATCATGCGTCGCCTGCTCCGCGACGTGGCCGAGAACCGCGAGGTCGGCGACGTCACCACCCTGGCCGACTCCACCGTGATGGACCTGATCAAGACCAACCTGGAATCCGGCAAGTCCGACGAGGACTGACTCCGCCTGACCTGAAAGACAGCCTGTACGCCGTACTTCGGCGTACAGGCTGTCATCATCTGGGGATGACCGCCCTGATCGCCATCGTCCACGCCGGCCTGGCCGCTGCCTGGGTGGGTGGCATGGCCTACTCGCTGTTCGTCGTCCAGCCCAAGCTGAAGAAGTTCTTCGGCCCGGCCGAGGACGACCGCGAGGCCCTGACCGCAGTAATTGCCTCAGGCAACCGCTGGAAGGTACTCGGCCTGATCATGGTGATCGCCGCCACCGGCCTCGCCCTCCTCCTGCTCGACACCGAGCGCTGGTGGCTGCACGTGATCAAGGCCGTCTTGTTGCTGGCAGCAACGGCGATCTTCTGGTACGTCTCCTGGCGCCATTGGCCCCGCCGCGTTTTCGCCACCAGCACGGAACGCCCTTCCCTGCAACGCCAACTACTCACCCTCGCCATCATCATGCTGACCCTGGCCGGAACCGCCTTCGCGTTAGGTGTCGCGTCGGTCCACCTCTGAGCAGTTTGATGAGCGAGCGCGGGCGGGCGCCCAAGGTGTTGCGCAGCCTCAACTCGTGATCGGTTTCCCGATTCGCAGGAATCAGGTAGCGCGGTAGGCGATGGTGATGTCGTAGCGGTCGGAGCGGTAGATCGAGCGACCGAACTCGATCACCTCACCGGACGCGGTGCGCGGCGCCGACGTGATGATGAGGCACGGCGTGGTGTCGTCGATGCCCAGGAGTTGGCGGTCCGCCTCGTCCGGCGCGGCCGCGATGATGGAGGCGGAGACCATGCCGAGGGTGACACCCCAGCGAGAAGACAGCGAGTCGTAGAGCGAGACGGCGCTCAGGTCCAACTCGTCCAGGCCCGGATAGCGGCGCAGGGAGAGGGAGGTCCGCTCAACCGCCATCGGCTCGCCGTCCGCGGTGCGCAGACGGACCAGGTGCAGCACCGGAGTACCGACCGGCTCTTCCAGTTCGGCGGCCAAAGTCTCGTCGGCGGTGCCGATGCGGTGCTCGAGGACCTTGGCGCCAGGGGTGATGCCGCGGGCGCGCATGTCCTCGCTGAAGGACGACGTGAGCATGCGAGCCGGCCGTGGCTCGGCGACGAACGTGCCGCCACCAGGACGACGAGCGGCCAGGCCCTCGGCGACAACCCGGTCCACCTCTTGGCGCACGGTCATCCGCGCGACCCCGAAGCGCTCGGCCAGCACCCGCTCGGAGGGCAGTACGGTGCCGGCTGCCAGCGTGCGGGTGAGCGTCAGAAGAATCTCGCGGATCTGGTCACCCTTCGGCCGGTCGGTGCGGAGTTCGGTGGGGAGCTCCGCGAGATCACCGGGGTTGTTCCTGGGGCGGGCCATGGCGTCAGTATCCCTGGGATTGTGTCCGGCAAACCGGTTGCCGGGGGCCGCGAGCCGCCGTGCGGGCTCCTGATCTTGTCACCAACTGTGTCAACCAACCGCTCTAGGGCGTGTCTGGCGCTTCCCTGAACCGACAGTACTGTCCGGTTCCCCAGGACGGCCAGTAACCATCTAATCAAGCCTGGGTAGTTTTGACGACATGACTCCCGCACAGTTCGTCACCGAGAGCGCGCCCTCCGGAGAGTGGAAACGACAGGGCAACAGGTTCACCGGCCGGATCAGCCGAGACTCCGCGTCGGCACCCGGCGAGGGACCCGACGAGCACGGCCGCTGGCCGGTCGAGCCGGGCCGGTACCGGTTGGTGGTCTCCCTGGCCTGCCCGTGGGCGCATCGCTCCCTGATCGTACGGAAACTGCTCGGCTTGGAGGACGCGATCAGTCTGGCGATCGTCGACCCGATCCGCGACGAGCAGGGCTGGCGGTTCACCCTCGACCCGGACGGCCGGGACCCGGTCCTGGGGATCAGCTATCTGTCCGAGGTCTACCTCGCCACCGACCCGCAGTACGAGGGGCGGGTGACTGTGCCGGCGATCGTGGACACCGTGACCGGGCAGGTCGTGACGAACGACTATCCCCAGATCACTCTCGACCTGTCGACCGAGTGGATCGACTTCCACCGCCCGGGCGCGCCGGATCTGATTCCGGCCGAGCGAGAGGAGATGGATCAGCTGATCGAAGAGATCTACGCGGACGTGAACAACGGCGTCTATCGCTGCGGCTTCGCGACCACGCAGGAGACGTACGAGGCGGCGTACGACGCTCTGTTCGCCAGGCTCGATGTGCTCGAGCAGCGGCTGGACGACCGCGACTACCTACTCGGCGACAGCCTCAGCGAGGTCGACGTCCGACTGTTCACCACGTTGGTCCGGTTCGACGCGGTCTACCACGGCCACTTCAAGTGCAACCGCAACAAGCTGACCGAGTTCCCGAACCTGTGGGCCTACGCGCGGCGCCTCTACCAGCAGCCGGGCTTCGGGGAGACGGTCGACTTCGACCAGATCAAGCGGCACTACTACCTGACCCACACCACCATCAACCCGAACGGCATCGTGCCGAAGGGTCCCGACCCTCGCAGCTGGACTGCCTGACCGGTCCGGCTCCGTTAGAATCCCGAGGGAGCCTGACGCCCACCGCGGCCATCGGCTTGGTGTGCCGGGAAGTCTGGTCGGCGATTGGTTCGATCACGCCCGAGCGAAGGGGGCCGCCGGTGCGGTTGCTGCAGAAACGACGAGCGTTCCCACGGATCCTGGGGCCCGAGCGCGCCTTCCTGGCCAGCACATTGCGCGCCGAGACCACCGGTGGCCTAGTTCTTGTCGGTGCGGCCGTGATCGCCCTGATCTGGGCCAACTCTCCTTGGCAGGACGCCTACCACCACCTCCGCGACGCACAGCTCGGGCCGCTGACGGTCGAGCAGTGGGCGACCGACGGCGCCCTGACGCTGTTCTTCTACCTGGCCGGTGTCGAGCTCAAGCGTGAGCTGGTGGTCGGCACCCTGTCGAAGATCAGCGAGGCGGTCGTACCGGTGGTCGCGGCGTTCTGCGGGATGGCGATGCCGGCCCTGATCTACGCGGTGATCAACCTCGTCGACGACGACGGCAAACCGCAGGGCTGGGCGGTGCCGACGGCAACGGATATCGCGTTCGCCCTGGCGGTGCTGGCGATCGTCGGCTCTTCGTTGCCCAGCGCGCTGAGAGCCTTCCTGCTCACGCTCGCGGTGGTCGACGACTTCGGCGCGATCCTGGTGATCGCCGCGTTCTTCTCCCACGGCCTCAACCTGCTGGCCCTGCTCGCCTCCCTGGCTCTGATTGCCGCCTTCTTCCTGCTCCAGCGTTTCAGGGTCCGTACTCCGCTGGTGTACGTTCCACTCGCCTTGGGCGCTTGGTGGTTCATGCACGAGTCCGGCATCCACGCGACGATCGCGGGTGTCGCGCTGGGCCTGGTCACCCGGGTGCTGCGGGATCCGGACGAGACGAGCTCCCCGGCCGAACGGCTCGAGCATCGGCTGCGGCCGTGGTCGGCCGGGGTCGCGGTGCCGGTGTTCGCGCTGTTCGCGGCCGGGGTGACGCTCGGCGGCGACGCACTGCGCGAGATGCTGACGGACCCGGTGGCGATCGGGGTGGTCGCCGGACTGATGTTCGGCAAGATCATCGGGGTCTTCGGCGGGTCGTGGCTGACCGCGCGCTTCACCCGGGCGGAGCTGAACTCCGACCTCGCGTGGCGAGACGTCGGGGCGGTGTCGGTGCTGGCGGGGATCGGTTTCACTGTCGCGCTGCTGATCGCCCAACTGGCCTTCGGCGACGACGTCGCTCAGATCGAACGGGCCAAGGCGGCTGTTCTGGTGGCGTCGTTGCTGTCCGCGTTGATCGCAACGGCGCTGCTGTTCCGGCGGAACCGCGCGTACGCCGAGGATTGAGGCGCGGGTACAGGCTAGGGTCGGGGAACGGACCCGTGGAAGGAGTGCCATGTCGATGGGGCAGACCGAGGATGAGCCCACAGTCGGGCAACTCGTCGCCAACGCCAGCCGGGATCTGTCCAGCCTGGTGCGCAGTGAGGTCGAGCTGGCCAAGACCGAACTGAAGGCGACCGCGGTCGCTGCCGGGACCGGCGTCGGCATGTTCGGCGCGGCCGGCTTCCTGGCCCTGCTGGCGGTCATCCTGCTGTCCATCGCCGCGGCGTACGGGGTGAGCGCGCTCGGGCTGCACCCGGCGCTGTCGTTCGTGATCGTCGCCGTGCTCTACCTGTTGATCGCGCTCGCGCTGGTCCTGGTCGGCAAGCGGATGCTCGGCAAGGCGAAGGGCCCGCAGCGCGCGATCGAGACGTCCAAGGAGTCCGTCGAGGCCCTCAAGTCCATCGGGAAGGGCGACTAGTGGCCGTCGCGCCTGGTGACGACCACTGAGCCCCGCAGGGGTAAGTGACCTACTCGTCGACGGGCCGTGGTCGCATTCGCTGGTGGCGGCCAACGGGGCGCGGTTCCACGTCGCCGAGTGTGGGGCGGCTGACGATCCTCTGGTGCTGTTCCTGCACGGCTTCCCCGAGTTCTGGTGGGCTTGGCGGCATCAACTGCCCGCGGTCGCCGCAGCCGGGTATCGAGCCGTTGCCATGGATCTGCGCGGCTATGGAGCCAGCGACAAGACACCGCGCGGCTACGACCCCTTCACTGTCTCGGCGGACGTGTCCGGCGTCATCCGATCCCTCGGAGCCTCCGACGCGGTGGTGGTCGGCCATGGCTGGGGCGGGTTCGTCGCCTGGTCGGCCGCGGTGCTCACCCCCAAGCAGGTACGGGCTGTCGCGGCCGTCTCAGCGCCACATCCGCTCCTGTTGCTGCGGTCGGGCCAGCCGAAGTCTGTCGCCCAGGTGGGATGGTTCCAGCTGCCGATCTTGCCGGAGCGCCGCCTGCTCGCGCATGACGGGATCCACATCGAACAGTTGCTCCGGGCATGGTCCGCGCAGGGTGGTGACTTCCCGGACGCTGAAGCCTCGCGTCGCTATCGGGCCGCTCTCCAGGTCTGGCCCGCTCCGCACTGCGCTTTGGAGTACCACCGGTGGTTCGTCCGGTCCCGCCTCCGCCCCGACGGCCGCCGGTACTCCGCTCGCATGCGCACCCCGGTCGCAGTACCGGTTCTGCAGGTGCAGGGGGCATTGGATGGCGCGCTGAACCCGGCTACTGCCGCAACTCCTGCTGCGCTGGTCGACGGTCCGCTGCGCTACGAACTACTGACCACAGTCGGGCACTTCCCGCACGAGGAGGCGCCTGCGATGTTCAACGCGCTACTGCTCGACTGGCTCGCCACCCTCGGGTGAGGTGAGCCGGCCGGTGTCGACGAGCAACCTAGCGACATCTCGCAGCTTGACGTTGTTGTCCTGCGAGTAGCGGCGCAGTACTGCGAAGGCCTGGTCCTGGTCGAGGTTGAACCGCTCCATCAGGATGCCCTGCGCCTGGCCGATCAGCTTGCGGGCGTCGATCGCCTGCCACAGCGTCGCCTCTTGACGGGCGGTGCCGACCGCCACCGAGGCATGGCGCGCCAGGATCTGAGCGACGGCGACGTCGTCCGGCTCGAAGGCATCCGGCCTGCTGCTGAAGAGTTCCAGCACTCCGACGGTCTGGTCCCGGATCTGCAACCGGACTGCCAGCACACTGCGCAGCCCGAGCTCGGCCACCGCCTGCGCCCAGGCCGGCCAGCGATCGTCCCGCAGCGTGTCCGGGATCACGATGGCCGCTTCCCGGTCGGCCACGATCGTGGTGGCCGGACCCTCGCCGAGCTCCACCTGCAGCAGGTCCGCCTTCTCCGCCGTCACGTCGGTGGCCGCGCCCGGGTCGATTCCCCCGCGCCGGGCGGCGAGCACGATGCTTGCCTGGCTGCAGTCGACCGCCTTCAAGGCGAAGCGGGCCACCGCCTCGATCGTCTCGACCACACCCTCTTCGGAGTGCAGCTCGAGAGCCAACCGCGCGAAGGCCTCGGCCGTCTCGACCAGGTGCTCCGTCATGCCCCCACCGCCTTGAAATCTATGATCACTGAGACAGATTATTGATTCTCCTGCTTGCAGGAAAATTGTCACTCTTGACGAGAAATAGTCAAGCCATCGAGCCAAGAAAACTGTCCGCTGTGTGGTGGACAGTCGGTAGCGGGCGTTACAATTTCTGGTGCCGCCAACTGGTCCCGGCGACCGGAAACGGTCGGTACCGCTCAACGGGAGACTTATGGCCAGATCGAGGAAACAGCCTCCGAGCCACGAACCGGACAGCTTCGACGACGACAACTACCCGGCCTACACGATGGGGCGGGCGACCGAGATGGTCGGTGTCACGCCGAGCTTTCTCCGTAGCCTGGGTAGCGCCGGGCTGATCCAGCCGCAGCGGTCGAGCGGAGGCCACCGCCGCTACTCACGCCATCAGTTGCGTCTGGCCGCCCGCGCTCGCCAACTGGTCGACGAAGGCACGGCCCTCGACGCCGCCTGCCGCATCATCAGCCTCGAGGATCAACTGGCCGACGCCCAACGGGAGAACTCGGCCGGCAGCTAAGAGCTCACGCCGCGCCCTGTCACCGGCCGGACGGGATGGAGCAGCCGGTCAGGTGCAGCTGCGGGTGGAGACTTCCTGCGTGGCTCGCGCGCCGGCGGCCGCGTCCTCCGCGACCTGCTCGGCCGTGAGGACGTAGCCCGTGCGGTTGTCCTCGACCGACGCGGCGAAGACGACGCCGTACACGGTGCCCTTCGGGGAGATCAGCGGGCCGCCGGAGTTACCAGGACGGACCGAGGCCCAGATGGAGAAGGCCCGCCGCGTCACCGTCTTGTCCCCGTAGATGTCCGGGCCGCGCAGCCGCTCCTCCGAGCGGATCCGGGCCGCCTCGGCGTCGAACGGGCCATTCTCCGGGTAGCCGAGCACCACCGCGGTCGCGTCGGCCTTGCCGTCCAGGTCGAACGCCAGCGGCTTGGCCTCGAGCTCAGGCACGTAGAGCACGGCGATGTCGACGCTGGAGTCGAACAGCACCACGGTCCCGTCGTACTTCTGCCCGTTCACCTCGACCTTCGGCGAACTGACCCCGGCCACCACGTGCGCGTTCGTCATCACCCGCTGCGGCGCGTAGACGAAACCGCTGCCCTCCAGGCCGCGCGAACAGTTCGCCACCCCGGTGACCTTGGCGATCCGGCTGTACGCCGCGCGGACCGCGGGGTTCCGGGCGATCGCGCCGTCCGGCGGCTGGGTGTCGCGGATCCGCTCCGGCACGAACGGGTCGAGGAACCGCGGGAACAGGTCGGTGTTCACCACGTCGTTGAAGGCCTGCAGGGCCCGGTCGGCTCCACTCGGCAGCGCCTGGTCGACCTTGGCGAGCACCTCTGACCCACGTACGGCGGAGGTGACGCTGGGGATCCGCGCGCCGCTCACGGCGACCCCGAGCACCCACGAGACGACCAGGACGGACACGGCGGCCAGCGCGGCGCCGCCGAGCGCGTCGACGGCCTTCACCGGTTTCCAGGAGATCTTGTTTCGGAGCTTCGAGCCGAGCAAGGCCCCGACGGTCCGCCCGATCGAGGCCAGGATCACCACCAGGACCAGGGCCGCGAAGGAGACCTCGACACTCGGGGAGAACTGGTCCAGCACCCGCGGTACGCCGTACACGCCGACGGCCGCGCCTGCCAGCAGCCCGAGCGTCGCGCACGCGCCGAGCACGAATCCCTCGATGTAGCCCGAGATCGCCACCAGCGCGGTCACCACCAGCAGCGCGATATCGAGACCGCTCACTCCACACCCTCCGGACGCCCCAGGTCGTGCTCGATGGCCGTCAGCCGGCGCACATCCTCCGACCGCCGCCCTTCACTCCGCCAGGCCGCCTCGACCAGCCGGTCGGGCAACGGTACGACGTTGGCCGGGTCCCAGTCCCGTTTCCAGCCACCCAGGATCAGCAATTTGTCCAGCAGACCGGCGGTGAAGCCCCAGATGAACAGGTTGCCGATGACAAAAGCGGGTCCGGTGAAACCAGAGGGGTGGAGGCAACTGATCCGGTTGGCGGGATCGGCCAGGGCGGCCAGCGAGACCCGGTGCACAGAGGCCACCTCGGCCGGGTCGACCACCGCGACCGGCGACGGCTCACGCCACCAGCCGAGCACGGGTGCGACGCCGAAGTTGCTCACCGGCACCCACAGCGCGGGCCAGACCGCGAACACCTCGACACCGGCGGGGTCCAGCCCGGTCTCCTCCTCGGCCTCGCGCAGCGCGGTACGGATCGCGCCGTCGACGCCGGGGCCGTCGGCCTCGTCCGTGCGGCCGCCCGGGAACGCCATCTGGCCGGCGTGCGAGCGCAACGTCCAGGCCCGCTCGGTCAGCAGCACGTCCGGACCGTTGCCGTCGACATCGTTGCCATCAGCAAGCAGAATCAGTACTGCCGACGCCCGCACGGCCGGGTCGTCCGGCGGCAGGAAGCGCGACAACTCGCGCGGGTCGACGGTCTTGGACGCGGTCGCGAGGGTCTGCAACCAGGCCGGCAGCTCCACATCGAAGGTCGTGCTGGTCACCAGGTCACCCCGAGCTTGTCTCGCACCAATTGGTCCAGCTGCTGCTGCGACGTGAGCACGCCGCGATGGACATGGACGACCTTGCCGTCCTCGTCGACGAACGCGGTCAACGGCGGTCCCCCGATCCGGAGCGGTTGCTGGGTCAGCTTGTCGGGGTCGACCAGGTGCGGATAGTCCCACTTCTGCTCGATCGCGAACCGCACAGCGAGCTCGGGCCGCGGGTCGGCGTAGTCGATTCCGAGCAGCTTGACCTTGCCCCCGGCCCTCTTCTGCAGCTCGGCGAGATAGGGCGCCTCGTCTCGGCACGGACCACACCACTGCGCCCAGACGTTGACGACCAGCGGACCCCGGAGGTCCGCGAGCCGGATGTCCGGGCCTGCGCCGAGGCACGGCAGGCTGACATCCGGGAGAGCGTTGGAGACCGGCGGCTTCGACGGAGTGCTCGGGCACTGCGCCAGCTTCTCCGCGCCTGCCACATTCCGACTCCGAGACTCAGCAACACTTGGCGACTCCGCCGCTCCGTCCCCAGCCGGCTGCTCCCCACAGGCCGCCAGCACACCCAACAAAACCACCAGCCCAACCGCCCGCAGCAGCCGGCTTTCGCGCGGCGACCGGCCGCCGCTGGGCGGCGAGCCGAGGTCGCCCAGAGCGACCGGTCGGAGCCCAGGCAATGACCCAGCATGCCTTCCCGCGCGGCGTCGCTCCGCGCGCCGAAACAACTCCCGCCCGCGGCGAAGCGCCGCGCCGGCTGGCGAGACAGCGCCGGGCTCGCCCGACCGCGCAGTACCAGCAGCCGGCGCGGTGCGCGGGTGGAGTGGAGGCGGGGTGTGGTTCACGCGGGGGTCTTCACCAGCTTGGCGGCTAGGTCTGGGTCGGTGGGACCCGCGCCGAAGGACGGGCACCACTGGGCGATCGGGCAGGCGCCGCAGGCGGGCTTCTTGGCGTGGCAGCGGCGGCGGCCGTGGAAGATCAGCCGGTGCGACAGCATGGTCCAGTCCTTCTTCGGGAACAGCGCCCCGATCAGGTGCTCGACCTTGACCGGGTCCTCCTCCTCGGTCCACCCGAACCGGCGGACCAGCCGGCCGAAGTGCGTGTCGACGGTGATGCCTGGGACCCCGAAGGCGTTGCCGAGGACGACGTTCGCGGTCTTGCGGCCGGTGCCGGGGAGCTTGACCAACTCCTCCAGCTTGTCCGGGACCACCCCGTCGTACTCGTCGACCAGCGCCTGGCCGAGCTTCAGCAGGCTGTTCGTCTTGGCCCGGAAGAAGCCGGTCGGCTTGAGGATCGTCTCCATCTCCTCCCGGTCGGCCTCCGCGTACGCCTTGGCGTCCGGGTACTTCGCGAACAGGGTCGGGGTGACCTTGTTGACCATGACGTCGGTGGTCTGGGCGGACAGGATGGTGGCGACGAGCAACTCGAGCGGGGTGGTGAAGTCCAGCTCGCAGTGAGCATCCGGATACGTCTCGGTGAGCACCTTGTGCATCTTGCGGGCCCGGCGGACCAGCTGGGTCGGCGTCTCGTCGGCGAAGACGGGGGCTTTGCGGGGCAGCTTCAGGGGCACCGCGGGGGCTGTCTGCAGGGGTGCGGGCGCCGGGGCCGCGACACGCTGGGTGGGCATGCAGGCCAGCCTACGTGGCGGTGCCGACACCCGAGGGGCTACGGTTTTGGGGCAACCGGGTGTGTTCGGTCCGGTGCCGAGAGGGTGGCAGCCCTTTCGCAGGCTTGTGGTCAAAGGTCCGAGGAGGCCCATTCGTGGACGCCGCAGTGCTCCGACAGGCACCGCTGTTCAGTCAGCTCGACGACGAGGCAGCCGAAGCGCTGACCGCCTCGATGACGGAGAGCAGGCTGCGCCGCGGCCAGGTGCTGTTCCACGAGGGCGACTCCGGCGACCGGCTGTTCGTCGTCGTCGAGGGCAAGGTCAAGCTCGGCCGCACCTCCGCGGACGGCCGGGAGAACCTGATCGCCGTGCTCGGCCCCGGCCAGATGTTCGGCGAGCTGTCGCTGTTCGACCCGGGCCCGCGCTCAGCCACCGTCACCGCCGTCACCGACGCTTCGATGATGTCGCTGACCCACGACGAGCTGCTGCGCTGGCTGGCCGGCCGCCCTGAGGTGGCCCGCGGTCTGCTCCTGCAGCTCGCGTCCCGCCTCCGCAAGGTCTCCGACGTCGTGGCCGACCTGGTCTTCTCCGACGTGCCCGGCCGTGTCGCCAAGGCCCTGCTGGACCTGGCCAGCCGCTTCGGCCGCACCGCCGACGACGGCGTACACGTTCACCACGACCTGACCCAGGAGGAGCTGGCCCAACTGGTCGGCGCCTCCCGCGAGACCGTCAACAAGGCCCTAGCCGACTTCGCCTCCCGCGGCTGGGTCCGGCTTGAGCCCCGCTCGGTAGTCCTCCTGGACGTGGACCGCCTCCAGCGCCGCGCCCGCTGATCCCCTCCCTTCTGAGGGCTTAACCCCTCAGAAGGTGGGTTGCACCACTGGAGACTCGGGGGGCAACCCAGCAGCTCAGGGGTTGGCCCACCTCAGCCAGTACGGCGGGAGCGGGCGAAGGCGCGACGGATTCGTACGGCGACGTCGGCGGGCCGGGCCAGATCGGCCCAGGTGATCCGGACCACTTCGAGACCGAGTGTCCGGAGGCGGTCCTCGCGTAGCTTCTCCTTGACCAGGATCTCCCGCGAACCGCCCGCGTACTTCACCAGCCCATCGAACTCGACAACGGTGCCGTGGTCCGGGAAGTAGAAGTCGACTCGGGCGATGAACCCGTCGGCGTCCGCGAAATCCACCTGCAGCCGCGGCGCGGGTAGGCCGTGGTTGTCCAGCAGTACCCGCAGCCGTGATTCTCCGACCGACTCGGACAGCGGATCAGCGAACGCGAGAGCTGCCCTGGCCGTAGCGCTTCCCGGCCAGAACTCGATTCTGCCGAGTATCCCCTCAACCGTGAAGCGATGGTCGCGGAGCGCGGCATCCGCACAGACCACAACCGCTTCGAACGACGCAGTACAAGCCGTTTCGGCGAGGGCACGCGACATCGTGGTCACCGTCAGCCCACCGATCGACGTCAGTTCGGTGGAAGCAAGCTTGCCCCGGTGATGTCGGACCCCGGCGATCAGCCCTCCGCGGCGTCCGTCCAGCCGACTGATCTGCACCTCGTTCAGATCCACGCCCCACAGCGGCAGACCGTGCAGGACCAAGGCCGACTGGTGGCTCAGAGCAACGGTCCCGGGTCTCATCGAATTCGCGACGGCATAGGCCAGCCGCCGGTGTCGCCAGAGCTCCCGATCCCAGGGAGCAAGGTGCCCCAGATCCACCCGCTCGGCGTACTGGCCGTAGCGAACCTTCTCCCAGCGCCCGTCACCAAGCCGCTCGCGCAGGAGTTCACGGGTGTAGCCGCACTCGAAGGCCTGCGCACGGCTGAACACGCCGCCTTGCCCCGCCGCCACCACCTTCAACTTCTGATTCACCTCCCAAGCATCACCGCGCCACCCCGCCGCGCGCTGCCCCCTCTACCCCGACTTGTGGATAACCTCCCTTTGAGGGGATAACCCCTGCGGAGCGTGGCTGCCCGCCGAGATTCTGGCCGGGCAACCCAGCCTCTGAGGGGTTAACCCCTCAACGGGCGTTCAGGTAGTCGAGCTGGGCGCGGACCGATCGTTCGGCGGCGGGCCAGAGGATGGGGTCGACGTCGGAGTAGACGTGTCGGACGATCGCCTCGGGGGTGGTGTGGCCGTCAGCGGTCGCCGCGCGGACCTGTTCCAGGCGTTCGTGCCGGTGCTCCAGGTAATAGGTCAGTACTGCGCCCGGGTCGTCGATGACCGGGCCGTGGCCGGGGAGCAGGCGGGCGACGCCGGCCGGAGAGTTCGCGAAGGCCCGGAGGCTTTCGAGGGACTCCAGGTAGGGGCCCAGGGCACCGTCCGGGTGGGCGACCACCGAGGTGCCTCGGCCCAGGACGGTGTCGCCGGTCAGCAGTGAGCCGTCCTGGGGAAGCCAGAAGCAGACCGAGTCCATCGTGTGCCCAGGAGTCGGCAGAACTTCGATGCGCAGTTCGCCCGAGGTGATCACGTCCCCCTCGGCCAGGCCGTGCGCGTGGTCCGTGGGGATCCGGAAGGCCGGGTCCACCGAGCGGACCCCGCAGTCGGCCCGCTGGGCGAACCAGGCGGCCCCTTCGGAGTGATCGAAGTGACCGTGGGTCAACAGAACCACCGACACGGAGTACTGCGCGACTGCGTCGAGCACGGCGCGCAGGTGCTCCTCCAGCATCGGGCCGGGATCCACCACGACGACGCTGCCGGACTCGGGAGCTCGCAGGATCCAGGTGTTCGTGCCGTCCAGGGTCATCGGCCCGGGATTCGCGGCGAGCACCCTGCTCGCGTACTCGGTGACGACCTCGACTGTCATGTGGTCTCCAGGTAGGCCTGGTCGTCCTCCACCCGCACGGTGGGCAGGATCGGGCGGATCTCGCGGTCGGTGGACGCCGCCAGCGCGTCGGCGACGGCGCCGTACGGGATGAGGTCGCGGCAGCACAGGTAGGTCGGCGGGAGCATCAGCATCTCGCCCGCCTCGACGGCGCGTACTGCGTCCGCCGGGCGCATCCACGCGACCTGGTCGGACTCACTCGTCACGTCCCGGGTGACCTGGCCGGCCGGGAGGGCGGCGACGAAGAAGCGGGTGTCGTAGCGGCGGGGCTCGAACTCCGGGGTGATCCAGTGCGCCCAGGCGCCGAGCAGGTCGGCGCGCAGTACGAGGCCGCGACGGTGCAGGAAGTCCGCGAATCCGAGTTCGCGGGTCTCCAGCGCGACGCGGTCGGCCTCCCAGTCGTCGCCGGTGGTGTCGCCGACGATGGACGCGGTCGACCGGCCGGCCAGCAGGACACCGGATTCCTCGAAGGTCTCCCGTACGGCGGCCGCCACGTAAGCCGCCGCTGTCTCAGGTGAACAGCCGAGTCGCTCGCCGAACCACTCGGGCGACGGGCCCGACCACGAGTCGGCGATCGACGAGTCGGTGGGGTCGACGCGACCACCGGGGAACACGGTCATCCCGGCCGCGAACGCCATCGTCTGCCGGCGACGCAGCAGGTAGACCTCGGGTCCGTCGGTGCGGTCGCGCAGCAGGATGACGGTCGACGCCGGACGAGGCTCAGCCGCGGTACGGCCCTCGCGCTCGAACGCGAGGGCCTCAGCGGCCATCCGCCCAGCCAGTAGCTGCGACTTCAGGTCCCGGACCATGGGTCCGGTCAGCCGACCTCGACGATGAGTTCTACCTCTACCGGAGCGTCCAGGGGCAGGACCGGGACTCCGACGGCACTACGGGCGTGCTGGCCGGCTTCGCCGAAGACCTGGCCGAACAGCTCGGAGGCGCCGTTGGCGACCTGCGGCTGGCCGGTGAAGTCCGGGGTGGAGGCGATGAAGGCGACGGCCTTGACCACGCGGGTCACCTTCGCCAGGTCGCCGATCTCGGACTTGACCGCCGCGAGGGCGTTCAGCGCACACTGCTGGGCGCACTCGCTGGCGACCTCGGCGGTCACCTGGTCGCCGACCTTGCCGGTGGCGATCAGGGTGCCGTCCCGCAGCGGCAGCTGGCCGGAGGTGTAGACGAGGTTTCCGGTCCGCACCACCGGCACGTACGCGGCGACCGGCTTGGCGACCTCGGGCAGCTTCAGGCCGAGCTCGGTCAGCTTCTCCTCGGGGTGGCTCATGATTGGGCGATCTCCCGCTTCAGGTAGGCGACCAGGTTCTCCGGATTCAGGCCCGGGACGACCTGGACCAGCTCCCATCCGTCCTGACCCCAGTTGTCGAGGATCTCCTTGGTCGCGTGGACCAGGAGCGGCACGGTGGCGTACTCGAACTTCTTCATGAGATGGACTCTAACGGGCGTCGCTGCGCTCAATACATCTCCCGCCCCACCGCCCCGGTCAGTGTGCTGTGGGCCACGTCCTACGCTGGAGGACATGGCGAGGCTGCATGTGGTCACCGGCAAGGGCGGGACCGGCAAGACGACGGTGGCTGCGGCAATGGCGCTCGCGCTGGCCGACCAGGGCAAGCGGATCCTGCTGGTCGAGGTCGAGGGCCGCCAGGGGCTCGCGCAACTCTTCGACGTACCGCCGCTCCCGTACGTCGAACGCCGGATCGCGGTGGGACCGGCCGGCGGCGAGGTGTTCGCGCTGGCCGTGGACGCCGAGGCCGCCCTGCTGGAGTACCTGGACATGTACTACCACCTCGGCCGGGCCGGGAAGGCGCTCGACAAGGTGGGCGCGGTCGACTTCGTCACCACCATCGCGCCGGGCCTGCGGGACGTGCTGCTCACCGGCAAGGTCTACGAGGCCACCCGCCGCAAGGCCCACGGCCGCCTCGCGTACGACGCCGTCGTCCTGGACGCGCCTCCCACCGGCAGGATCGGCCGGTTCCTCAATGTGAACCATGAGGTGGCCGGGCTGGCCAAGGTCGGGCCGATCCGCAACCAGGCGGACGCGATCATGGGCATGCTCCGCTCGGACGTGACCCGGATCCACCTGGTCACGTTGCTCGAGGAGATGCCGGTGCAGGAGACCCTGGACGCGGTGGAACAGCTCGAGGGCCTGGACCTGAAGGTCGGCTCGATCGTGGTGAACATGGTCCGGCACAGCCCGCTCGACGACGAGTCGCTGGCCCTTGCGGTGAAGGAGAAACTGCCCGCGGCCGAGCTCACCCGCGGGCTGAAGGCGGCCGGGATCACCGCCACCAAGGACACCGTCGCCGCGCTGTCCAAGGAGGCGCACGACCACGCCGTACGGGTCGGGCTGGAGCGGGAGAACCGCGACCGAATCGATGCCTTGGGCAAGAAAGTGACCGAGCTGGCGTTGCTGCCGGACGGGATCGACCACGGCGCCCTGTTCGACCTGGCCGAGGAGCTGAGGTACTGATGGCCGATCTCGACCTGGATGCCCTGATCGACGATCCGAAGACCCGGATCATCGTGACGTGTGGTGCCGGCGGGGTCGGCAAGACGACCACCGCCGCCGCCCTCGGGCTGCGGGCCGCCGAGCGCGGCCGGAAGGTCGTCGTCCTGACGATCGATCCGGCCCGGCGGCTGGCTCAGTCGCTCGGTCTGACCGAGCTGGACAACACCCCGCGAGCGGTAGCCGACGTCGATCCGATCAATGGCGGCCGGCTGGACGCGATGATGCTGGACATGAAGCGCACCTTCGACGAGGTGGTGCTCGCTCACGCCACCCCGGAGAAGGCCGAGCAGATCCTGGCGAACCCCTTCTACGTGGCGCTGTCGTCGTCGTTCGCGGGGACGCAGGAGTACATGGCGATGGAGAAGCTCGGGCAGTTGCACAAACAGGCCGAGCGCACCGGCGAGTGGGACCTGATCGTCGTGGACACGCCGCCGTCGCGGTCGGCGTTGGACTTCCTGGACGCGCCCGAGCGACTGGCGTCGCTGCTGGAGGGCAGGTTCCTCCGGCTGCTGCTGGCGCCGGCTCGCGGACCGCTGCGGCTGATGTCGGCCGGGGTGAACCTGGCGATGTCGGTGATGAACAAGGTGCTCGGCGCGCAGGTGCTGACCGACGTACAGACCTTCGCGGCGGCTTTCGACACGTTGTTCGGCGGGTTCCGGGAGCGGGCCGAGAAGACGGTGGCGCTGCTGCGGGAGCCGCACACGGCGTTCCTGGTGGTGGCGGCGCCGCAGAACGACGCGCTGCGCGAGGCGTCGTACTTCACCGAGCGGTTGCGCGAGGAGAAGATGCCGCTGGCCGGCGTCGTCCTCAACCGGGTGACCACCACCCACGTGCCGGACCTGTCGGCCGAGGGCTCGCTGGCGGCGGCCGAGAAACTGGAGGCCGCCGAGAAGTCCGAACTGACCGCGGCCGTACTGCGCCTGCACGCCGTCCGCATGCAGCAGGTGGTCAGCGACCGCAAGCGAGCCGACCGCTTCCGCCGCGGCCACCGCGCGATCGCCACCATCGACGTCCCCGCCCTCCCCGACGACGTCCACGACCTCACCGGCCTCCGCACCATCGGCGCCCTCCTCACCGCCTGATCTGAGAGGTAGGGGAGTCGGCGGTCAGCTTGCCGCGAGAGGCGGCCTACGACCCATCAGCCAGGATTCGTGGCCCGGGTAGTCCGAGCCTGGTGTCACCTGAACCATTCACCGACCTTCCCATGACGTTCTGTTACCACCATTTCGGGGCTGACCGCCTGCTTTCACCCTGAGCGAACGCTCGGAGGTGCCGGGAATGAGCAGGTGGGGATGCTGGTTGAGCCTGTCAGACTCAATCTTCAACAGAGGGTGTGACAGCGTGACTGAGACGTTGAATCTTCCCGTTCTTCCGCTCGACGACGTCGTGGTCCTGCCGGGAATGGTCGTGCCGGTCCGGCTGGCCGACACCGAGGCTCGCGCCGCCATCGATGCCGCACAGGCCTCCGGTCAGGACCAGGTCCTGCTGGTGCCGCGCCTGGACGGGAAATATGCCAAGGCCGGGACGCTCGGCGAGATCGAGCAGATCGGCAGGTTGCCGGGCGGAGCCCAGGCAGCCGTCATCCGGGGTACAGCCCGGGTCCTGATCGGCGCGGGGACCACCGGTCCCGGTGCGGCCCTGTGGGTCGGCGCGACCGTTCTGGACGAAACCACTGACAACAAGTCGGCCGAGCTCGCGCGTGACTACAAGGCGCTGGTGACCACCGTGCTGGAGCGCCGCGAGGCCTGGCAGGTCATCGACTCGGTGAAGCAGGTGAACAACCCTGCGGAGCTGTCGGACCTGGCCGGCTACGCGTCCT
Organism: Kribbella sancticallisti; assembly: GCF_039530625.1. Lineage (NCBI taxonomy): Bacteria > Bacillati > Actinomycetota > Actinomycetes > Propionibacteriales > Kribbellaceae > Kribbella > Kribbella sancticallisti. Next base: position 29,457 of record NZ_BAAAOS010000037.1, on the reverse strand, counting down.
ACCTCAGCAACGAGCAGAAGAGCTGGCTGCTGGAGACGTCTGACGTCTCCGAGCGGCTGACCAAGCTGATCGGCTGGGTGAAGGACCACCTCGCCGAGCTCGAGGTCTCCGAGACGATCCAGAAGGACGTCCAGGAGGGGATGGAGAAGCAGCAGCGCGAGTTCCTGCTTCGCCAGCAGTTGGCGGCGGTCCGCAAGGAACTGGCCGAGCTGGACGGCAAGGCCGAGTCGGAGGAGGAGGACTACCGCTCCCGCGTCGAGGCCGCTGACCTGCCGGAGCACGTCAAGAAGGCCGCGCTCGCCGAGGTCGACAAGCTGGAACGTACGGCGGAGCAGTCCCCCGAGGTCGGCTGGATCCGGACCTGGCTGGACACCGTCCTGGAGATGCCGTGGAACGAGCGGACCGAGGACAGCTACGACATCCGTGAGGCCAGGGCCATCCTGGACGCGGACCACGCGGGCCTGGACGACGTCAAGGAGCGCATCACCGAGTACCTCGCCGTACGCCGCCGCAGGGCGGATCGTGGCCTTGGGGTAGTCGGCGGACGGCGCAGTGGCGCAGTACTGGCGCTTGTTGGTCCTCCTGGTGTGGGTAAGACCTCGCTGGGCGAGTCCGTGGCCCGCGCGATGGGCCGGAAGTTCGTCCGGGTCGCGCTGGGTGGCGTCCGCGACGAGGCCGAGATCCGCGGTCACCGCCGGACGTACGTCGGGGCGCTGCCCGGGCGGATCGTTCGGGCGATCACCGAGGCGGGTTCGATGAACCCGGTGGTGCTGCTGGACGAGATCGACAAGGTGGGTGCGGACTACCGGGGTGACCCGACGGCCGCTCTGTTGGAGGTCCTCGACCCGGCGCAGAACCACACCTTCCGGGACCACTACCTGGAGGTCGAGCTGGACCTGTCCGACGTGGTCTTCCTGGCCACGGCGAACGTGCTCGACTCGATCCCGGCACCGCTGCTGGACCGGATGGAGCTTGTGCAGCTGGACGGCTACACCGAGGACGAGAAGGTCACCATCGCCCGCGACCACCTGCTCCCGCGTCAGCTGGACCGGGCCGGTCTGTCGGTCGACGAGGTCGCCATTGACGACTCGGCGCTGCGGTTGCTGGCCGGCGAGTACACCCGGGAGGCCGGAGTACGGCAGCTCGAGCGTGCCATCGCCCGGGTACTGCGGAAGGTGACGGCCAAGCTGGCCCTGGGCGAGGAGTTGGGGTCGCTGACCATCAGCGCCGCCGACCTGAAGGGCTACCTGGGCTCGCCGAAGTTCACGCCGGACTCGGCGGAGCGTACTGCGCTGCCGGGTGTGGCCACTGGTCTCGCGGTGACCGGCGCCGGTGGTGACGTGCTCTTCATCGAGGCGTCGCTGGCGGACAAGGAGACCGGCCCGACCGGAGTCACGTTGACGGGGCAACTCGGCGACGTGATGAAGGAGTCGGCGCAGATCGCCCTGTCCTACCTGCGGTCGCACGGTGCGGAGCTGGGTCTGCCGGTCGGTGATCTGGCCGAGCGGAACACCCACATCCACGTGCCGGCCGGCGCGGTACCGAAGGACGGTCCGTCCGCCGGTGTCACGATGACGACGGCGCTCGCGTCGCTGCTGTCGGGACGGCCGGTGCGGTCGGAGGTCGCGATGACCGGTGAGGTGTCGCTGACCGGCCGGGTGCTCCCGATCGGCGGGGTGAAGCAGAAGCTGCTCGCCGCCCACCGGGCCGGACTGACCACGATCCTGATCCCGAAGCGCAACGAGCCGGATCTGGAAGACGTGCCGGAGGCGGTGCTGGCGGAGCTGACGGTGCACCCCGTGAGCGACGTCCGCCAGGTGCTCGACCTGGCCCTCGAACCCGCTCAGGTGGACGCGCGGCAGTTCGCGGCGTAGTACCGGGCTGAGCCGGAACAACGGCCGGCGGGACCTTCCTTCACGGGTCCCGCCGGCCGTTTCGCGTTCCCTTACAGACGCTTCGAAGGACGCTCAGGTTGACGTGACATAAAACACATTCGAGGAATTGGCATGGCGCTGTGATCACGTAGGCTCTATCACCATGCGCGCAAGGGATAAGGGCGATCGAGGCGTCGTCCAGTCGGTGGTTCTGTTCCTGGGGGTGAGTGTCCTTTCGGGGGCTCTCGCGGCGGGTCTGGCGATTCCGTTCGCGGGGCTGGCCGGGTTCACCACCGAGAAGACGTCGGAGACCCTCGAGGATCTGCCACAGGAACTCAAGACCGTCCCGCTGGCCCAGAAGAGCGCGATCCTGGCCGCCGACGGCTCCCTGGTGGCCAACCTGTACGAGCAGAACCGGATCCCGGTGAAGCTCTCCCAGATCAACCCGATCATGCGGACCGCGATCGTCGCCATCGAGGACGACCGCTTCTTCGAGCACGGCGCGCTGGACGCCAAGGGCACGCTGCGCGCGCTGCTGCGCAACCAGACCGAGGGCACCGTCCAGCAGGGTGGTTCGAGCATCACCCAGCAGTACGTGAAGATGAGCCTGATCGAGAAGGCGAACGCCGCCAACGACCCGGAGGCGATCGAGGCCGCGACCGCCGAGACCTACCAGCGCAAGGTCGCCGAACTGCGGTACGCGGTGGCGGTCGAGAAGCAGTTCTCCAAGAGCGAGATCCTGGAGAAGTACCTGAACCTGGCCAACTTCGGCGACGGCGCGTACGGCGTCGAGGCGGCGGCCCGGCACTACTTCTCCACCACCGCGGCCAAGCTGACGCTGCCCCAGGCGGCCCTGCTGGCCGGCCTGGTGAAGAACCCGAGCGGCTACGACCCGACCAACAACGCCAAGCGCGCGAAGGACCGCCGGGACCTCGTCCTGAAGCGGATGCTCGAGCTGAAGGTGATCTCCGTCGCGCAGGCCAACGCCGCACTGAAGACCCCGGTGTTCGACCCGGCCAAGGTCAAGCCGGTCCCGAACGGCTGCGCCAACTCGAAGTACCCGTTCTACTGCGAGTACGTCGTCGCCAAACTGCTGGAGAACCCGGCCTTCGGCAAGACCGACAAGGCCCGCGAGCACTACATCAAGACCGCCGGCATCGTGGTCCGGACCTCGCTGGACCCGAAGATCCAGGAAGCCGCGCAGAAGTCGATCAACGAGCACTCCAAGCCGACCGACTCGGCGGTGGCGGCGATCACCATGGTCGAGCCCGGCACCGGCATCGTGAAGGCGATGGTGCAGAGCAAGCCGTACGGCGGCGGCCGGAACCAGACGGCGTACAACTACAACGTCGAGAAGTCGTACGCCGGCGGCTACGGCGGGTTCCAGAACGGGTCGACGATGAAGGCGTTCACCATCGCCGCCGCGATCCAGAAGGGCATCCCGCTCACCTACCGGATCAACTCGCCGCGGACGATCGACCTGGGTGGGGCGAAGTTCAGCACCTGCACCGGGACCACCACGGCCGGGAACGACTACCGGCCGAGCAACTCCACCTCGGCCCAGGGCGACCTGAGCATGATCGACGCCGCCCGGGCGTCGACCAACACCTACTTCCTGCAACTGTCCGAGCGGATCGGCCTGTGCCCGATCGCCAAGGTCGCGGCCAGCCTCGGCATGTACGACGCGCAGACCAACAAGCCGCTCCAGCAGGTCGTCTCGATGACGCTCGGCGTCGACACGGTGACCCCGCTGATGATGGCCAACGCCTACGCGACCTTCGCCGCCCGCGGCCTGTACTGCGCGCCGCTGCTGATCACCTCGGTCACGGACAAGAACGGCAAGGCGCTCAAGACGCCCGGGCCGAGCTGCAAGCAGGCGCTCGCACCCGAGGTGGCGGACGGCGTCAACTACGTCCTGCAGCAGGTGATGATGCCGGGCGGTACCGGTGGCAGCCTGAAGTTCGGCTCGAGCGACCTGGCCGGCAAGACCGGAACGATCAACGCCAACAAGGCCGTGTGGTTCGCGGGATACTCCACCAGGATGGCCGCGGCCAGCGTGGTGGCCGACGCCAACCTGCCGTACACCAACCTGATCAACCAGACGCTCGACGGCAAGAAGATGCGCGACGCCTCGGGTTCCGGCACCGCCGGACCGCTGTGGAAGACGGCGATGCAGGGCGCTCTGAAGGGCCTGCCGAGCACCCGCTTCACCGCGCCGAGCGACAAGACCAGGCGTGGTGACGTCAAGGACCTGCCTTCGCTGGGCGGGATGAACCCCGACGAGGCGGCCAACAAGCTGCGCAGCCTGGGCTTCCAGGCGCAGATCGCCCCCGGCCAGGTGAACTCGGAGGAGGCGGCCGGCACGGTCGCGTACACCAGCCCGCGCCAGAGCGAGGGTGCCCCCGAGGGCTCGATGGTCACCATCTACGTCTCGAACGGCAGCAAGGCCCAGCAACCGCCGACCGCGCCGAACTCCCCGAAACCGCCCAACCCGCCGAACACCGGCAAACCGGGCAACCCGCTGCCCAACTGCCCGCCCTGGCATCCGAAGTATCCGAACTGCACCGGCCGCTAGCCGGCAGAAGGCGGGCCCACACCGATCGGTGTGGGCCCGCCTTCGCGTTCCGGGGGTCTAGGCGCCGAGCTGGCGCTTCACCTCGGCGGAGACGGTGCCGCCGTCGGCCTTGCCCTTGACCTTCGGCTGCAGGGCGCCCATCACCTTGCCGATGCCGCGGGGGCCCAGTTCGGCCGCGCCGGTGGCGGCGATGGTCTCGGTGACGAGGGCGGTGATCTCCTCGGCCGTCAGCTGCTCGGGCAGGTACTCGGCGAGGATGTCCGCCTCGGCCTGCTCCTTGTCCGCCAGTTCGGTGCGGCCGGCGTCGCGGTACGCCGTGACGGACTCGCGGCGCTTCTTGGCCTCGGCGGTGAGGACCTCGATGACCTCCGCGTCCGACAGCGCGCGGGCCTCCTTGCCGGCCACCTCCTGCTTGGTCACCGCCGTCAGCGCCATCCGCAGGGTCGACTTGCGGAGATCGTCACGCGCCTTGAGGGCCGCGGTCATGTCGTCGTGCAGGCGCTGCTTCATCTCGGAGTTGGACATGCCCACGATTGTGGCAGGCTGGTGAAATGAGTTTCCGGGGGCTTGCCGCCACGACCTTGAAGACCGCCGCCGTCGTCACCGGCGTGGGCGCCGCATGCGTCGCCTACGCGGCGGGTGTGGAGGTGCGCTGGTTCGCCCTGCGCAGGGTGACGGTGCCGGTGCTGCCGGTGGGCGCCACCCCGATCAAGGTGCTGCACCTGTCCGACCTGCACCTGATGCCGAACCAGCAGAAGAAGATCCGGTGGGTGAGCGAGCTCGCCGGGCTGGAGCCCGACCTGGTCGTCAACACCGGCGACAACCTCGCCCACCCGGACTCGGTGCAGCCGCTGCTGCGCGCGCACGGCGAGCTGCTCGACCTGCCGGGCGTGTTCGTCTTCGGCTCCAACGACTACTGGAAGCCGCACTTCAAGAACCCGGGCAAGTACCTGCTGCCGGCGAACAAGCAGCGCCACAAGCCGCACGGCCCGGATCTCCCGTTCGAGGAGTTGCGCGCCGCCTTCACCCGGGCCGGCTGGGCCGACCTGAACAACGCGCGCTCCACCCTCAAGGTGAACGGCCAGCGCCTGGACTTCGCCGGCACCGACGACCCGCACATCAAGAGGGACCGGTACGACGAGATCGCGGGCGAGGTGGACCCGGCGGCGGACCTGTCGATCGGGGTCACCCACGCGCCGTACCAGCGGGTGCTGAACGGCTTCGTCGGCGACGGGTATCCGCTGGTCCTGGCGGGTCACACCCACGGCGGCCAGCTCGCCGTACCGTTCTACGGCGCTCTGGTGACGAACTGCGACCTGGACACGTCCCGGGTCAAGGGCCTGACCACCTGGGGCTACGACGGTCGCCAGGCGGCTCTGCACGTCTCGGCCGGGCTCGGCACCTCGCCGTACGCGCCGGTCCGGTTCGCCTGCCGGCCGGAGGCGACCCTGCTCACCCTGGTGCCCCGCGCAACACCACCGGCAGCCCAGTCGGCAAACCCGATTTCGTCCCAGCGGTAGGCGCATGTAAGCTAACGCCGACTTCGGGCTGTGGCGCAGTTTGGTAGCGCGCGTCGTTCGGGACGACGAGGTCGCAGGTTCAAATCCTGTCAGCCCGACCACCAAGCAGGGCCGGTCACTTTCGAGTGACCGGCCCTGCTTGTTTTCCGGCCTACGCTGGCGGGTGTGAGTGCTATCGAGCGGGTTGATCTCGGCGAAGTGGGCTACGAGGTCGCTGCCGCGGACATGAAGACCTGGGTCGAGCAGCGGCTCGAGGGGGATGCCGGCGATCGGCTGTTCCTGCTGAGTCATCCGCCGGTGATCACCTACGGACCCCGGACCACCCTGGACGACCTGCCGGTCGAGGCCGCGGCGATCCCGACGGTGGCGGTGGACCGCGGCGGCTTCGCGACGTACCACGGGCCCGGGCAACTGGTCGGCTACCTGGTCGTCGACCTCAAGCAGCGCGGGCCGGTCGACATCGTCCGGTGGGTCGAGAACGGACTGATCGAGGCGCTCGGCTCGCTCGGGTTCCCGCTGGTCCGCCGCGACACGCCCAAGGGAGCGAGCAGCCTGGTCGGGGTCTGGACCGAGGACCACCGCAAGCTGTGCTCGATCGGGATGCGGATCCGGCGTGGGGTGACCAGCCACGGGTTCTCGATCAACGTCGACCCCGACATGTCGGTGTTCCACACCTTCACCACCTGCGGCCTGCACGACGTGACGATGGTCTCGCTGGCCGAGCTGGCGGCCCAGCAGGGCATCCAGGCGCCGACCGACCAGCAGGTGCGCGACGCCGTAGCCGTCGCCCTCGGCGCAGCACAGCCGCCGTCGGTGCGGACTGTCAGCCAGGCGAGCTGACCGGGGCGCCGCGGCACCGGTAGCCTGCGGGGATGGGTGACGAGCGCGTCAACGCCGCGGACGCGGACGAGGAGCCGACGCGGCGGATGCCCGAAGACCTCGAGGAGATGCTCGAACAGGCCGATGAGGAGGCCGCGGAGGCAGCCGAAGAGGGCCGGTACGACGCCCCGCCGCTGCCGCCGCCGCTGATCCTGGCCGTGGTCGGACTGCTGGCCGGATTCGTCACCGTAGGACTGGTCTGGCTGAGCGAGCGGGGCTGCGACCAGGTCCGCGGCTCGCCGAACTGCGGGCCGGCCGGTTTCCCGCTGCTCGTGCTGACCGTGATCGTGACGGTCGTGCTGGCCGCCTTCACGCTGACCCGGCTGGCGATGCCACACCCGAAGCTGGTGGCGTTCCTCGGTGTCGGCTTCATGCTGCTGATCGTGCTGGCCTTCCTGTCCGACGACCTGTTGTCCAGTTGGACCCTGCTGGTCGTCCCGGCGCTGACGGCGATTACCTTCCTGATCGCACACCTGATCGCCGGATGGCTGGAGCGAGCCGATGCCTGAACTCCCCCGCTACACCTGTCGCCGGGCCGGCACCCCGCCGCCGATCGACGGCACGATGTCGCACCCCGTCTGGCAGGACGCGCCCTGGACCGGCGACTTCGTCGACATCCGCGGCGCGGACGCCACCACCCCGCGGTTCCGGACCCGGGCCAAGCTGCTCTACGACGACGAGTTCCTGTACCTCGGCGCCGTGCTGGAGGAGCCGCACGTCTGGTCGACGATGGCTGACAAGAACACCATGCTGTTCGAGCAGAACAACTTCGAGTTGTTCCTCGACCCGGACGGCGACGGGCAGAACTACTACGAGTTCGAGATCAACCCGCTCGGCACGATCTGGGAGCTCACCCTGCCCAAGCCGTACTCCGAGGGTGGCGTGGCGGTGGATCCGACGAACCTGCCGGGCCTGCGGACCGCAGTACAGGTGGACGGGACGTTGAACGACCCGGCCGACACCGACACCGGGTGGTCCGTGGAGGTCGCGCTGCCATGGGCGGAGTTGGCGCAGTTCAACCAGGGCCAGACGCCGCCGGCACCGGGTGACGAGTGGCGGATGAACCTGATGCGGATCGAGTGGAACCACGAGGTCGTGGACGGCGAGTACCGCAAGGGCAGCGAGCAGGACTTCTGGGTCTGGTCGCCGCAGTACGTGGTCGACATGCACAAGCCGGACCAGTGGGGCGTGCTCGAGTTCGTCGCCGACTGACCCCGCCCCCGGGCGCGATCCGGGGCGAGGTGACAATGAGTCATATGGCCGAGGACCTTCGCGCGCGGCGGGCGGTGCACCTGCTCGCACTGGTGCAGCGCGCTGACCCGTACCTGCGTGGCCCCGATCAGTTGCGCTGGGCAACGTTGCTGCGGGCCGAGACCGGCACCGTCGAGCCCGCGGTCCACTGGTCGGCCGAGCACGATCCCGCGGTGGGGCTCCGCCTGGTCGCCGGGCTGTCGACGTACTGGTGGATGCACGGCCTGCGGCAGGAGGCCGCTCGCTCGGCGCGTGACCTGCTGAGCGTGCTCGGGCCGAGGGTGCCGGAAGGGCTCGGCGAGGAGTACCTGCTCGCAGTACTGCTGGCTGCCGGTAGTACCGAGGACTTCGATCTGGCTGACCATCTTGAGCAAGCTGCGCTGGTGGTGGAGGGCCTGGACGGGGTGTTCCGGCATCCGGTGACTGTGCTGCTCTGGGCTGTGGCGCTCGGGCCGTTCCTGCCGCCTGACCAGGTGGCCGACGTACTGGCTCGCAATACGGTCAGTGATGATCCGTGGACTTTGGCGGCGATCCAGCTGTGCACCGGCTCTCCCCGGCTGACCGGGACTGACCCGGAGGGCGCTGAGAAGGCCGTACAGGCGGCTTTGGCCCAGTTCCGCCTGCTTGGGGACCGGTGGGGCGTCTCGATGGCTCTGAGCGCTCTGGCGGAGCTGGCAGCGTGGTCGGGACAGCTTGGTCTCTGTGTGGAGCTGACTGGGGAGGCTCTGGCGGTGACCGAGGAGTTAGGCGCTGATGAGGACTCCGCGCTCCTGCTCTGCCGGCGCGCCGACCTCTACCTGCGGCATGGGGACGTCCGGGCCGCTCGGCCGGACTACCAATGCGCACTGCAGTTCGCGGGCACGCCGGAGACGGCGATTGTGGCGCGGCTCGGGCTAGCCAGGGCTGCGCGGCATGCCGGGGATCTCCCTGCGGCCAAGGAATTCGCACTGGCCGCCCTGGAGGGATGCCCAGCAGGTAGCGAGCTGGCCCGAGAAGAAGCGGCCGCCGAGCTGGCAGCGATAGCCGCGTCCGGAGCTGTGGCAGCGGCCACACCGGGCGGCTCTCGCCGGAATTCCGGTGGCTGGTTAGAGTCGGGCTGATCCCTAGCCCAGCGTCTCGACTGCAACGGAGCAGCCTGATGGACAAGACGTACGACTCGCCGCAGGCCGCGGTCGACGACATCGGCGACGGCGCGAGCCTCGCGGTCGGCGGCTTCGGGCTGTGCGGCAACCCGATGCAGCTGATCAGCGCCATCCACGACAAGGGGGTCAGCGGGCTCAGCGTCGTGTCGAACAACTGCGGCGTCGACGACTGGGGACTCGGCATCCTGCTCGCGGACAAGCGGATCGCCAAGATGACCTCGTCGTACGTCGGGGAGAACAAGGAGTTCGCCCGGCAGTTCCTGTCCGGTGAGCTCGAGGTCGAGCTGACCCCGCAGGGCACGCTGGCCGAGAAGCTCCGGGCCGGTGGCTGCGGGATCGCCGCCTTCTTCACCCTGGCGGGCGTCGGCACCCAGGTGGCCGAGGGCGGGCTGCCGCAGAAGTACAACACCGACGGCTCGGTCGCGAAGGCCTCGGAGCCGAAGGAGACCCGGGAGATCAACGGCACGACGTACGTGCTGGAGGACTCGATCACCACCGACTTCGGCCTGGTGCACGCGCTCAAGGGCGACACCCACGGCAACCTGGTGTTCGACCGGAGCGCACGCAACTTCAACCCGCTGGCCGCGATGGCCGGCCGGGTCACCATCGCGCAGGTCGAGGAACTGGTCCAGCCCGGCGAGCTGGACCCGGACGAGATCCACCTGCCCGGCGTCTACGTCCAGCGAGTGGTTGCGGTCGGCAAGGACATCGAGAAGCGGATCGAGAAGCGTACGGTGCAAACCCGCGAGGCCTTCGAGGCCCAGCGCGAGAAGCTGGAGGCCTGAGATGCCACTCACCCGTGAGCAGATGGCCGCCCGCGCCGCCGCCGAGCTGGAGGACGGCTCGTACGTGAACCTGGGCATCGGCCTGCCGACGCTGGTGCCGAACTACATCCCGGACGGCGTCACCGTCGTGCTGCAGAGCGAGAACGGCATCCTCGGCGTCGGCCCGTACCCGGTCGAGGGTGACGAGGACCCGGACCTGATCAACGCCGGCAAGGAGACCGTCACGACGCTGCCCGGTGCCTCCTTCTTCGACTCGTCGCTGTCCTTCGGGATGATCCGCGGCGGCGCCATCGACGCGGCCATCCTCGGCGCGATGCAGGTGTCGGCCACCGGCGACCTGTCGAACTGGATGATCCCCGGCAAGATGGTCAAGGGCATGGGCGGCGCGATGGATCTGGTCCACGGCGCCAAGAAGGTGATCGTGCTGATGGAGCACGTCGCCAAGGACGGCTCGCAGAAGATCCTGCAGGAGTGCGACCTGCCTTACACCGGCCGCGGCGTGGTCAACCGGATCATCACCGACCTGGCCGTGCTCGACGTCACCGACGACGGCCTGCAGTTGGTCGAGCTGGCCGACGGCGTCACCTTCGACGAGCTCCAGGAGAAGACCGGCGCCCCGATCAAGCACTGAATGCGACGTCCGGGTGCCTCGGTGAGTTCCGCCAGGCACCGGACGGCCGCGCAGGTACGGCGCTCGCTCGGGTCGGGCGCCGCTGGATGGGTACCAGAGACTGACGTCAACCCTGCCATTAGTCGGTCTCGGTAAGGATGGGATGCATGGACCTGGATGTCTTCGTCATCGGCGGCGTGGGAATCGACACCATCGTGCGGGTGCCGGGGTTACCGCTGCCCGATCAGGAGACGATCCACGTTCCACCCGTCGAGACGTACGTCGGCCACACCGGGCACGGCGTCGTCCTCGGCTGCTCCCGGCTCGGCCTGTACCCCGGGCTGGCGGACGTCATCGGCGACGACCCCGCCGGGGCCCGGATCCGCGCCACCTACGAGCAACTCGGCCTGCCGCTGGCCGTCGCGTTCCACCCGAGCGGCACCCGGCGAAGCGTCAACCTGGTGTCGCCCGACGGCAGCCGCGTCTCCCTGTACGACGACCGCCATCCGCCGGGCATGCGGGTGGACCCGAACCTCTGGCGCGGGCACGTCGGACGGGCCCGGCATGTGCACGTCTCGATCATGGACTTCGCGCGGCGGGCACTTCCCGACGTACTCGCCGCGGAGTGCACGATGTCGACCGACCTGCACGACTGGGACGGCGAGAACGAGTACCACCGGGACTTCGCGCTGACCGCGGACCTGGTCTTCGTCTCGACCAGCGCGCTGCGGGACAAGGCCATCGACTGGATCTTCGCCAGCGGCCGGGCCTCGGTGGTGGTCGCGATGGCCGGCTCCGACGGCAGCTACCTGCACGTCCGGGGCGAGGAGCCGGTCCACTTCCCGGCGATGGACATCCCGGGCCGCCCGGTCGTCGACACCAACGGCGCGGGCGACGCCTACGTGGCCGCCTTCCTCACCACCTGGCTGGACGGCCGCACTTTCCAGGAGGCGGCCGAAGCCGGCACCATCGCAGGCGCCTGGGCCTGCGGCTCCCCCGGCACCCATACCGACCTGATCACCGCCGAGCAGTTGATGTACCTACAGACCAGGCCTGCTCGAGGTGACAGGACCGGCTGAAGCGCAGTCGAGGTCAACCGCGGGTCAGGGGTGGGTGCAGGGTGGTGGCTGGGCCGCGGCGGAAGAGTTGGGCCGGACGGCCGCCGTCGCGGGTGGTGGTGGCACCTAGCGGGGTGACGAAACCCTCGGTCTTGGTGGCCTTGCGGTGGAAGTTGCGGGGGTCCAGCGGGACGCCCCAGACGGCTTCGTAGATGCCGCGCAGTTCCGAGATGGTGAACTCGTCGACGCAGAACGCGGTCGCCAACGGCGAGTACTCGAGCTTCGCCCGGGCGCGTTCGACGCCGTCGCCGAGGATCCGGTGGTGGTCGAAGGCGAGCCGCTGGGGATCCGCCAGGACGTCGTTCACCGCGACCCACTCGGCCGAGGCCGCGTCCGTGCCGGCCACCGGGACCGGCAGGTCGGGGACCAGCGCCAGATAGGCCACGCTGATCACCCGGCCGCGGGGATCGCGCCCGGGTTCGCCGTACGTCGCGACCTGCTCGAGGTGGATCCGGTCCGAGACCAGGCCGGTCTCCTCCGCCAACTCGCGGCGAGCGGCGTCCGCAAGGTCCTCCTCGGGGCGCACGAAGCCGCCCGGGAGCGCCCAGCGGCCCTTGTGGGGGGCGATCCCGCGGCGGATCAGCAGCACCTGCAGCGAGCCGTCGCGAACGGTCAGGATCACCAGGTCGACGGCGACGCCGAGCGGCACGAAGTCCATGGCGAACCACTCTAATCGTCACCTTGACGAAAAGCGACCCAAGGTTTATCGTCAGAGTGACGACAAAGACAGTTCGACCCGGGCGGACCCGGGTCCGGTGAGGAGAAAGACCGATGGCCGACATCACCCGGTTCCGTTTCATCAGCCACCTGCGGGCGAACCCGACGACGCACGTCCGGCACCTGCGCAAGGGCAGGCTCGCGCACGACGGCGCCGGCCAGGCGTTCTGGTTCCGGGCGCTGAACTCGTCGCTGAGCGAGGTGCCGATCGACGACCGGGAGCAGCCGCTGCTATTCCACGGCCGCACCCTCGACTTCCAGGACGTCGTGGTCCAGGCGACGGTGACCTACCGGGTGATCGACCCGGCGCTGGCCTCGACCCGGCTCGACTTCGGCATCGATCCCGACACCGGCCTGTGGCGGTCCACGCCGCTGGAGCAACTCGGCGGACTCCTGACCGAGCTGGCCCAGCAGACCGCGCTCGACCTGCTGGCCCGGATGAACCTGACCCAGGCGCTGTCCGAAGGCATGGCGTCGCTGCGCCAGGCGGTGAGCACGGGGCTCCGCGAGGACCAGCGGCTCACCGGTCTCGGGATCGGCGTGGAGGACGTCCGCGTGGTCGCAGTACGGGCTGAGAAGGATGTCGAGCGTGCGCTGCAGACTCCTACCCGGGAGATGGTCCAGCAGGCCGCGGACAAGGCGACGTACGAGCGGCGCGCGATGGCGGTGGAGCGGGAGCGGTCGATCGCGGAGAACGAACTGCAGAACCAGATCGAACTGGCCCGGCGGGAGGAGCAACTGGTCACCCAGAAGGGTCAGAACGAGCGTCAGCGCGCGACCGAGGCCGCGGCGGCGGGCCGGATCGAAACCGAGGCGGCGGCCGGCCGGAGGCGGCTGCTCAGCGAGGCCGAGGCGGACGCGAAGCGAGTGATCGGCGCGGCCGAGGCAGCCGCTGAGAAGGCCCTGCTCGACGCCTATGCGGAGCTGGACCAGGGAACGATCCTGGCGGTGGCGATCAAGCAGGGCGCGCTGCCGAACATCGGCACGCTGAACCTGACGCCGGACCTGATCACCCCGCTGCTGACGAAGCTGACCGCCGGAGAACAGGTATGAGCCTGCCTCCCCGGGCAGTAGTGGTCCACCGGGCGACCGAGCTCACCGAGTTGGTCGCCCGGCACGGCACCCGCCAGCAGGCCGGCTTCTTCCTGACCACCCGCGGCCGCGACCTGGCCGAGCTGGACGCCCGGCACCAGGCTCAGCAAGATGCACTGGCCGTGGTGTCCGCGGCCATCCCGCTGGACTGGCGGCGCGCTGTGGCCGAGCGCGATGACCTCGACCGGTTCGTGTTCGGTCCGGAGGACGTGGTGATCGCGGTCGGACAGGACGGCCTGGTCGCGAACGTCGCGAAGTACCTCGACGGGCAGGCGGTGATCGGAGTCAACCCGGAGCCCGCGCGCAACCCCGGAGTACTGGTGCCGCACGAGCCGGCCGCGACCGCGGACCTGTTGCGGAGCAGGACCGTCGAGGAGCGGACGATGGTTGCCGCGAGCACCGATGACGGCCAGCGACTGCTGGCGCTGAACGAGGTCTATGTCGGGCATCGGACGCACCAGTCGGCTCGTTATCGACTCGCCTCGCCGGAAGGTCTGGAGGAGCGGCAGTCCTCCTCGGGCCTGCTGGTCGGCACCGGAACAGGTTCCACGGGGTGGTGCCGGTCGGCCTGGCAGGAACGCGGCAGCGGGCTGAGGTTGCCGGGGGCAACCGAAGCCGCGCTCAGCTGGTTCGTTCGGGAGGCTTGGCCCTCACCGGCGACCGGCACCAGTTGCACCGAGGGCCTGCTGACGGTCGACGACCGGCTGACCGTCACCGCCGAAGCCGACCTGGTCGTCTTCGGCGACGGCATCGAGTCCGACACTCTCTCGATCACCTGGGGCCAGCGGTTGGACATCACCATCGCGGAGACCCGCCTCAGGCTGGTTCGCTGAACCATCCTGAGGCGGGGCGGTCACTAACCGTTGAGGGTGTCGTGATCCGGGGCGAAGCGGAAGTAGTGCGGGTCGGCGAAGGTGCCCGGGACCTTGCCCAGGCCCTTGATCACCGTGCTCGTGCCGCTGGCGTGGCCGAGCGTGTAGAGGTAGGCGGACTTGGTGTCCCGATCGATGCCGAGAAGCACCGTCCCGGCGGCGCCACACGGAGCCGCGATGAGTTGATCGAGGCCCTGCCACGTCGCGGTGCGGACCGGAGTGCCCTGCGGGCTGAACGGCTGCGAGGTGGGGATCCGGACCGTGTACAGCCCGCCGTTGCGGTTGTTGGCCAGGAAGGTGTCATGGGTGAGGCTGCGGCTGATCAGCGTGAACGACTTCATCGTGGTGAGGCCGCCGATCCCGCCGGTACTGCGCCAGGCGCCGTTCTCCTTGGTCCAGCGGTGGAAGGTCCCACCGGTGTTCTGCGCGTACAGCGTCGACCGGAGCGGCTGAGTGCTGCCGGCCGGCTTGTGGACCGACTGCTCGATCCAGCGCCAGTCGGACCAGCCGCCACCGACCCGCCGTTGCACGAGCGGGTGGTTCGGGTCGAGGTCACCGTTCGCGCGGGTGCCGTACCCGGTGTTGTAGAGAGCGCCGCCGAACACGGTCATCCCGGCCCGCAGGTCACCGACGGGCTTGGGAACGAAGCTGAAGGTGGTGGTGTGCTTCACCTGGCCCGGCTGGTAGACGCCGGCCGTGGTTCGCACCGCGCCCACGGTGGGCGAGGCCCCCGCTGTGATGACGCGACTGGTGTGGGCGCCGGCGGCGGTCACCGAGCCGAGGTGGAGTGAGCAAGGCGCGTTGGCGTCCGCCACCGCGGCGTTCGCCGGCGCGAGAGTGGATCCCAGCGTCAGCGCCAGGCCCGCGGCACCGGCCAGGCTGATGGTCCTGCGAAGCTTCATGTAGTTCTCCCCTGTCCCCCGAAGGCTCCCCTGTGGCCTTCCTCACCGGTGTAGACAGCGCCCGGCCGGAAGAAGTTCGGCCCGGCCGCGGGCGAAGTTTTTCCCGTGCTGTCCACGCGAAGTGACCGAACGGGTGAGATGCGTACAGACAACGGTGTCACCTTCTGCTTAAGGTGCGTTCACCACAACGGCCCTGTCGAGGGAGGGCTGGGGTGCTCCACCCACCGCCCACAGGGGAGAGACACGCATGCGCCCATCTCGAAACCGATCGAGAACCGCATTCCGCACCGGCGTTGCCTTACTGGCCGCCGCCGCATTGGCTCCGCTGGCGTCGCTGACCGCGACGGCCGGCCCGGCCGCACCAGCTACCGAAGTCGAGCTGACCGCGCCGGCGAAGCCGTTCGTGCAGGGGACCCGGACCGTCGCCGCCTACGACTACGACAACGCGATCCACGAGCGGGTCGAGGTCGAGGTCCCCGGCATCGACAGCGACGCGAACGGGATCAAGGACCGGCTCACCGTCGACATCATCCGGCCGGGTGAGGCCGCCCAGGCCGGCGTCGACGTACCGGTGATCATCCAGGCGTCGCCGTACTACGCCGGCGACAACAAGGCGTACTTCGACGCCGACGGCACCAGGCAGGTCTTCGGGAGCTGGCTGGACAACTACTTCGTGCCGCGCGGGTACGCCGTCGCGTTCGTCGACATGCCGGGCACCTTCCGGTCCACCGGCTGCAGCGACGTCGGCGGGGACTACGAGGTGCTGGGCAGCAAGGCCGTCATCGACTGGCTGAACCACCGCGTCCCGGGCTACACCCCGGCCGGTGCGCCCGCGAAGGCCGACTGGTCCACCGGGAAGGCCGGCATGATCGGCGTCTCCTGGAACGGCACCATCGCGAACTCGGTCGCCAGCACCGGCGTGAAGGGGCTCGAGACGATCGTGCCGATCGCCGCGATCTCCAGCTGGTACGACTACACCCGCAGCAACGGAGTGCCCTTCTACGACGAGTACATGGGCTTCCTGCACGACTACGTGAGCAACGACAAGAGCCCGCGCTGCGTCGAGCTCACCAATGAGATCGAGCAGGACTCCGACACCCGCACCGGCAGCTACAGCCGCTGGTGGGACCCGCGGAACTACCGGCTGGACGCGAGCAAGATCGACGCCTCCGTGTACGTCGTGCACGGGCTCGGCGACGAGAACGTGAAGACCCGGCACTTCGGCGAGTGGTGGGACGAGCTGGCGAAGAACGGCGTACCACGGAAGATCTTCCTGCACCAGGGCGTGCACCTGGACGGATTCAGCTTCCGGGACGCGTGGGTCGACAAGCTGCACCCGTGGTTCGACTACTGGCTGCAGGGCCTGAAGAACGACGTGATGAAGACCCCGCAGGCGACGGTCCAGCGTGAGGACGGCACCTTCGTCGACGAGGCGAAGTGGCCGGCCACCGGCGTCAAGAGCACCAAGCTCAACCTGAGCAAGCCACTGGACGCGAAGACCGGTGGCCTCTCGATCGCCGCGGCGACGAGCGACCCGGTCAGCTTCACCGGTGGCGCCAACGAGTCGACGGACGCCGCTGTGCTCGACCCGACCACGACGCGGCCGGATCGCGCGGTGTTCCTGAGCAACGATCTGGAGCAGGCCGTCCGGGTCTCCGGCACCGGCAAGGTGACGGTCCGGGTCAAGGTCAACAAGGTTGCCGCCGGCATCAAGGCGCGGCTGGTCGACTACGGTACGGCGACCCGCTACACGAGCGTGTCGAACATCCCGAACACCAGCAAGTGCTGGGGTGACGGCAACGCGCTCGACACCGGGTGCTACGCCCAGACCCAGATCAACAAGGCGGTTTCGGACGCCTCCGTGGTGGTTCGGACCCTGGCCGACGTCGGCCACTACAAGTCGCTGGAGCGCAAGGAGTCGCTGCAGTCCGGCCAGTGGTACGACCTGACCTTCGAGCTGAACGCGGACGACGTCGTGTTCGCGGCCGGCCACCGGCTCGGCCTGGTGCTCACGGTGGAGCCCGACAACCCGTCGGTCCCCTTCACCGGCGCGACCATCACGCTGGACCCGGCGAAGTCGTCGCTGACGTTGCCGCTGACCGGCGCGACCTCCAGCCTGACCACGACGGACGGCCCGCAGGCACGGGTCGCGGCCACCCGGCTGGCGCAGCCGGAGCCGGAGAAGGACCCGGTCAAGTTGATGGAACAGTTCGTCGAAGCCTCGCGGTAAAGGAAAGGCCCCGGCTTAGCCGGGGCCTTTCTCACTTCACCTGGATGCTCTTGGCCAACGTCGAGTAGGCAGCCACCAGCCGCTCGGAGTCATGCTCCCAGTTGAGCTCGTCAGCCGCGGCCCGTACTCCGTCGACGTAGCCGGCGTAGTCCGCGATCATCGCCCGCACCGCCGCCGCCAGTGACGACGCGTTCCCTGGTTCGTAGAGCGTCCCAAGGTGGTACTTCGTGATCACCGCCCGCAGTTCGGGCAGATCCGCGGCCACCACCGGTACTCCCGCCCGCACCGCGTGGAACAGCTTGTTCGGCAGGGCGAGCCGGTGGTTCTCGCACGTGTTCGTCAACGTGACAAGGGAGATCCCGGACTCCTGCAGGACCCGGTCGACCTCGTCGATCGAGGTCTCCGGCACCTTCTCCACCGGTCCGAGGTCGAGCCGGTAGTTCGGGTCGACCGATCCCATCAGCAGCGTCTTGAACGGCGCCAACTGACGAGCAGCCTCGACCACGGTCGGCAGATCCCGGCCCGCGCCGACGCGTCCGGCGTACAGCAGGCCGGCCGGGCTCGCGGGCAGAACGGGCGCGACCTCGGGCCGCGGGAAGGTGTTCCGCACGACCCGCACGTCCGGCAGACCCCGCTCGCGCAGACGCTGGGCGATCCCGTCGCTGACCGTGAAGACCACCCTTGCCCGGCGAGCCAGGCCAAGCTCGTACCGTCGGCCACGGATCCGCCAGAACGGAGTCGGGCGGCCCGGCAGCGCCCGGTCGAACCACAACTCGTGGCTGTCGTAGACGAGGATGGCCGACCAGCGACCGGCGTACTCCGCGGCCAGTTCGAGGGTGTTGAAGTCGTGCGCGTGCACCACGTCGTACGGCTGCATCGCGGCGAGCCGGCCGGCGGCCGCAGTACGCCATTGCTTCTCGGTGCGCAGCCGGTGCTCCGGCAGCAGCAGCCACCGGACCGCCCGCTGGGCGAGCACCTTGAGCCCGCGCCGGCCGTGGCCGACCACGGGTCCGTTCCCTCCGGCCCGCAGACCGGCCGAACGGGAGACGGACTCGACGGTCGCGCCTGCCTCCACCGGAAAGCCATCCGGCACGTCGCGACCGACCACATGAACCGAGTGGCCGGCCGCCGTGAGCGCAGCGGTTTCCCGCAGGATGCGCGAGTCCCCGGAGATCGGGGACTGCGCCAGCATCAGGACCCGCAGGTCAGCTTCCGCCAAGGTTCAGCGTCCACCCAGGAAGGGCAGCAGCACCTCGACGGACTTCCGGCCGTCGTGGATCTCCTGGACGTAGCGCGGTCCGGCGTCGGCGAGCTTGCGTGCCTCTTCCCGCTCGGCGATCAGTCGCTCGATCACCTCGACCAGGTCGTCCGGGGTCGCCTCGACGATCGGCAACTCGGTCGGCAGCAGGGCCCGGACGTGGTCCGCGACATGGCCGACGGTGACCCGCCCGGCCGCCATCGCCTCGCACGCGAACACGCCGTACGAGCCGAGCAGCAGTTGGTCGACGACGATGTCGGCGGACTTCACCATCGCCATCAACTCCGAGTGCGGCACCCCGCGGACCCGCTGGTACTTGATCACGCCCTTCGCGTCCAGCGCGGTCAGCACCGGGTCGACGAAGACCGATCCCTTCAGCGCGCTCGCCGACGGCGCGTGCAGCACCACCGGGATCTCACGCTCCAGCACCGGCTCCGACGAGGCCAGCTCGTCCGGATCGACGACGACCGGCAGCCACTCGCTGTCGTCGACGTACTCGATCAGGTCGGGGGTGGTGACGAACCGCGGCCCGTCGTACCCGGCCAGGTGCTCGCGCATCCGGTCGTTGGCCGCCTGCAACCGCATGGTCAGCTCGTCGTTGCGGTCCGCGAATGGCGAGAACCGGTACTTCGCCCGGTGCCGGGCCGGATCGCGAACCTCCGAGCCGTGGAAGATCAGCCCGTGCTTGATCCCGGCCGAGTCCAGCATCGGCACATCCACGTCGAACATCTGCCCGCGGAGCTGCCCGAACATCGGCCGGCCGGCCTCGAACAGCACGTGCGTGACGTTGCGCAGGGTCCACGAGGTCAGGTCGAGCTGCCAGCGCAGGTCGCCGCGGTACTGCTTGTATGTCCCCGTGCGATGCACCTTGAAGTCGTACTTGCCGCCACCGGTGGTCAGCGACTCCGCCGCGATGGACGGGGCCTCACGGGTGAGCGAGGTGGCCCACAGGTAGGCCTGGCCCGCGCTGTTGACCGGGCCGATCAGCACCCGGCGGCCGTGCGTCTCGTCACCGGGCCGGCGAACGACCTCGAGCGGCCGGCCGAGCATCTCGGTGTAGAGGTCGCGAAGGTGCGCCGCCTGGCCGTCCCAGGAAACCTCCCGCAGGTACTCCGGGTCGGTCAGCCGCTCGCGGTAGCGGTCCGGGTCGGCGAGCACGACCTTGACCTTCGCGGCCAGGTCCACGGCGTCGGCCGCCTCGAACACCTCGCCGATCCCGGTCCGCTCGACGAACTCGGTCAGGCTCGGCATGTTGCTGGTGACCACCGGCAGGCCGGCGAAGACGTACTCGAAGACCTTGTTCGGCAGGGACATCTCATGACTGGGGTAGCGCAGGATCGGGATCAGCCCGACGTCCGCGGTCTTCAGGAACGGGACCACCTCGTCGTAGCCGACCGGCTCGACGTAGTGCACCCGGTCGTCGACCTCGAGCGAGATGGCCAGTTCCTTCAGCGCGTCGACCGACGGGATCTTGGTCGACGGCACGCAGACCACGGCCAGGTGCACCGCGGGCAGGTACTTGAGCGCCTCGATCGCGGTCTCGACCCCACGGGCCCGGGTCACCCCACCGCTGTAGACGATCAACGGCACGTCCGCGGGCAGCGACAGCCGAGTGCGCAGGTCGATGACGTCGGCCGAGACCTCGGACAGGCTCGGCGAGTTGATGATGACGGTCGGCTCGGCGGTCAGCTTGTAGCGGCTCTTCAGCGTGCGGGCGATCGCCGGGCTGACCGTGATCACCCGGTCGGCCGTGCCGATGTACTCCGCCTCGTGCTTGGCCCAGGCCGAGATGAACCGGCGCGTGCGGCCGCCGTACCGGGACAGGCCGGCGACGTACTCGTGCGCGTCGTAGACGAACTTGAGCTCCTTGCCGCGCAGCTTCGCCCGGCCCGCCGCCCGGGAGGCGACGCCGATCACGTGCATGTCGTGCGCGTGCACCACGTCCGGCTCGAGCCGGTCGACCAGGTCGCCGAAGGCGAGCTCCAGATCGATCGCCTCGGGATGCACCCGGCGCCACGGCGCCGGCCAGCTCATCCGGTGGATGACACCGTCGTACGCGCGCCAGCCGAACTTGAACGGCTTGTCCAGCTTGTTGCCGACGCCCTTGCGGACCCAGACACCCTTGGCCGCGGTCTGCCAGCCGACCCGGCGGACCAGCCGGGTGACCACGCCCGCCTTGAAGGCGAGCGATCCGGCCGGGCCCGGCTTCTTCGCGGTCATCGCGTGACCGGAGTCCGCCTTCAGCTCCTTCAGGCCGGCCTGCACCCGGTGGCTGCGGGCGACGTACGCGCGCTTGGTCTTGTAACCGACCAGCGGCGGGCGCCAGTCCCGCCGCCGGGTCCGCCGCTCCTTGCGCTCCTCGCGCAGGTTGAACGGCGCGGCGACCCGGACCACCAGGGCGCCGTCGAGCATCTCCCGGGACTGGGGTTCGCCGGTCGGCGCGATCCCGAGAACAGTGACCTCTACACCGGCCGCGGCCAACGTCGCGGCCTCCTTACGGACCCGGCTGTCGTTGGTGACGTCGTTCGCGACGAGCATCACCACCCGAAGTTCTTCCGGGGACCTCGTCACAGGCCGACCGACCTTCCGATCACGATCCGACGGACACCCGCCCAGCGAGCCGGGTCAGTGCTGTCACGACCGTCGACGAGCACCTTCACGCCGGTCAGCTCGGCCGGGGTCAGCTGCTTGTACTCCGGGTGGTCCGCCTGCAGGACGGCGGCGTCGGCCGCGTCACCGAGGTGGAACGGCGTGAAGCCCAGGCCCTGCAGCTCCTCATCGGTGTACATCGGGTCGTGCACGAACACCTCGGCACCACGGGCCTTCAGCGCCTCGACGGTCGGGAAAACGCCAGAGAAGGCTGTCTCCTTGACCGCACCACGGTAGGCGGCACCGAGCACGACGACGCGCGCGCCGGTCAGGTCGCCGTACGCGCCCTCGAGCAGACCGATGGTGTAGTCCGGCATGCCGAGGTTGGCCTCACGGGCGGCGCGGACGACGGTCGCCTCCGGGTCGGTCCACAGGTACAGCCGCGGGTAGACCGGGATGCAGTGGCCGCCGACGGCGATGCCGGGCCGGTGGATGTGGCTGTAGGGCTGCGAGTTCGAGGCCTCGATCACCTGGTGCACGTCGATGCCGTTCGCCGAGGCGAACCGGGCGAACTGGTTCGCCAGGCCGATGTTGACGTCGCGGTAGGTGGTCTCCGCCAGCTTGGCCAACTCCGAGGCCTCGGCCGAGCCGAGGTCCCAGACGCCGTTGCCGCGGGCCAGGTCCGGACGGTCGTCGAAGTCCAGCACGGCCTCGTAGAACGAGGTGGCCCGCTTGGCGCCTTCCTCGGACAGCCCGCCGACCAGCTTCGGGTACTTGCGCAGGTCCGCGAAGACGCGGCCGGTGAGCACCCGCTCCGGGGAGAAGACCAGGTGGAAGTCGGTGCCCTCGGTGAGGCCGGAGACCTCCTCGATCAGCGGCTTCCAGCGGTTCCGGGTGGTGCCGACCGGCAGGGTGGTCTCGTAGCTGACCAGGGTGCCGGGCGACAGGTGCTCGGCCAGCGACCGGGTCGCGTTCTCCATCCAGCCGAACTCGGGCTCGCCGGTCTTCTCGTCCACGAACAGCGGCACCACGATGACGACGGCGTCGCTGCCCGGGATCGCGTCGGCGTAGTCGGTGGTGGCGCGCAGACGCCCGTCACCGACCGTCTCGGCCAGCAGTTCGGCCAGGTGCGCCTCACCCGGGAACGGCTCCTGCCCGGCGTTGACCTGGTCGACCAGCCCTTGGTTGATGTCGACGCCGACCACTTGGTGGCCCTTGGTCGCGAACTGGACCGCCAACGGCAGTCCGATCTTGCCCAGGGCAACTACTGTCACTCGCACGGAAACTCCAACACTTGGTTTGAATCGTTCATCGGGAACCTCTGAGTCGCCGCTCCAGCGGGTGCTCGACGAACTTGTAGAGCAGCCAGGAGGCGAAGATCGAGAGGACGAGCAGGCCGGCGTACCAGGTCAGGTTGTCCGAGGACCGCGGACCCTGCAGGCCGTTGAATTCACGGACGGCGTAGATCAGCGTGGCGTGCACGAGGTAGAAGGAGTAGGACCACTGGCCGAGCGCGACCAGCGGCCGGCTGCGCAGCCACGAACGGCCACCGCGCAGGTCCCTGGACACGACGGCCACGATCACGATGCCGTAGAGCACGGTCAGCCAGACCCGCTGGGTCAGACCCAACGTCGTCGCGAGCGGGAACTGCGCCGGGTGCTCGCCGGTGTAGTACAGGGTGAACAGGCCGACGGCGAAGATCAGGAACGCCACCCAGACCGGGAGGCGCGGCCGCCACTGCGACCTGATCATGATCGCCAGGCCGATGCCGAACAGGAACGCCACCGAGTGCAGCACCGGCTGCGGGAACACCGGGACGGTCTTCGGGAAATGGAACAGCGCCAGGTAGTAGGCGCATCCGATGACGACGATCGACGCGCACATGATCGCGCCGCCGGCCACCCGCAGTCGCGCCGTCGCCCGCTGCACGAACGGGTGGTAGGCGTAGAAGAACGCCTCGACCGACAGCGTCCAGGAGGCCGGGTTGCCGCCCCAGATGATGGTCGGATCGTTGGACCAGCCGTGCAGCAGCACCACCGACAGCAGCAGCACCCCGACGGCCAGTGGCTTGATCCACGGCATCGACGGATCCGGGTCGGGCCGGTAGAAGACGAACACGGCGAGCAGCAGCGCCACCATGTGAGCCGGCCAGATCCGGGCGAACCGGCGCCGGTAGAAGGTCCGGATCTTCGTTCCGGGCCGGGCCGACCAGGTCAGCACGAAACCGGACAGGACGAAGAAGAAGGTGACGCCCGAGGTGCCCCACTTGAGGAACTCCGCGATCGGCAACGGCGCGAGGTTCGTCATGTGGTGCGTGAAGACGAAGAACGCCGCCCACCAGCGCAGACCGGTGAGCGACTCGACCCGCGGCACCCGCGGCTTGGCCGCGCGCAACTGGTCCGGCGGCGCCGAGGC